>CALQAT020000129.1:0-5129 GCA_943328625.2 Bordetella parapertussis | reverse complement strand
GCTGAAGCTGACCAGCGAGCACCACTACAGACTGGGCCTCGTAATGAGCACAATCAGTCTCAATCGAGAGCCACTCCGAGATGCTCTTAGCGCCCTGGCCTTTCCAGCCATTGGTGCGCTCGACCTGACCAACACCGATAGTGCGTATCGCATCCCCAAGGCGCCTCACTCGCTCCCCGGAACCGACCAACCGGGCGGCCCGAGCAGCATCGAAGCAGTCAACCTCCATAGAGGCAAAGCACGCCTCGAGCTCTGTGGTGAGTTGATCCAATCTATCGAACATATGTTCGATTATAAACTAGGGGTGTGACAATTACAAGAGATTTTTTCAGAAAATCTAGGCAATTCCTAGATTATTCTGCACGGCTTAGTACCCACAAGAGAGATTCTCTGCGTCCTCAGAGAACCCCTCTCTCTAGACTCACAAAACTGTGATTGGCGTAGTTGATTATCGAGCCGGGAATGCCCCGAGTGTGATGTATGCACTCGCGCGCCTTGGCATCGATGCTCGCCTTGTCTCCGATGCCGAGGCGGTTCGAGAGGTTGACCGCATAATCCTGCCGGGCGTCGGGGCAGCTGGCGCAACTGTTGCCTCCCTAACCGACTCGGGATTGGTCGAGGTACTGACCGAACGAGTTCTCAATCAAGCGATCCCGTTCTTGGGAATATGCGTTGGGCTCCAGATCCTCTTCGAGCACTCTGAAGAGGGCGATACCGATTGCCTTGGCTGGCTCCCTGGCAAGGTCCAGCGTTTCCCCGAATCTGTTCGAGTGCCACAGATCGGTTGGAACTCTGTGCGCTTCGTGCGCGATCACGCGCTTACTCAAGACCTACCCACCGACCCATACCTTTACTTCGTGAACTCATTCCACGCTGTGCCCACAGATGACGATGATGTACTTGGAGTAACTGATTACGCAGGAGAGTTCTGCTCTGTAGTTGCGCATAAAAATATTGCTGCAACGCAGTTCCACGCAGAGAAGAGCGGCGAGGTTGGGTTGAGAATCCTCACAAACTTTGCATCATGGAACGGCGTCTGATGCAGACGCTTTTTAGTATGGACGCTTTCTGATGCTCACTAAACGCTTGATCGCCTGCTTCGATGTCATAAACGGACGCGTCACTAAGGCCGTACGCTTTCAGGACAACATCGATGTTGCACCCGCAGAGGATCTCGCGCAGAGCCTCTATCAAGACCAGATCGATGAGATTGTCTTCTACGACATCACGGCTAGTAGCGAGAAGCGCAAGATCGATCTTGAGACTGTCCGCAGAGTCGCTGAGCACATATTTGTGCCGTTCACAGTCGGCGGCGGGATCCGCAATGTTGACGATATGTTCGAGGTGCTGAAAGCCGGAGCCGAGAAGATCAGTATCGACTCCATGGCGGTGCGTGACCCGGAGATCATTCGCAATGGTGCCACCGAGTTTGGTCGCCAGTGCATCGTGCTCTCGACGCAGGTAAAGCACGTCGGAATTCGCGATGGGATTCCAAGTGGCTACGAGGTATTTATCGATGGTGCTCGCCTCGCTACAGGCCTAGATGCCCTCGACTGGGTGCGCAGAGCTGAGGACCTCGGCGCCGGCGAGATCGTGGTTAACAGCATTGATCGTGATGGTACCGGCGAGGGTTACGAGATCGAGATCACACGTGCTGTTGCCGACGCGGTAAACGTGCCCGTAATTGCATCTGGAGGCGCCGGAACAGCGCAGCACATTGCAGATGGACTCACCGCAGGTGCAGCTCAGGCCGCAATCATCTCTTCAATGCTCTACTCACCGCGCGTTGAGCGCAATGCAACAGTGCGCGAGTTAAAAGATGCGCTAGGGGCTCTAGGCGTACAGATGCGCCCCTGGGTTGATTGAGTCAGAGGTTGCTAACTCCGGCCTGAGGACGCCGACCAGCCGAGCAGAGTAGTTCGCTTAAGCGACGGGTACTGCGGGCGCTACTACTGGCTCGCTCCACAGTTGTGAAGCATCCGACCAGAGTCGCTCTAGTGCGTAGAAGTCGCGCACCTCATCGAGGAAGATGTGTGCAACGAAGTCGCCGTAATCCATGAGGACCCAACCGAGATCGTCTAGGCCTTCGGTGCGAAGCGGGGATGTGCCGTCATGGAGTCGAATCTTCTCCTCGATCTCATCAACGATTGCGCGCACTAGACGCGGGTTAGAGGCGCTAGCAATTACAAACGCCTCTGTGATGCCGATGATGGATCCAACATCAAGCACAAGTATGTCGGTGCCCTTCTTCTCCGAGGCAGCAACAGCCGCGACTATTGCGCGCACATGACTCTCGCGCGTTGCGTCTTTGGGTGTCGTTGTCACTTGGTGGAGCCTTTCGGATTGAAGTCTGGGCCGACGATGATGGTCACGTCAGTAATACCGATCGCACGATCGGCCCGTCGTAGCGAACCAACACCCACTGCTTCAAGAAACTTCTCAGCAGCACGGCGGTCTGCTTCACGGTAGTAGATCACCTGCGTCTCAGTTACACCGAAGTCCGGAACATTGCCCGTGAGGCGAACATCCCCCCCAATTGGCACCACTAAACGGGCAACAGCCTGAGCGAGTCCTACGGTACCTACTCCGTTGAGAATCTCAATTCGCGGGCGCCTGCCATCAATTCCAAGGCGAGCATCTGGAAAGAGCCTCTTAACAACACCTGGAAGCGCAGAGCTCCGAACACTCAATCTCTCGTCTCCACTTGTACCGATGGAGTCAACAGGCAGCGTGTCATAGGACGCAGGCTTCAAACCTCCAACACTCGCGATCGGAGCAGCGATAGGTACGGCGGCGATCGTTGCACTCGCCACAGCGGGGTTCTTCAGGCGCTTCATCCATCCCTCTAAGACAGCCTGCACAGTTACTAAGCGATCCACTTCGCTACCAATCTGAGCCTCTGTTAACAAGCGAGCGATCTCTGCGGCTGTTAGACGCTGGAGCCCGCCCGGGAAAGCGTCGCGCTTATCGGCAGCAAATCGAACCGCGCTTCGTAGATCAACCTCGAACGGTGCAGCCGGCGTAATCGCAGCAAGAAGTGTTGCATCATCAACTATTGACGGAGCGCCAGCATTAACTCCAGTGAGATTCTGTACGGTCGTCTGCAGGAGAGCGTCGTCGCCAACGGATGGGACCTGCGCGAGAGTCTGGATACCAAGTGACGGAACCTCGACTTGAGTAGACGAAGGCAGCATCAAAACGGATCCCGCGTCGCCAGATCTACCGAGCAGGAGAATTAGATCTGCTTCATTACTAGGCCCAACATGTGCGATGAGAGCGGCCTCAGTGGCAAGACCCGGCAGACGCGATTTAGAACCCACGTCATTGGTTATCTCCGAAGAGCCGCGTAATACAAAACCGATCATCACTGCTATACCGAGAGCGATTGCTATAGACGGCATAACAATTAGCCAGAAACCACGACGCTCACGCTCTCTCGCTCGCCGCTCACGCCCCGCCTGACGCCTACCGGCACTGGGCGCGTCTTGGGGGCTTGCTGACCCTGTATCTCGCCCTGGCGCTGTATCTGTATCTGGCTCCATCATTGGGGTTGAGTGTAGAGGCCGTGCTCCTGTATGTAGTGTGCAGTCGGGGCGGGTACTAGCCCATCTATCGGGAGGCCTTGCCTAAGACGCTCACGAATCAACGACGAAGAGACATCGAAGCGCTCCATTTTTATATGTTCGACGCTCCACCCATCGCCCGGGGGGACGCATGACTCTCCCTCACGCTCAACAACAACAATTGTGGCGAGTTCGCGTGTCTCATCAAGCCTGCGCCATGAAGGCATATTCGCAACTGCGTCTGCACCGAGAATCAAGAATAAATCTCGACCTTCTTCTGCGAGGGCCTCGAGAGTATCTGCTGTTATCGATGGCTCTGAGGAGAGAACCTCGATGTCGCTAACTTCAAGACCCGCCATGCCGCTTACAGCGAGCCTCGCCATCTCTAGGCGCGCTTGCGCATCTGCCACTACTCTGCCGCTCTTTTGCCAAGGGTCCCCTGCGGGGATCAGCAGCACACGATCGAGTTCGAGGGTATTGCGCACGGCTTTTGCTGCGGCAATATGCGCAGAGTGAATCGGGTCAAATGTCCCACCAAAAATACCAACTCGTTCGCTCACACTTGGGAGGCTACCGGGCGATCTAGGTTCACGCCGGCAGCCTCTCATGCGGGGCTGCATAAATCTGCGCGATCCTCGCAGTGACATCCCTTCATATGGCGTCGCTTCATATTCTCGAAACACTCCCGACCCAGAACGCGGCCTACGATGAGTGCGTGAGCAGCGCAGAGAGCACCCACGCAGAACCAGTACCGAATCCAGCAGAGTCTTCAAACTCCTCAGCTGAGCATGTATTGATCCGGGTCTGGCTGCCAGACCGCCCTGGAGCACTTGGACTCGTGGCCTCAAGAATCGGTGCGATGCGAGGAGACATTGTCGGCATCGATGTCTTAGAGACCGGTGAGGGCGTTGCAGTAGACGAATTTGCTGTGAACATTCCTGACGCAGAGATGATTCCGATTTTGATCCGCGAGATCGAAGAGGTCGATGGCGTATCGGTCGAGGAGGTGCGCAGTGTTGGAGTATTCCCAGACCCAAGAGTCGATGCTCTTAATTCTGCCGCAACAATCTGTGAAGCAACCTCGATACCGGATCTCTGGCTACGACTAGCAACGCATACAATGAATGAGTTCTCGGCTGACTGGTCGGCAGTTATTGATGATCAAGAGATACTCGCATCATGCGGAGACTCGCCCGCTCATGCCGTCCTAGATGCGTATGTTGCAGGGATCCGATCATCGCAGCTTGTTACTGCAGGTGCTGCGGGGCCCTCGGATCTCGCTATAGCCGTATTGCCTAACTCGAGTGTCGTCCTACTTCTCGGGCGCGATGGGCATACCTTCCGCCAGCGAGAGCGGCTGCAGTTATTAGCTCTTGCTCGCATCGCAGCGAGCATGGTGCCACTGCTTCGATAATTTGTGTGCAGAGCAGCGGTGCCATTTCTGTAGAAATGGAGTCATAACGGTACCCTCATTGCTATGACAACAGGCGTAGTTGTATTCACAAGAGACCTAAGGGTTCATGACCACCCTGCACTCGCTGCCGCTATTCGAGAGCACAAGAGCAT
>CALQAT020000128.1:0-5151 GCA_943328625.2 Bordetella parapertussis | reverse complement strand
CAGGATGAGATTTTCAAGGTGGCGCGTAAGAGTGGTGTGCATGAAAGACCAGAGGCTTACGCTGCTGACGCGCTAATGGCACTCTGCGCGAAAGCGACCACAAAGCAGTCGAGCGAGAGCGGCGGGAAAGCGACTCGCCCTAATGCCGTGATCAATATTCGAATCGACATAGATGCACTCAAGCGTGGGCACACTGAGCACGGCGAGATCGCAGGCGTCGGGCCGATCCCAGTGGCGACTGCTACTGAATACTTGGGTGAAGCATTTTTGAAGCTCCTCATTCTCGATGGCACAGAGATACGAACGATTGCGCACATGGGGCGCGCGATTCCAGCAAAACTGCGCACAGGTATTGAGGAACGCGACCGTGTCTGCCAAGTACCAACATGCGACGTAACTCTTGGGTTAGAGATAGATCACATCAAGCCCTTTGCAGAGGGCGGGCCAACCACCTTTGAGAACCTCGTACGCCTCTGTAAACGCCATCACCTACAAAAAACACATGAGGGATACAGACTCGAGAAGATTGAGACGGAGGCCGGGACTGAGATCAGATGGGCTTGGCGAGCACCGCCCGATCTAAGAAACACCGGGTGACGAGAACACCCGTTGAGGTTCGCTGAAAAAGCGCATTCCCCAGAAGATCAACGACTGGAGGTGATGCGACTCTGTTCGAACCCCGGAAATCTCTTGCTTCTGTGATGTTGTCAAGTTAACCTGACAACATGAGTCTGCTTAGCACCGACGCCCTTCCGACCGACCCGATCGACGCGATTCGCCAAATCACGGCGAGTGAACTGGAGATTGACCGGCTTCGCTGCGAACTTGTGAAGCAGGCACGAGAATCTGGGAGATCGTGGGAGCAAATTGCCTCGGCGCTCGGAACAAGTCGCCAAGCTGCATGGGAGTATTACACCTCGCGCTTTCGCAGAGAGTTCGACAAAATCGCAGGCACCGAAAACACATTGTCTGAGAATGAAGCGACTGATCTCGCGGTCGAGGAGTCCAGCGCCGTCCGTCGACGTCGGCTTAGCTCACGACTGAAGCCTTGAAGATTGTCATTGACGCGAACGTTTGGGCCTCGGCGGCGATCCGAAAGGGACCTTCGCATGTACTTGTCGAGAGATGGATGACCGGTGCAGACTTTGAAGTTGTGATGTGCCCTGAGTTGCTAGCGGAGATTACCGAGGTCCTCACAACGCGAGAACGACTCCGACGGTGGATTTCTGCTGAGGACGCCAAGCCCTACGTCGAAATGATCACCTCGTTGGTGGACCTCGTGCCCGATCCACCCGATGAAGATCTGGGTGTGCGCGACAGCGACGACTCGTATCTGGTTTCCCTCGCGAGAGCTCACAACTGTGACTTCATCATCACGGGAGACAAAGATCTTCTGGAGTGGGACCGTCAGGAACCCAAGTGCATCACGCCAGCTTTATTCCTTGAACTGACGTGAACCTGTTGCCGATACGAAAACACTTTATAGAGGTGATGGGACTATGTTCGAACCCCTCGAAGGGACTGAGGCTCAATAGTTTCAAGGGCTTCCGTCTGAGCGCTGTGCTCACTTCGAATCGCTTGAACCCGTTCTAGTGCGGACGGAGAAACAACGGGACGAAATGTGCACCCACAAGAGTGATGCATACGTTCCATACACGGGCTCGTTGCCTAACTGGCCTTTACGTAATCCTGGAGTGCAGTCCTAATCGCCTCAGAGAGACTGACGCCTTCCTGGGCTGCCCGCAGGAGCAAGTCGCGCTTCAGCTCGGGACTAAGGCGGACTGACTCGACGGATGATGGTGCAGACCCCAAGGTGGGTCGGCCACCACGACGGCGCAGAATCTCTTCGACGTCGTATCCTTCTTCGGACTGAGCAGCCATTTTCTCTACTGCAGTTTTGCGCTTGGTCATCTTCATTCTCCTGTTCGCGGCAATAGGACTCGGTACTTCTCTCGCATCTTCATTGCGTGAATCACACACGGGCCGTTGGGTCGATCAAGAATGACAATCTCCAGGAGATTGCCGCCAAGATCAGGACCAAGAATCAAGTAGCGAATGGGGTCTTCTGCTACTTCGTCCACGGCGAGAGCGTTGTCGATGGCGTGCAGGATCTCCTCAGCGGTAACGCCATGCTTGAGTGCTGCGGCCAAGATATCCACGTAGGTATTGTAATACGAAACCTACCCTGTCAACAATGGCGAACTTGGAGTCCCTTGACGCAGACCAAGGTCGGGCGCCTTCGTCTGCAGCAGCGCTAGGTCACCATCGCTAGGTCAGGAGCGAGGCACCTAACTGCAGTGCGGTCGGCTCTGCGCAGCAGAACCATGACTCGGTCAGGCGTGGAATCGCATCGGACGCCGTCGGATCAAGTCCGAGCGCTGGGAGTCCGCACGCCTCGCGCACCGCGTCGTATACAACAGAGATCGGGTCCTCTGCAGCAAGGCGTTCCTCAACAAGAGCAGCGAGCCGCGCCTGTAGTGCATCCATCTCTGGGTCAGATGCGATCCATTGATAAGAGCCACGCGCCTCGTCGTATGCATCGAGCGATGCGGCAAGGTCAGGATGCTCGAGCAATAGCGAACCGCGCGGGAGCAGCAGCCGGATCGTGTAATGCACAGGGTCTACGTTGCCGACCAAATCATTCTCGGCGACAAAATCGAGGACTCCCCGTATATGCGCAAGCGTTGTCCATGGAGTAAACGGCATCCACGCAGGGCGCACTGCGATTCCCTGCTCACGCAGTATGCGAACCGAATCAGCCATCTCTGCAACGGTGTGACCTTTATCGAGATGCGTAAGGGTCACGTCATCGACACTCTCAAATGCCGAGACCACGAATAGGCAGCCGGACTCAGCAAACTCCGCCCAGATGTCGCGATGAAGCAGCACGTGCTCAACCTTAACCGTGCAGTCAAAGGTGACTTCGGGGAAGCGTTCATGCATGGCCCGCACAATCCGGAGGGAGTGATGGACGCCATTGAGGAAGTCAGGGTCACCAAACGTAATGTGCTGAGCGCCTGCGTTGACCTGCTGCGCTATGTCGGCGAGGACGGCATCGTGTTCAACAATGCGGATACGCCCGTCGTAGACAACAGGGACGGGGCAGTGCAGACATCGATGCGCGCATCCATGGCTTGCCTCGACATACCCGACTATTCGTTCAGTGCCCGCAACTACCAAGTGCGCATAACGATCGAGTGCAGGTAACAGGTCGCGCGCAGGTAGTGCTGCACCTGGTGACGCGGCCTCACGCCCGAGGTGGAGAATCTTCCCGCGAGCAGCATCACCATCGCCGCGCTCGCCGTCATCGAGACTCTCTACCCAATCGAGAAGAGCAGAGTCTGTCTCACCTGTCAGAACGCAGTCGGCTAGGTCAGTAAGCATCTCGGCGTATAGGCCGTAGGCCGCTACGAGTAGCTCCGGCCGCTGCGCACGCACGCGCATAATGGCCTGGCGAGCGATCTGCGTAGCGGTATGCATCGGTACCGAGAACGCAATGCGATCGGCCCACGCAATGTCGTCGGGATCCCACTCCTCGATCGAGAGATCGCGGCAACGAACATCATGACTGCGTGCGCGCATTAGAGCTGCGGGTACCGCCACATTTAACGGTTGGTGACCGAGCTCATAGCAAGAGATCAGAAGTATGCGCATCAGGGGTCAGGCTATGCGGAGACGAGTGCGCGTCTCTGACGGTCCTATACGCACCTCAAAACAGGGGTAGGAAAAATAGAGCCCCATCACGCGATGTTTATGGTTAGAAGGGCATGGGCGGAGCGCAGGCTTGCCTCAACCTCTGCTGGCGTCATCGCCTTAGCAAATAGGAAGCCGAGATAGCGATCACCCTCTGGAGGTGGAGCGATGCTACGTCCGGGCGGAACGGTGATCTCGAGCCCGAGTATCCCGGGTATGGCTAGAGCCTCCTCACGCCCCCCTACCCCGATCAGCGTTCCGGCGCGAGGGATCGGGATCATCATGACTCCTGAAGCGTGTAGTTCGCGTTCAAGCCCTTCGAGTGACATACCGAGTGAATGTCTGAGGATGACCTCTTCGAGGCTGATGCCTGCTCCAAATTGCAGTGCACGCGCGCATAATCCACCGATTGAACGTGCCGCTACTTCAATGATCCATGCACGTTCACCATCGACCCGCAGCTCGGCATGCACTGGGCCTTCTGTCAGCCCAATCGCTGCACATGCCTCCGCAGTTGTTCGCGCTATCTCTTCAAGGATTGATGCGCCCAAGCGCGAAGGCGTCACGTAGATCGTCTCTTCGAAATACGGCCCCTCCATCGGGTCGGGCTTATCGAATACCGCTAGTACTTCGAGAGTGCCGGAGCGAAGCAGCCCCTCCACAGCAACCTCGGAACCCGCGATGTACTGCTCCACAATAAGGCGGCCACCACCCGATATCTTTTGTACGCGTGTAGCCGCCGCTAGCGCGCTCGCCGCGTCGTCCGCTCGGATCACGCCCTGGCTCGCCGACAAACCGACTGGCTTTACAACGCACGGAAAGCCCCCGATTCTCTCGATAAGCCCAACTACTTCACCTGGCTCATCGAACGCCGCATACCTTGGTTGGGGCATCTCAAAGATACCGAGCGCATCACGCATCGCCTCTTTATCGCGCGTGCGTGCAACGGCATCAGGGTTGTTGCACGGTAAACCCAGACGCTGCGCAGCCATAGCTGCAACGAGAATTCCGCGATCATCGAGGGCAACAATGGCGTCGATTCCACGGCGTTCATCAAGATCAATAATCACCGCTGCGGCCGCCGCGGGGTCGTTGAGCGGAACCACGATCGAGCGAGTCCCCGTGGCATCTGGGATCACTGGCTCGGCATCCGATGCTATGACGATCTCAGCGCCGATCGCCTTCGCGGCAGCAACGAAATCCGCGGCGCGATAGGTCGCGCTGGGGATTAGGAGAAGCACTCTGGTCATAGGGCTAGGATAAACCCATGGACCAACTAGAGGATCACATTCTTGAGTTAACCGACGCGGCGATTGAGAAGATTCTGGAGGTGCGGGCAACAGAGACCGACCCTGAATCCTTTGCACTCTGGATCAACGTATCGGGGGAGCAGGCAGGCGTTTTTACATACGCTATGGAACTCGGTCCCCTCTTGGGCATAGATGATGCCGACATCGT
>CALQAT020000127.1:0-5172 GCA_943328625.2 Bordetella parapertussis | reverse complement strand
GGAGACGTCTACCAAGCCGGGACCCTCTCTGGTAACCCGCTAGCAACCGCAGCGGGCCTTGCGGTGCTCTCCCACCTTGATGACGCTGCATACGTTCGCCTTGAGGCCAATGCGACCCTCCTAGCCGAGGGGCTTGAGACAGCGTTTGAGGCAGCTGGTCTGAGCGCTCGAATTACTCAAGTTGGCACGCTTGTCGGAATGTTCTTCTCTGACTCTTCCGTAAACAACTACGCAGAGGCCCAGAGCGCTGACCACGAGATTTATGCGCGCTTATTCCATGCGCTCCTAGATCGTGGAGTGTGGTTCGCACCAAGTGGCTACGAGACGCTCTTCCCGTCCCTCGCACACAGTGCCACCGATCTAGTGAAGACCGACGAGATAGCAATAGAGGCAGCACTCTCGCTCGTGTAGATGCGCCGTCAATAGCCGCTGGCCTAGAGTCGCCCGCATGACACAGCCGAGAAGCATCGCATCAGACTCATCCCGCACTATTACTGACACTCGCGGTCAGATCGCACATGAGGCACATGTTGCCCACTCCGAGCGCCTGGTGCGCAAGTTCTACGCGGTCGGGGATAACGCTTGGTGCTTTGTAGGCAATGGCCTCTCCAACCAAACCTTCGTGCGCGGACCTGAGGGCATCATCGCTATTGACTCAGGCGAGTCGGTCGAGGAGCTGCGTGCGGCTATTCAAGAACTGCGCAGAGTTGCTAGCGAGCCGATCGTCGCCGTGCTCTACACGCACTTCCACTACGTGCAGGGAACTGCCGCGGTATTCGAGGAGGCAACAACACCGCAAGGAGCGGCACTCCCAATCTGGGGGCACTCAGGAATCGATGGCAACCGTCTGCGAGCAGGCGGGATAATTGCGCCTGCATATCTGCGGGGACTCGTGGAGCAGTTCGCGATTCGGATGCCAGACTCCGGCCCTGATGGTGTGGTGAACGTAGGCCTTGGTCTTGCATTTCGGCTAGCGGATCACGCTCCATGGACGAACGGATACCTCTCGCCTACAAATACGTTTGAGACTGCAACGGTTCTTAACCTTGCTGGTCTCGAGATTCATGTCGAACCGGCACCAAGTGATGCGGATGACTCGGTTACCTACTGGTTCCCGAGCCTTGGGGTAGCAGTGCACAACCTTGTGTGGCCTGCGCTATTCAACATCTTTGCTATCCGCGGCGAGGAGTATCGCGACCCGCGCGTCATGCTTCGCGGTATCGATCACCTTCGCTCCCTAGAGCCTGCCCACATAATCGCGACGCATGGTCCGCCCATGTCGGGTACTGACGAGATCTCAACTCGAGTGACGCGTTCACGAGATGCGATTCAGTTTCTCTGGGATCAAACAGTGCGATGGACAAACCGCGGAGCAACCTCAACTGAGCTTGCTCACCTTGTTGTCCTCCCTGAGTTCTACAACGAGGATTACTTAACCTCAGAGCTATACGGAATCGTTGAGCACCATACGCGCCAGATCCGGAGTGGACTCTTTGGCTTCTTCGACGGCGACCCGCAGCAACTTCTCCCGCACGCCCCTGTAGAGCGATCAAAACGCTTTATTGAGGCGATGGGCGGCAAGGAGCGAGTCCGCGAGATGGCTAGCGCTGCACTCGCCGATGACCTGCGTTGGGCACTCGAACTCTCTGGGATCCTCGTAGCAGCAGCCGACTCCGATGAGGCAGATCGTTTACTCCTAAGTGCGGCGTTGCGACTAGTTGGGCAGCGCACTACCTCTGCCAACATACGTAACTGGTGCATAACTCGTGCGCTTGATCTTGAGGGCGCACTCGACATGAGCGCATACAAGGTGCATCGCGTCTTCCCAATTCAGATTATGCAGTGGCCCATCGAGACTGCCATTGGTGTGCTGAAAGTATTTGTTGACCCAGACACAACTGACGGCATTGACGCCCATGTTGCGTGGAACCTCGACGGCGAGATAGCGGGCCTGCATTTCCGTAACGCGATTGCTTGCGAGACCAACGGAGATGGCGCGAGTGCAACCTACGTAGGATCCCGCGAGGACTGGGGCTGGGTTATCTCTGGCCAGGGGACAATCGATCAAGCAATTGATGAAGGAAGATTCACCGTCATTGGTGATGCAGTTAGCGCGCGCAACGCTCTTCGTTGCCTAGACCACGCATCATTTAGGTAATGGCAACTGATCAACACAATCTTCCCCGCCCTACTCCAGAGTTTGAGGGTGAGATCTCCAGACTGATCAACGACTCCCAACCTCGCAGGTTGGAGAACGCGCAGGCTCCTGAGGGTGCACCCAATGTCCTGCTCGTGATGCTCGACGATGTCGGGTTTGGCTCGTACTCAACATTCGGCGGACCGATCGATACCCCTGTATTTCAAGCTATTTCTGACCGTGGTCTGCGCTATAACCAGTTCCATACAACTGCTCTCTGCTCCCCAACTCGTGCATCGCTCTTAACTGGTCGCCAGCACCACTCAGTACACATGGGTGGCATCACTGAGATCGCAAACTCATTCCCGGGTTATGACTCTGTTCTCCCTTCCGAGGCCGCAACGATTGCCCAGGTCTTACGACTATCTGGTTACTCAACTGGTTGTTTTGGAAAATGGCACCTCGCGCCGCTATGGGAGCAGAGCCCTGCAGGGCCTTTTGATCGCTGGCCAACCGGCGTTGGCTTCGATCGCTTCTACGGAATACTCGGCGCAGAGGCATCTCAGTTTGAGCCCGCGGTATACGACCAGACAACTCCAATCAATGCACATATTGGTCGCGATGATTATCACCTGAGCGAAGACCTAGCTGATCAGGCAATCAACTGGATTCAGCGTCAGCATGTCTCTGCGCCCGATCGGCCTTTCTTCTGCTACTTGCCAACTCCAGCGGTACACGCACCGCACCATGCTCCACGCGAGTGGATCGATCGCTTCGCCGGTGCCTTCGACGACGGATGGGATGCAATGCGCGCCCATATACATGAGCGCCAAATACAACTCGGCGTTATTCCGCCAGAGACTGTTCTAACTCCGCGCCCAGAGCAGATACCCGCATGGGATGACTATCCAGATCGATTCAAACCTGTCGCAACGCGCTTAATGGAGTGTTTTGCAGGGTTTCTTGCACATACCGATGCTCAGATTGGGCGAGTTATTGATGCGATTGACGAACTAGGTCTTACGGATAACACGCTCGTTATCTACATCACCGGTGACAATGGCGCCTCTGCCGAGGGCACAGTAAACGGTGCATGGAGTGCGCCTTCATTTCAGAATGGTGTGCACGAAGACCCCGAGTGGCTCCTCGAGCACATGGACGATTTCGGAACAGCGCTCTGCGAGAATCATTTCAATGTCGGATGGGCCTGGGCTCTCGACTCTCCGTTCCAATGGATGAAACAGGTTGCCTCGCATTTTGGTGGCACACGAAACGCTCTAGCTATCTCATGGCCAAAACGAATAAAAGATGTTGGAGCATTGAGGAGCCAGTTCCATCATGTGGTCGATATTGCTCCCACGATTTACCGAGCGGCCGGCATCACAGAGCCTGAGAGCGTGAACGGGATCTCACAGATGGAGATGCATGGCGTCCCAATGGATTACACCTTTGATGCTGATGGCGAGAGCAAGCGCCGCACTCAGTACTTTGAGATTCTCGGCAACAGAGCGATTTACCACGAGGGCTGGGTAGCTGCATGCTTCCATGGAAGGCTTCCTTGGATCCGCCTTCAGGGGTTTGAGTTCGATGGCGAGCAGGAGCGCTGGGAGCTCTATGACATTCGTAACGATTTCTCGCAGGCAGTAGATCTAGCAGAGAAGTACCCAGATAAACTTAGCGAATTACTAGAGAAGTTCGACGAAGAGGCAAGACGATTTGGTGTCTACCCGCTGCGCGATGTCTCTTCGCCGCGCGCTGGTGAGTTCGGTGTGCCCTCGCTACTAGGTGAGCGCACATCGATGACCTACACGCCCGCGCATGTTCGTATGCCGGAGTCATCGGTCTTGAATTTAAAGAACGCATCGTGGCGCATAACAGGCGAGATAACAGTTAGTGCTGATTCCCCCGCCGAGGGAGTGGTCGCATGCCAGGGCGGAAATATGTCTGGCTGGTCTCTCTATCTAGATAGTGGACGACCCGCGTTTGTATATAACTGCTTTGGGCACGAGGTCACAACCCTGATGAATGATCGGGTCCTTGAAGCAGGGCGCCACGAAGTCGCTGCAACCTTCGACTACGACGGAGGGTTCGGCGCAGGAGGCGAGCTAGTGCTCAGCATCGATGGAGATGCAGTGGCGCACGCGCGTATTGAGCGCACCGTACCGCTCGTCTTCTCTATGAGCGGCGAGACATTCGATGTAGGCATTGATACCGGATCTCCGGTTGGTAACTACCCGCACGGATTCACCTTCAACGCCGAGATCCATGGAGTGACGCTTGAGAGGTTGAGTGAGCCTGGGGATGCGGTAGCGGCCGCGATGAAGGCTGGATTACTCCAGGCTGGTCTGCGCACTCAATAGCGGGGAGAGCCCGGAGCATTCCAAAAGGGAATGGGTCTGCCCGGCTTTGAACCCCACAACCCCCAATTGCTGAGGTAAGTGTCATAGAGATATTTGCAAAATGCAAGTACTTTCTCTATGGACAAATCGTACTTTGTATACGATAATAACTACATGAGGGCAGGAGAAAAGGAGAACAAAGGCTCCGCTGTCGCGTCTGGGCGAGTCGCAGCGAAGGCTGAGGCCAGTAGGCAGGCGCTAGTGGAGGTCGCCATTGAGCGCCTCTTAACTCATTCACTAGATGGGCTTGCTTCACTCGTAAACCCCTCAGTGCTAGCCCGAACCTCAGAGACAGTGAGTGTCGATACTGCATACCGACTCCTAGAGTCACCCGAGGCAACCCTTGCGCTCGTGGTCGAGAGCGTCGCCTCGCCTGAGTTCTCAGCCCCAAAAATTGGCTGGAACGCTCTCGAAGAGGTCACTCGCCTAGGGGTTGAGACGCATAATGAAGGGGTTGCGCTTGAGTCAGCAGCCGCAGTACTGCGATATTTTCTTGAGGCCAATTTCTCCTCTCCGGCGAGACCGCTTGGGAGAATCCTCGATGCGGCTGCGCTGACCGCGAGCGCAGAGTGGCACGGCGAATTGGCGATTCGAGAGGAGCGCCGAGAGCTTGCCCTGCAGATACTCGAGGCCCGT
>CALQAT020000126.1:0-5191 GCA_943328625.2 Bordetella parapertussis | reverse complement strand
GCTGACGGTTCAGACGGATCTAACGGTTCTGATGGTGCGACTGGTGCTGCAGGGCCTGCTGGTCCCCAGGGTGTAACCGGAGCTACCGGTGCGACTGGTTCTGATGGTGCGACCGGTGCAACTGGTGACAACGGACAGAACGGTTCTAATGGTTCGACTGGTTCGACTGGTGCTGCTGGTCCTACTGGTCCTCAGGGTGTGACGGGTGTAACCGGAGCTACCGGTGCGACTGGAACCAACGGGATCAATGGTGAGACTGGTGCTGCTGGTCCTACTGGTCCTCAGGGTGTGGCGGGTGTAACCGGAGCTACCGGTGCGACTGGAACTGCCGGAACTGCCGGTACCGCCGGAGCTAAGGGCTCAACTGGTTCTACCGGAGTGACTGGTACCAACGGAACTAACGGCTCTACTGGTGCTACCGGTGCTACCGGTGCTACCGGTGCAACTGGGGTGGCGAATGTTTACTCCGGTGCCACCGGGTTGACTATGACAACCCCGAAGATTGTCGTCGGGTCTGTAAGCTTCGTCGCTACAACTCAGAATGTAACCGTTACGTTGAGCGGTAACTCAGCGTTCACGAGTGCATCTAGTTACTTCTGTACCGTAACCGAAAACAGTACAAGCGCGACAGCCGCCGCATTATCAAAGATAGCTATTTTCCGAACCAGTGGAACTTCGTTTTCGATCAACATGGAGAGTAACAAACAAACAACGGGTGCGATGTACACCTGCATCGGAAACTAACTAGGGGGAATCCGGTACAGATGAATACAGGAATGGCGGGCCTTCGGGCCCGCCATTCTTTTGTGTTCGTTGCGCCCCGCTGGGTTAGTAGCGGGTGGCTCTGCCTAGAGCAGTGATTTATCTTTAACTAGTGGGAGCGCCTCGGCGCTGCTCGAGCCTGCGGGGAACAATCGCTAGAGCGATAAGCGCTAGCGCTCCGAAGAGTACGAGAACCCATGTCCACTTGAATGACTGGTACTTAAACTCGATGGTGTGTTGCCCCGCTGGCACCGGTACGCCTACAAAAGATGGGGCAAGCATCTGTGTTGCTACCGGCTCCCCATCAACGGTTGCGCGCCAGTTTGGATCAAAAGATGCTTTAAGCATTACGACACCAGGGCGTGAAAGATTTACTCGCCCACCGAATACCCCTTCATCAGGCCTACCAAACTGCACGGTGACAACACCTGGGGGAGTGCTCTGCGCCACGCCATCAAATCGTGTCGGGAGTCCAGAGGGCTTGCCTGCATACGCGATCAAAGGAACTAAACCGTCTCCGCCCGCATTGCCAAGGAGGAAATCTGTAGTCGCTACACCGAGAGTCTTCTGATCGGCGACGATCGCAGGCCCGGTATCTACAACTCGTAAGTAGCCACTAGTGCGAACTGACCAGAGTGTCCATGCGCCCAAGCTCTGAATTTGGACAGCGTTGAGGCTCGCATCTGGACCCACTCCAGACGGGAGAATGATGGAGCGTATGTTGAAGAGGTCGTAGTGGGTTAGGTTCTTGTCGTTGAACTTCACCTCTGCGTCTCCACTGAGCGAGAGAGTTCTTAGCGTGAATCCAACCCCCTCGGCGTCTTCGTGGGCGAGTGCCATGTAGGTAGCGGCATAGAGAATTTTGTATGGGCTCCCTGCTGAGAGCGATCCGGCATAGATGCGTCCGCCAGACGAGCGCGCAGTATCAACCAGCGTCGCGAAGTCTTTGCCTGGCCCGCCATCTGCAACAATCTGCGCGTTAACCCATGTGCCGTTTCCAGACATGTAGGTATCACGTTCCTGCCAAGCGCTAACAAGCATCGCAACTGATATGACAACTACAAGTGTTGTCGTCATCGATGCAAGTACAAAATTATGTGCAAGGCCCGCGCGAATTCCACCGGAAGAAGACTCTTCGCTTGTAGAGGAGCTCGCTTGTCTGCTCTTTTTCAGCCAACTCCAGAGGCCCTGTGCAAGCCAAGACGCCGCAACTCCGGCAAGCAGCAAGCCGCTTATCTGCACCATGTTGTGAAAACGGTGGAGCAGGAGTTGGTCGGAGCCCGGGAGCCGACTCGTGAGCCAGCCAACAGTGTCTTTACCCGAGAACATTAGAAATCCAAGTGAAAAATAAGAGAGGAGAGCGCGCATGCGCTCATCGCGTGTGAAGCGAGTAATCGCAAGCACGATCCCTATTCCTAGAAACACAGTGAGGAGCGGCCAACGCGTGCCACCGTCCTGCGCGTAGTCGAAGAGCTTCCCGTGGATCAACCAACTAAATACTTGCGATCGTCCATGCGAGTTAAAGAAGTAGGTATCTCCGTTGTACTGAGACGAGAGTCCCCACGCGCTATTCGAAGCAACTGGCAAGAGCAGCCATGAAGCTCCAGCAATGCCTCCGATTCCAACTAGGCATGCTCGCCCTATGCGCCTCGGAATCTCACGAGGGACGAGAAGCACCCAGACACCCATGCCGAGCACAGCCATCGTGCCAGTAAGAAAGTGACAGGAGAAAGTAAGCGCTAGGAATACTGCAGCGAGGGCGTAACGCCTGCCCTGCGAGATTGCTCGCCACGTAAGAGCAAGAGTGATTGGTAGCAACCACATGCCCCAGAGTTGGCTCCACATCCCGTTACCGCGCCATGCGTATGAGCCAGCCTCGAATCCGTAGAGAGTTACCGATGAGATAAGCGGTGCGAGCATCGCGGTGATGCCACCGGTTACGCGGCTGAATCCAAATACGCGTACCGTTAGGTAGATGCAGATCGGCCAGAGTGCCATGCCCAGATAATTGGTCCAGGCCATCGCTCGGTTGGTCCCAATTGCTGTCGCAACTGCACCAGTAATGATGTGGGGGAGCACCTGATAGTGATGAAATGCCGCGTAACCAAGCGAGAGGTTCGGGAACCAACCATCGAATGGAATGCTGCCGTTCATCCAGTGAGATCGAGCCCACTCAACAAAGAGGCGATGAACGCTCTGATCGTTTACTGCAGTTACTACTAACCGCTCTGACCTAAGTACCCAGAGGTTTATGAGTACTGCAAGAGCAACTAGCACCATCGGCATCAAGGCAACCCAAGAGCGCGAGTTGCTCTCTAGAGTTGCCTTGTCTGCGTCAGCGACAGAGACCTCTTGCGAGGAAGAGATGCTCATACTTCTTCGGGATCAGTCTCTTCTTGCAGCCTGGAAATTCCGTGCTATCCGTTCGGCTGTTGGTTAGCAGGGATGCGTGACTTGATTGCAGGGTTGAGAGCGATTGCCTTGCGGAGTGCTGCATCGGCCCCAGCGGTGTCGCCTGTCTTGTATAGGAGCAAACCGAGGTTGAGTTGGGTATTGGCATCTGTGGGGTTAGCTGTTCCTGCGCGTTGGTAAAGCAGGATTGCCCCAGCGTCGTCACCGTTAGCCGTCTTGATGATCGCAAGATTGTAGAGAGCGGGGCCATACTCAGGGTCGGTCTTCAAGGCTGCTTCGTATTGCTTAGTTGCCTCTTTGCCATCTCGGTCTTGAGTCTGTGCGATATAGCCAAGGTTGTAATGGGCAAACTTGTTGGTCGAGTCGGCCTTAAGAAGTGCTTCGAAGTTCTTCTTGGCGGTCGCGTAGTCGCCTTGAACCTCTGCCTGAAGGCCGGCATTAAGCAGTTCGCCTTGCTTTTTAGTGCTGGTGTCGCTACTCCCGCCACATGCGCCGAGAGCGAGTCCGGCTGCAAGTACTAGCGAGGTGGCGGCGAGAATTGAGCGACGCGTGAGTGAGGTATTCATATAGTGACTCCTTGATAGGGGCTAGGCGGATCAGGGTTGGCTTACGAGGGTAAATTTGACCAACAAGATTGCTAAGGCAAAATCTAACTGCCAGAGGTGCCAAAGTTGTGGCACCCCCAAGTAATCGGCATCTGGAGCCACGACCTTGATGCGAATTTCGCTCGGCGTCCTCCCGGAGTCTTATTCCCGATTCCTGATCATCTCCTCTAAATGGGGCTATCCTGCGCGCATGGCCAAATCTTGGCGCAGAGGCGCTATGCGACGCGAACTTGAGATGCGTCTAGTTGCCTCAGAGGAGGCCGCCTCGGAGGATCGAGCCGCAGCGGCCAGAGATGCGGCGTCTCTACATGCTGAGATTCGTGCGATGCGGTCCCACCTCACTTCGAGAGATGTTGAATTGCGTGCTGATCTTGGAAAGGCGATTGAGCACGCCCGACTACTCGGTCAAAGTCTTGATCAAGAGCGAGCCGAGCGCGTAACTCTCTTGGAGGCGCTAGTGAGACTCACGGATTCCGTGAGTAGTGAACGCTCCATCCATTCTGATGGTCAAAAAGCCATAGGGGGATCAATCGCCCCTGGACCTCTCTCAGCGGATGGCCGGATCGAGGTGCGATCGCAGTTTGGGAACCGATGGGTAAGCGGGTTCGCTGTCCATGAGGTAATTCTTGGAGACGATGGCTCGGTGGGTTACCGGCTCCGAAGAGGTACCGATGGGTTCGTACTCCCAGCAGTATTTCCTGAGGCAGATGTGCGGGCTGCAGACTCCTCAACGAGTTGGACGGCTGTAGGGTCTCGTACCCGCGCAGGTACAGATGACTTAGGATCCTTCTGATATTTGATTGTGGTCAATCTGTTGTGAAAAATGTTGAGATTAACTTGATGTTTCTTGATGTGGCCAGAAAACGAAGGTAGAATTTTCCGTAATATGCCTTAAAGACTCAGTTTTCATTCCTTGGGAACCGATAACCACAGGGTAACGTTCTCCAGTTATATCTTAGCTCTTACCTAATTAACTCGCCTCTAACGATTCTTCCCAATCAGCAGAATGGATCTCAATTGATTACGTCAACCCCCGAGCAGTCGACCAGCAACCCTGGCTCCTCCCTAATCTCATCTAGCGGCCCACTTGCAACTGTGGTTGCGGCCTGTCTCGCTGGTGCCGGACTCATTCACCTCGCATTCGCACCTGGCCATCTTGAGACATCTGCTACCCACGGAGCCTTCTTCGTCGCAGTTGCTTGGCTTCAACTTGTTCTTGCAGGTTTGATCGTTACTCGGCGCGGAGGGCGTGCAACGCTGATGGCTACCGTTGCAGTTCAGGCTGTAGTGATAGGCGTATGGGTTGTCTCGCGTACCTCGGGTATCGACGGTGTAGTTGAGCCTGTCGGTCTCGCAGACTCACTTGCTTCAGCATTCGCAGTCGTCGCCGTAGCGGGGTCTGCTCTTCTGCT
>CALQAT020000125.1:0-5239 GCA_943328625.2 Bordetella parapertussis | reverse complement strand
ATCGCTGTTACTCAGTGGGCAGCGGATGTAGCGCGCCAGGGATTGTCGATTAACTATCAGGCAAATGGATCAACAGCGGGGCGCGTCTTCTACTACTCAGAGCAGGTCGATTTCGCAGTCTCCGAGATTCCATTTCAAGCTGAGTATCGAGACGCCACCGGCACCGCGGTTACCAATGAGGTAGCGCTTGCGCAGAAGCGTCCATGGGTTTACTTGCCTATCGTGGCCGGTGGAACTTCATTTATGTACAACCTTGTTATAAACGGCAAGCGTTTTACGGACCTGCGTCTCTCTCCGGATGTTCTAGCCAAAATTTTTACAGGCGCGATTACTCGATGGAACGACCCTGCCATAGTTGGAGAGAACCCCGGAGTTGCGCTACCTGCGATTCCAGTGAAACCAACAATTCGTTCCGATGGATCAGGAACCTCAGCGCAGTTCACCGCATACATGGCTAGTGAAGCACCTTCGGTATGGAGCGCGTTCTGCAGGAAGGTAGGGCTACCGGCCAACTGCCCTGCGACCTCTCTTTACCCAGAGTTCGATGGCAGTACTGCGCAGCAGTTCTCCGATGGAGTAGCTGCATTCGTAGCGGCGCCTTACAACAACGGTGCGATTACCTATGTTGAGTACGGCTACGCGAAGCAGCGTTCGTTCCCAGTCGCATCGCTACTTAACGCGGGAGGCTATTACGCGCAGCCGAC
Source organism: Bordetella parapertussis (assembly GCA_943328625.2). Taxonomy (GTDB): domain Bacteria; phylum Actinomycetota; class Acidimicrobiia; order IMCC26256; family IMCC26256; genus IMCC26256. Next base: position 4,535 of record CALQAT020000125.1, on the reverse strand, counting down.
TGCGCAGGCTGTTGCGATAGCGCTACAGGGAGCGCGGATTAATCCTGACGGAACGCAGGTGCTTGCCGGTGTTTACCGAAACCCTGATGCGCGTGCCTACCCGGTCTCCTCATACTCATACATGATTGCGCCCACTACAACGGCCAAGCCCTTCAGTGCCGAGAAGGGTGATGTGCTCGGTAAATTCATCCTCTACTTCCTATGCGCAGGGCAGCAGAAGGCGGCTCAGTTGGGTTATTCCCCGCTACCTAAGAACTTGGTTCAACTCGGGTTCGATGCCGTTGCCAAGATCCCTGGAGCACCCGCAGTGCCTTCGATCGATACCTGCGCAAACCCAACCATTACCGGTGACTTCATTACAGGAGCGGCACCCCCTCCTCCGGCCTCCGCTAAGAAGACCGCGACTACCGGTGAAGGAAATGGCGGACCCGGTCAAACCAATGGTGCCTCTGGCGTCATCGGAGGTACTGGAGTATCAGGGGTGACCGGGGTTGTAGGTGGCGGGCGAGTGGTAGACGGACAACTCCTCACCGCCTCTAAGCCGCTAGCGCTTAAAACTTCGAGCGATGACGGCACGCTTGGCTACCTCCTTATAGCCCTGCTACTGGGAGCGGTTGTATTTGCGCCGCCTCTTACGGCTGTCGCAATGCGCCGCCGCCGGGCAAAGTCCGGTTCCTAAGAGTTAGAGATCTGGAGAGAGAAGACTCAGGAAATACTCAAGGATTGGTTGGTGATCACTGCCATCGAAACCATTTGAGGCTCAAATTCGGATTCAGATTACGAAGTTCTTTCATTTTTATGCTTCCTTGAGATTAAATGTCCGAATTCGCGTGACATCCGTCTTATTTTGGGGAAGAATCGGCGCTCAGGAGAAGTAGCACTACTGGTAGGCAGAGGAGATTCATCTCCACTTCTACCCACTACCCGGCGGACCGCTCCGTCATAGTGGGCGTCTACAGCGGTGGCTCCGAGACGATCTGAGATGGGGGGACCAGAGTGCTCACAGGGATAACAGGCTTCATAGCTCTGGGGTACGTCGCTGGCTTAGTTGTCGGAGCTGCAACCATTGCTGATATGGCCGCATCACCGCGTTCGGCTTGGCGCAATACAGGGCGTCGTCGCCGTAACTCAGAGGCCATGGTCGTGGTCTCTTGGTTCATTCTTGGCTGGGGTGCTGTCCTTGCTGGAATTTTTTGGTTCGCCGGGAATGCCCGTACGCAGGTGCGTATCTCCTACTTCGACCGGCAAGATTCAGAGCAGCAGGATTTTGAGCAGCATGATTTAGTGGCGGCCGAGCTGGCAGAGGCGGCGTCACTCAGTGCTCCGCAGCCCGCCCACCGCATGGAGTTTGTGCAGACCGCGTCGCCGTCTCAAGAAACAGAGGTTGAGCGCCGGATCGATTTAGTCGATGAGCCCGAGACAGCGGAGCCCGTAGTTGAGAGCAAAATGGAGATCGACATCACCGAGGTACACAGCGCTGAGTAGAGCGCTCCCTTCGATTGAGCCGTAAGGGTTAGCTAGATAATCGGTTACACCGCTGCGCAGACGAGTATGTGCGCCTATGGTTGATTTCTAATGGAGACTCTTAAGAATCAACTGCAGAATGACCTCTCGGAAGCGATGCGATCTCGCGATGAGATCAAACGCGACACGCTTCGAATGGCTATAGCGGGAATCCGCAAGGCTGAGGTCTCGGGCAAGGAGAAGGTCGAGTTGACCGATGATGCCGTTATTGGAGTCCTCCAAGCTGAGGTCCGTAAGCGCATAGAGGCGGCTGACGCCTATCTATCTGCAGGGCGAGAAGACCGCTCAGCCAAGGAGCGCGCTGAGGCAGAGGTTCTCTCGGCCGACCTACCAGCCGCTCTCGATGACGAAGAGTTGTCGATCTTGGTTGCAGAAGAGGTTGCAGTCGCGCAGGCTGCCGGTCTAACCGGCGGAAAAGCAATGGGTTCGGTGGTTAAGGCGGTTCGAGAGCGGGCCGGAGCGGGTACCGATGGAGGACGAATCGCCGCGGCCGTGAAATCGGCCCTGGCGTAATCCGGAGAAGTGTGAACCGCAGGCGACGTCGCGGTTAAGCCTTAGCCTCGCCCCGGGCGACAACTCACGGCTGGGCCTATCCTGTGGGTCTCAGAGCGTTCCTTGGTAGGAATTCTCGAATATGAATCCTTGCCCACTCACTAAAACTAGAGGTTTTAATGTCTCGTCGCCCTTTCCTGACTCGCCTTACAGCCCCGCTTGCGTCGATGCTTCTTGTGGCGTCCGCTACGGCTGGAGTTCTAACGACGACTGTGGTGCCGGCATCAGCGGCGGTCTCGGCTGGCGGGTTTGTTGGTGTCACACCTAACCGCCTTCTCGATACACGCACCGTCGGCCAGACACCGTGTTTGCTGACGGCTCGTAACCTCACTGTTACTGGTGGAGCAACGACCGTGCCTGTTGGAGCGAGCGCTGTCGCTTTGAACGTCACTGTTGTTTCGCCAACGCTCCCTGGTTATGTGACTGTCTACCCGACAGGCGCAGATCGCCCTACAGCCTCGAACGTTAACTATGTTGCCGGCCAGGTAGTGCCTAATGGTGTGTTTGTAAAAGTTGGTGACGCTGGCCAGATCACACTCTTCGCTAGTGGTGGTTGCCCGGACGTGATTGTTGATGTTCTCGGATACTTCGACGGAACTACACCTGTAGAGCCGGGCGGTTTTGTTGGTGTAACACCGAAGCGTCTTGTAGATACTCGCAGCCCAGGTGAAGGTCCATGCTTGGGAACGCCGCGTAACCTCACTGTTACTGGCGGCACTACAACAGTGCCTGTTGGTGCGAGTGCTGTCGCGTTGAACGTAACAGTTGTCTCTCCAACCCTCCCTGGTTATGTGACTGTCTACCCTGCTGGAGCCGCGCGCCCTACAGCATCAAACGTGAACTACTCGGCAGGTCAGGTAGTGCCAAACAACGTGACTGTAAAAGTTGGTGACGCGGGCCAGATCACACTCTTCGCTAGTGGTGGTTGCCCGAATGTGATTGTTGATGTTGTTGGCTACTACGAAGGTGGCTCTCCTGTACTCGAGGGCGGCTTTGTTGGTCTTACCCCGAAGCGTCTTGTAGATACTCGCAACGTTGGCGAAGGTCCCTGTGTTAGCGCTCTTCGCGACCTTACGGTCACCGGAGGATCCACTACCGTTCCGGTTGGTGCGAACGCTGTGGCGTTAAACATCACAGTTGTATCGCCATCCATACCAGGATATTTGACTGCTTTCCCAACAGGAGCGACACGCCCAACAGCCTCAACACTTAACTATGTTGCCGGCCAGGTTGTACCGAACGGAACTGTTGTAAAAGTTGGTGATGCTGGAGCGATCTCTCTCTTCGCTAGTGGCGGATGCCCACATGTGATTGTTGATGTTGTCGGCTACTACGAAGGCACAGTTGCTCTGCCTGGTGACCCAACCAATCTTGAGGTATGGGGATCAAATGACTTCGGTCAACTCGGCGACCCGAGTGTTCCAGCAAGTGCTGCGTCGCCACTGCGAGTCGGTACCTCAACCGGGTGGACATCAGTAAGCACAAGTGGATCCTTCGACCTTGAGCAATCTCACACGTGCGGTATCCGTAGCGGCGCTCTCTACTGCTGGGGAATTAACGATTACGGCCAGCTCGGGAATGGAACTCTGGACCCAAGCGAGACACCGACTCAGGTTGGGGTTGGGACGACTTGGCAGAGCGTCGTTGCCGGCGGCACGTCCACATGCGCGATCAAGACAGATACAACACTTTGGTGTTGGGGCGATAACTCATACGGACAACTTGGCGATGGTACGGGTAGTCAAACAGAGTCGCCTGTACAGATTGAGCTCTCCGACGTAGACGCGAATATCGGTCTTGGGTGGACTGCAGTCGACGTATCACAGACGCATGCCTGTGCCGTCCGTACTACTGGCTCCGCTCTCTGGTGCTGGGGTGACAATTCATTTGGTCAGCTCGGCGACGGTACATACGACTCTTACTACTCGCCGACTCGGATAGCAGGGTCAGCTGCATGGGCCAATACCTCGACCGGCTGGTTCCACTCTTGCTCGCTTAAATCCAACTCAACTGTTTTCTGCATCGGTGACGCTTCGGCAGGGCAATTGGGGAACGGCTCAGACTTCACGCCTGAACCACCCTTGTATGTGCGTGCCACTCCTTCTGGAGACACAACTTTTGACTGGACTGCAGTGACAAGCGGCGCTTACCACTCTTGCGCCCGCCGATCGACTGGAACTATCTGGTGCTGGGGTGATGGATACCTTGGGCAGATTGGGACTGGAGTATTTACATACTCAGGAAGACCAGTGCAGGCTGATGCAGGAACCAACTGGGCAACTCTCGATGCTGGTGACTCACACAACTGCGCGATTAAAACTACCGGCACACTTTGGTGCTGGGGCGACGGCGCTGATTTCAAGACCGGCATAGATACCATTGACGGAGTAGCGACCCCAACGCAGGTGGGTTCTGTATCGACTTGGTCAAAGGTAAGCGCTGGATATCGCAACACATGT
>CALQAT020000124.1:0-5277 GCA_943328625.2 Bordetella parapertussis | reverse complement strand
GGTACCTGCGCACTTTATTTGGAGAAGCATGAACGAAGATATCTTCAAGATCCTTGAATCGGTTCATGTAGCGGATGCTGGGTTCCTCGAAATTACAGAGGAGACCGTCTCGGGACCCGAGGAGAAAGTATTTAAGCGGACCGTTGTACGCCATCCGGGAGCGGTTGTCGTTGTTCCGGTCGAGGGGGATAGCCACGCAATACTTGTTCGACAGTATCGAGCAGCTGTCGATGGATGGTTGCTTGAGGTTCCAGCAGGCAAGAGGGATGTTGATGGTGAGGCTCCAGAGGTAACTGCATCTCGCGAGCTTCTAGAGGAGACAGGCCTCAGAGCAGGGCGCCTGATTCTGCTCGCTGAGTTCTACAACACTCCTGGATTCTGTGATGAGTACACATACCTCTTTGCCGCTCTCGATCTAGAGGATGCAGGCGGGCGTCAGCCTATTGGTGCAGAGGAGATTGCAATGACGCTCGAACGCATCGCGCTCGCAGATGTAGAGACGCTCATATCGACTGGCTCGATCATGGATGCTAAGACCATCATCGGGCTTTTGCTCGCTAGGTCGTTAGTCGCCGGCAATTTCGTAGGCCGTCTATGAGCGTTGCTCTCGATGTCTTGAAGTCTGCTCACCTTGGCGCCATATATTCCATGGGTCTCACTCGAGCCTGAACGTGAAACCAGATGAACTCGCTCTTGCGGGAGATCGTGGCAGTGTTGAGCACAGTGCTGAGCGCAGTGTTGAACGCAGTGTTGAACGCAGTGTTGAACGCGATGAATTATCTGTTCAGTTAGACGAATATTTTAGTTGGCTCAAAGTTGAGCGCGGTCTCTCAACCAATACCTTGAGTGCGTATAGGCGCGACCTGTTGCGGTACGCCACGTGGTTGCGGGCACGAGGAATCGCTGACCTAAATGCGGTCGGGGAGTCTGAGGTATTCGCCTACGTTGAGGGCCTAAAGCGCGAGCGCAACGAAGAAGGAGGGGCCAAATACGCTCCATCATCTGTTGCTCGTGCATTGGTAGCGGTTCGCTCTATCCATAGGTTCTGTGTGGAGGAGGGCCTATCCACTATCGATCCGAGTGACGATGTCGGTGCTCCGCGGGTTCCTCAAGGCATTCCCAAGGCACTCTCCGAGGAGGAGGTTCTAGAACTCCTAGGGGCGGTGGAGGGGGATTCTCCTGGAGCCTTGCGCGATCGCGCCATTCTTGAGACGCTCTACGCAACAGGCATGCGAATCAGCGAACTCGTCGGGCTCGATCGCGCAGATATAGACCTAGACGACCGGCTTATGCGAGTAGTCGGGAAAGGGAACAAAGAACGTGTGGTCCCTGTAGGTGCAAGCGCTCGAGGAGTGCTTCTTGAGTACCTGCAGAATGGTCGACCTCAGCTAGAGAAGCCAACAACACGAAGAGTCCCTGGAGATCCACTATTTCTAAACGCTAGGGGAGGGCGCCTTACTCGGCAGAGTTGCTGGAGAATCGTTACGAAAGCCGGCAACAAAGTTGGTCTCGAGGGTCGTCTCTCGCCGCATGTTCTTCGTCACTGCTGCGCTACACACATGCTCGACCATGGCGCAGATATTCGTGTAGTGCAGGAACTCCTAGGGCATGCAAGTCTCTCAACGACGCAGATATATACCCTGGTCACTCCTGAGAGGCTGCGCTCGGCATACGACTTAGCGCATCCCCGTGCTGGACGCAGCGCTAACTTGCGTAGCCATTAGTTGTAGATTCGTGGAGATGACAGAAGGAATCATTCAATGAATTCAGCGCGCCTCTCAGCAGCATCTATTCAGATTCTCTGTCTGATCAGCGCGATCATTCTGCACGAAATTGCCCATGGCCTTGTAGCGCTTTGGTGCGGTGATGATACGGCCCGCAAGGCCGGCAGGCTGACCCTGAATCCAGCTCCCCATATTGATCTATTTGGATCAATCATTGTTCCCGCTATGGGAGCGCTCTCTGGAATTGCAGTCATTGGGTGGGCGAAGCCAGTGCCTATTAACCCTTCACGTATGAAGAACCCTCGGCGCGATTCGCTGATCGTAGGCCTCGCTGGCCCGGCGTCGAATATTGCCCTCATGGCGATATCTGCAGTTATTGCGCGCATTTGGTTCCAAAGCCTCTCAACCCCGGTCTGGAGTTTCGATCAGTTGCCACTAGGTATTCGGGTAATCACAACCTTCGCCGTAATAAATCTGTTTCTCGCTATATTCAATCTTCTGCCGATCCCGCCACTTGATGGCTCAGCGCTTATCGAACGCGCTCTCCCTGCCGCTTGGCTCTCGACTTGGTGGCGGATACGACCATATGGAATGTTGATCCTGTTTCTAGTTGTTTTTATGACCGATATTTTTGGGCAGATTGTTGCTCCGTTCGAGGAGAGTCTCTTTAGGTTCATACTCGGATGAGACTAAAAAGGCTCCGTCATCTCTCGAAGCGTTTCCTTATCGCACTCTGGCCTGCGCCTCCTTCAGTAGCGGAGTCACAGTGGGCGTATGGATTTCTCTGGGAGGGGGAGCGCAGGTTATTTGAGTCTCTCCCTAATCATGACCGCAGACATTTAATTGGGGTAGCGCAGAGGGTCGACGTATCACTCGGGTCCCTATCAGAGGATCGTTGGATAGCAGCAGCGCTGCTCCATGATGTTGGGAAGTCACACTCTCGGCTCAGTCCAGTAGGCAGGGCCGCTGCGACAATCTGGATCGAGATGAAGGGATTAGACCGAGTCTCAATCTCCAACGGGCAGTGGTCTCGGCGTGTCTACCTATATGCGCAGCACCCAACGCTTGGGAGTGATGACATTCGTAGTTGCGGGGGGCACGAGGAGGCTGCGCTATGGGCGAACGCTCATGACGATCCCCATCTCTGGAGTACTACTGGTTTCCCAAGTGCGGTCATTGACGCACTGACAAAATCTGACGACGATTGAGCGCTCTACGGCACTCTCGGTAGCAGACCTGTTGCACTGCGAATGCGCTCCATAACGGGGTCAGCAATTTCCTGAGCACGCACTGCGCCGGATGCAAGTATGCGCCCAACCTCACCGAGGTCGGCCTCAAGTTCTGCGAGTCTTGCCTGAAGCGGTTCGATGAGAGTGACCACGGCCTCCGCTGTTTGGGATTTAAGCGCTCCATAACCCTGACCGTGCAGGCCTAACGTTGTCTGCTCAATTGTTTGGTCAGTCGCAGCGCTGAGAATCTCAATCAGGTTCGATACCCCCGGCTGGTTGATCGGGTCGTAATTGATTGCTGCAAGAGAGTCAGTAACTGCACTCTTTATCTTCTTGGCAATTCGACTAGGCGGATCGACGAGCAGTATCTGCCCTGCCTCTGAGTTGGCTGACTTGGACATCTTCGCAGCCGGGTTCTGAAGGTCCTTAACCCGCGCTGCTACCTCGGGGAACGTTGGCTTAGGGACGATTAAAGTCTCGCCAAAGCGATGGTTGAACCTGATTGCAATATCTCGAGCGAGTTCAAGGTGTTGCCTTTGATCGTCGCCTATCGGAACCTCTGTCGTGTCGTAAGCAAGGATGTCGGCGGCCATTAGTACTGGGTAGTCAAGGAGCCCGACGCTGACGCTCTCCTGGCCCTGCCCCTTGTCTTTAAACTGCGTCATACGCCGCAACTCTCCATAGGTTGCGATGCAGTTAAGAATCCATGTGAGCTCCGTATGTGCGCTTACATGACTCTGGACGAAGAGCACACACCTCTCGGGGTCGAGGCCAGCGGCGAGTAAAAGCATTGCGGTCCTGCGTGTGCGGTCTGCGAACTCTGCAGGCTCATAGGCCACCGTCATCGCGTGGAGATCCACGACGCAGTAGAGGGCCTCGGAGCGATTATCGGGGCGAATTGGAGCCTCTGATACCCACCTACGAACCGCCCCAAGGTAGTTGCCGAGGTGCATCTCGCCGGTTGGTTGTATGCCCGAGAAGACGCGATTCATTGGGGCCACATTACCCCGCTGGAGTCCGCCACACTGATGCTTGGCGAGGGTAGATTCGCGGGGTTATGGCATACGACGTCTGTACCCCTGTCTACGAAGGCCCCTTCGAGATGCTTCTGCACCTCATCCTCCAAGAGGAGGTTGACCTATGGGAGCTCTCTCTAACCGATTTAGTCGATTCATTCCTGAGGGAGCTTGAGGCGGTTGGATCTCTAGATCTTGATGTCGCAACTCAATTCTTGCTAGTCGCCTCAACCCTTATTGAGTTAAAGGCTCGCCGTCTTTTACCGGGAATCGCCGACGCAGAGTTGGACGAAGAGTTGATGCGTTTCGAGGAACGCGACCTTCTTCTCTCTCGCCTTCTTGCCTGCAAGACCTTCAAGGACGTCGCGTCAATGATCGAGACACGGCTTGCAATCAGCGCCAAGTCTGTTGCTCGGAGTGCCGGACCAGAGGAGCCATTCCGCTCGCTTGCACCCGATCCGCTTCTCAGCACCACCCTTGCGCAGTTCCGGGCCGCTGCCCTGCGTGCGTTTGCTCCCAAAGAGGAGATTGAGCAAGTCGTAGATCTCTTTCACGTGCAGCCGCTGCGTACGAGCGTCCGCGACGCAATCGATGCAGTGCTTATAGTTCTGCCGCTCTCTGGCGCCGTCTCCTTCCGCGTTCTCGTAGCGGGGATTGAAGACCGCCTTGAGGTCATAGTCCGCTTCCTCGCAGTCCTTGAGTTGTTCAAGCAGGGGGTCTTAGACCTAACTCAGATAGCTACGTTCGGTGACCTCACTGTGCGCCGTCTCGCTGAGGGGGAGCAGGTGCTAGATCGTGAGAGTATCGATGATTGGGAAGACTCGGATCCAAAGACTCCAGTCGAGCGCTCCGCGAGTGACAGGCGCGTTATAGCGGCCCTTGACGCTGAGGGATTAAAGGTTCTTGATGGTGCTGATGTCTCGAGTGGCGCTGGCGGCTCAAGTGTCGCGCTTGACGTAACAGCCGGTGATCACGAGTCGAGCGTTATTGATACATCAGTGGGCTCTGAGGTATGAGCGAGGATCCAACGCAAGAGCAAGGCGACCCAATTGAAGTTCGCCCTGATCTTCGAGCCGCGATAGAGGCCGTACTTCTAGCAGCGGTTGACTCTGTCGAGCCGCAATTGCTTGCACAGTTACTTGAGATTGCAGTCTCTGACGTTGAGGCGACATGCGAAGCGATGACGCTCGCCTATCAAGAAGAGGGTCGCGGGTTTACTATCGCCCGCGTTGCCGGTGGCTATAGGTTCCAGACCCATCCGGATCAAGTTGCCTATGTGGAGCGGTTTGTTTTAGAGGGGCAGAGCGC
>CALQAT020000123.1:0-5301 GCA_943328625.2 Bordetella parapertussis | reverse complement strand
CACACTGTTCAAGTCGAAGGCTTCGGGCAGACACTTCATAAGACGGTAACCGGAGCGATAGAGCATGAAGACGGAACGGTGATTCCTCTCGTCGATATCGATTTAAGCGGCCTTAGATTTGACCCGAATAATCGCAGACTCCTTGGAGGAGTCATCGTGACCCGAACGAACACTGGCGAACTCCGCACCTTCACAGTAGAGGTCCCGACAGATACTGGTTTTCATCTCGGGGCAGGCCTCTACTTTGGGTGGAGAGGTCACCATCACGGAGAGTTTCGAGGGCCCCTCAACGTTGAAGGAGAACGCATCGCGGACTGCAGAGGGCCTGAAATAGCAAGAGAACTTCATCAGATTCGAGACACGTTTGTCATCGTCGATGATCCAGCTGGTGGAGGGCGAGGCTACGGCAACTGTCAACCGATTGTTGCGGGCCCGTTCGAACGGTGGGGCCTAGATGCCAAGACCTCCTTCTGGTAGGTCAGCCGCGCTTCACACGACTCTTGAGCGCTAGCAGCGAGAGTGTCATGCTCAAGATTCCTACCAGTGCAATGGCGAAGAAGGCAGTACCAATAGTTCTCCACTCCCAGCCGCCGCTCAAAATAGCTCGCAGCCCTGCGAGCATGTAGGTAACAGGATTCCACTCTGCGATCGTGGCTAGCCAACCTGTCAGCGCCTCTTTAGGCAAGAAACTCGTTGTTAAGAATGCAAACGGGAAGAAGAGAATGAACGATGAGTTCACCGCCGCAGGACTACCGGTCTTTAAGGCAATGGCATAAGTAAAACCATTAAAGGCGACGCCCCAGCAACCTGCCATAAATAGGAATGCGAGCAGTCCCAGTAGGCCAGTTGCAAAATGAACACCAAGAATTGTTCCAAGGATCAAGACGGGGATACACAGACCCACAATCAAAGCGAAGTCTGCTGCTAGTAATCCGAGAAGCAGAGTGGGGCGTTTCACAGGCGTCATTAGAAGCCGGTCGAAATATCCATCCTGAATGTCGTACACAAGCGCCGAGGCTCTAGAGACACCGGTAGATGCAAAGAGGATCGCTACTGGAAGTTGGAAAGCCTTGAAATTTCCGACGGCCCCAGTTGACTCTGCAATATTCTGCAGAGATCCCACATTGACGACAAAGAAGAAGAGCGGAACAAGCATCGCCGGTATGAACTGCTCTGGGTCACGCGGAATCGCTCGTATGGCTCGACCTGATATAGAGATCAAATCAGAGAGGCTCCCAGCACTGCGAGCCCTAATCACCGTTGGGTCAATTTGCTGTGTCGAATTTGCTAATGAATCTTTCATTTCGACTCCTTTACTTTGGCCTCTGCCTCGATATGGCTGCCTGTCATTTGTAGGAATACGTCGTCAAGAGTTGGTGTCCTTAGCGTCAAGCTTCTAACGGTTACTCCAACCTCTGCGAGGGCGACCGCTACAGGGCTGAGAAGCGCTGAACCGTTCTCTGTTCGCACCGTAATCTCTCCAGCATGTGCCTCAACTGAGTCGATGGCGCCGATTGACGCGAGAGACGATACGGCTAAGTCGCCGTGTGTCGGATCGACCTCGGCGACAATTACATCGTTTCCGACACCGCGCTTCAATGCCTCTGGCGTGCCCTCGGCGACAATGTTGCCAGCATCGATAATTCCAACACGGTGGGCAAGTTCGTCAGCCTCCTCTAGATACTGAGTTGTCAAGAATATTGTCATCACCAGTTCTTCATTGAGCCTGCGAACCTCTCCCCAGACAACGGCGCGACTAACCGGGTCGAGCCCCGTTGTTGGTTCATCTAGAAACAGCACATCCGGGTTGTGCACGAGTGCCGCCGCGAGATCCAACCTGCGTTTCATTCCACCTGAGTAGGTTCCGACCCTGCGATCGAGGGCCTCGCCCAGATCAATTAAACCTGAGAGAACTTTGATCCTCGACGCAGTTTCATCCTTATTCAGTCCATATAGCCGTGCCTGCAATTTCAGTATCTCTAGACCAGTCTGCTTTGAGTCGAGCGAGGCGTCCTGTAGAGCGACTCCGATACGAAGGCGAACAGAGTCCGGGTCGGAGACAACATTGAACCCCGCGACCTCGGCTAGGCCCTCTGTGGGGAGGAGGAGTGTAACGAGCATCCGCATGAGAGTGCTCTTGCCTGCACCGTTCGGTCCGAGGAAGCCGTAGATCTCTCCATTAGGGACGGCAATGTCAACGCCATTTACCGCAGTCGTTTCGCCAAATCGACGAACTAGCCCTTCTGTACGAATCGCGAACGATGTCATTGCACTCTCCCCGTTTCTCGAAAATTAGACACAAATTCATTTGCCTGTGCTCGGTTCTCTGCACTCATTGCGATCATGGGCATCTGCCTATTGGTTCTAAGCAGAAATCTCAGTGAAGCTATAAATACTAGGACTGCTCCAACAATGTGCAGAGAGACTATGAGCGCCGGAACTCCAGTGAAATACTGCACATAACCGATCCCCATTTGGATCACAACAGCACTAAAGAGCAGTGTCAAATCTTTTCGTCGACGAGAGCTCACACCGGTTCTTGCTGAGAGAAAGAGAATGACTGCAAGGGTAATCAGAAAAATTATGCCGGCGATACTGTGAATTCTCACAATATCGGTCAGCACAATATTGAAACGTCGAGCTGACCGGTCTCCAGCATGAGGCCCCGAATTAGTAGCTACCGTCCCTGCAATTACAACAACGCTCGCAAATAAGAATTGAATCAAAGGTAATCTTCGTTCCCAATTGAGTTCAGGCTTGTAACTGCGGCGATCGTCGGGATACCCAGCACGCTCCACTAGTACTACGGCATCAGCTAGAAGTGCCATTGAGAGTAAGAAATGGCTCATAACTGCCGCAGGGTGAAGGTCCGTCAATACAGTTATACCGCCGAGGACAATCTGCGCTACCACGCCTGCTACTAGGCCTAATGAGAGCCAAATTAAGTCTCGACGACGTGGGCTCCTAAAGAATGAGCCGAGTACCGCTGCAATGACGGCAATGGAGACCGCTCCAGTAAATGTGCGGTTAACAAACTCAATCATTGCGTGATAGGACGTCGCGCTTCGCGGAGTTAATTGACCTGGCGAGCAGTTTGGCCATGAACTGCAGCCAAGACCAGAGCCCGTGAGCCTTACCGCAGCTCCCGTCACAATGATTACCGCAACCATCGCACAAGCAGCAACGGTGACTCTGCGATAGGCCTCTGGGGAAATTTTCATCGCTAGAGATGCTACGAGAAATTGCTTAACTTGGCTGAGTTGGGAGACTAGGTTTTCAGTGATGGAACATCATTATGACGAGTTCAGCCTTCTACATGAAAATGCCTCAGAGGTTGAGCTAGCGCTTGAAGTTCTACCGCCTGTTAAACGAGTCTTCGTTGAGGTTGATGGCGGTCGCAGGCTTGGCGTAATTGTGTGGGGAGAATCAGACCCGGAGATTGTCTTCATCCACGGAGGAGCGCAGAATGCACATACTTGGGACACAGTTGCGCTAGCCCTTGGTCGCAGTGCCATCGCAGTCGACCTACCCGGGCACGGGCACTCAGATTGGCGTGAAGATCGGTCGTATTGGCCGGCGCAGAATGCATCCGATATCGGTGGTGTCGTCGAGAAGCTTGCGCCAAACGCTCGCATCGTCGTTGGAATGTCGCTGGGAGGATTGACTGCGTTGGAGCTCTGTGCGAGTCACCCACATACTGTTCGCGAACTTGTTCTCGTTGACATCACTCCAGGGGTCAATAAAGAGAAAGCCTCTGCTATTACCGCCTTTATTGCCGGCCCCGAGTCCTTCGACTCTTTTGATGAATTACTAGAGCGCACCATTCTTTACAATCCAACACGCTCTGAGTCATCGCTTAGGCGTGGGGTGCTCCACAATGCTGCTCCGCAGAGCGACGGGACCTGGGCTTGGCGCTACGACCGTAACCATTTGCCAGAAGGCTCTGAACTACCAGAATTTCGCGACCTTTGGGATGCGGTCGATGCTGTAGGCGTACGCCTCTCCCTCTTTAGAGGCTCCGACTCCCCTGTCGTCGATGACGCAGACGTAGCCGAACTACTACGCAGGCAACCTAACGCCAATGTTGTAGTAGTCGAGGGCGCAGGCCATTCGATACAAGGCGATCAGCCCGTTGAGTTAGCGCGACTCCTACAAGAGCTTCTCAACGACTGAACTTCCTTGGTTTGTTCAGGGACCTCAAATTGGGATTGTGAAATCCCGATCAGGCTCAATTGGTGGCGCATTGAATCCCTTACCGGGGCGCCATCCACTTGCCGTTAAATCCTCTATGACGTGGGCCATGTTCAAGGTGTCTTCTTGGTATCTGAACAATCCGTCTCCGGCATATACGAGTCTCGACCAACCAGTCTGGACGTACTGAGAGCCGTCAGGGCGACTGCCAGGGAGAATCTGAAGCCATTTAACAGCTGCATTGTCACCCGAAACCGCTGTGAACTCAACCGGAAACTGCCAATCCTCGAGACCGGTCATCGACTCGACCATGAATGCGCGAATTGATTCGCGACCCTCAACACGACCCCACGCTGGGTCGATGTAGACGCAGTCCTCTGTATAGAAGTCACAGAGATCGGTCCAAGGATTGAGCCCTGAATCGATCGCTACCCTGAGCGCTACATACCTACTCAGCGTCTCCTCGATCTCATGACGGTCAAACATCGCTGTCACTCATTTTTCGCTCCGGATCCTTTAGATTTCGAGAGAACAGTGCCGAAAGGCACTGCACTATTGACTCCATAGGTGCGAGAATACCGGTATGACTGGCTCGGCTTCAACTGATCGCTACCGGTCCCGCAGTCTCTGGCTCGACGGACTCACCGAATCGCTCTCCCCGCGTGACGCTCTCAACACCAACACCGCTGTAGATGTTGCGATTATCGGAGGCGGGTTTACCGGCCTCTGGACCGCGTATTCCCTATTACTCAAACATCCTGAGTTGCGCGTGGCGATCATCGAGAAGGAGATCGTGGGCTTCGGCGCTTCAGGGCGAAACGGTGGCTGGGCCTCAGCGCTATTTGCGGGCAGCCGTGAAGCAATGGCTACGACCCACGGGGTTGATGGCGTTCTGAGAATGCACCAAGCCATGATCGAGTCAATCGACGACATTGAGCGTACCTGTATAGATGAAGGAATCGACGCCAGTTTCCTGCGGGGCGGGACTCTTACGGTCTCTCGTTCTCCAAGCCAGGATGCTCGCACTATTGCATCTGTAGGAGATGACCGATTCTGGGGGCTCGGGGACCAACACTCGAGACTGCTCACCAAATCCCAATGTGACGAAAT
>CALQAT020000122.1:0-5430 GCA_943328625.2 Bordetella parapertussis | reverse complement strand
CATTAACCACGCGCGGGCCGCTGAGGTTCCGATCGTTGTTGCAATCACAAAGATTGATCGCCCTGACGCTGACCCAATGCGCGTCAAGCAGCAGCTAGTAGAGCAAGGTCTCGTCCCTGAAGAGTGGGGCGGCGACACTGTTGTTAACGAGGTTGCGGCGATGGAGGGGCTCGGCGTAGACGAACTCCTCGAGTCGATCCTCTTAGTGGCAGAGCTCTACGACCCGCCGCTAGGCGCAGACCCCGATGCTCCGGCTAGAGCTTTCGTGCTTGAGTCAAACCTTGATCAAGGTCGAGGGCCTGTTGTTACTGCACTCATCGAGCGCGGAACGCTGCGTGTCGGTGACCCCATCGTTGCTGGTGGAGGTTGGGGCAAGGTTCGTGCAATGTTCAACCACAAGGGTGAGAGCGTTAAGGAGGCAGGTCCTTCAACCCCGGTTGAGGTTCTTGGTCTCGATGCTGTTCCGCTCGCTGGTGATGAACTGCGTGTTGCACCTAGCGACAAAGTGGCACGCACCGTCGCAGAGGCGCGCGCACGTCGTCGCCGCGCTTCGAACATGACGCATCCGACAATTCTTGCTGGTGGAGCACGTCTAGAGGACATCTTTGCGATGGTTGAGCGCGGCGAGACCGCTACGTTGAACCTTGTTTTGAAGGCTGATGTCCAGGGTTCTCTTGAGGCTTTAACTGACGCTCTTAGGAAATTGGATCAAGATCACCAAGAGGTTCGCCTCTCGTTTGTTCACCGTGCAGTCGGCGGAATCAGTGAGTCAGATATCAACCTTGCAGCAGTATCGAATGCAAGCGTTATCGGCTTCAACGTACGACCCGACCGCAAGGCGCGGGCACTCGCTGAGCACGAGAAGGTTGAGATGCGCCTCTACGAGGTCATCTACCAGATTCTTGATGACGTCAATAAGGCGCTCCTTGGTCTCCTTAAGCCAGAGTTTGAAGAGGTCGTCACCGGAGATGCAGAGGTTCGAGAAATATTCTCAGTGCCGCGTATCGGGAAAATCGCTGGATGCTTTGTGCGTAACGGTGTCATTACTCGTGGCTCCCAGGTGCGTTTCCTCCGAGAGGGAACAATCATCTGGAAGGGCTCGATTGCATCGCTTCGTAGATTCAAAGAAGATGCACGAGAGGTGCGCGATGGGTTCGAGTGCGGTATTGGTCTCGAGAACTTCCAGGACCTCAAGCCGGGCGACATCATCGAGACCTTCGAGCTTAAGGAGATCGCCCGAACGTCCTGAGTGGCGTTAAGGCGGCGAGGGAGGCTAAGTCGTGAGCGGACGTAACACGCCTCGGCAGTACCCGCGTTCAGCGCGCGTTAACGAGGTTGTTCAGCAAGTAATTGCAGAGGAGCTCGAGAGGCTCTCGGACCCGCGACTCGGTTTTGTAACCATTACAGGCGTAGATGTCTCTGCCGACCTTAGGCATGCCGATGTGTTCTACACGGTGCTAGGCAGCGAGCAGGAGCACATAGATACTGCGGCTGGACTCAAGGCAGCGAAGTCTCTGCTGCGCTCAACGCTTGGGCGCCAAGTGCGGATGAAGTATCTGCCGGATCTGCATTTTGCCGAGGACCCAGGCCTTGAGCAGGGGCTGCGAATAGAGGCGATTCTGCGTGAAATACAGGACAAAGAAAAAGCGCAGACCGAGGCGATGGCAATTGATGACGAGGGTCTCGCTAGCGAAATAGCAGCAGCGCTCGCAGACCCAAGCGAGCCAGAGGCTTGACAGACTCAATAGAGACCTCACTAGCCCTAGCGGTTCAAGCCATTGAGTCGAGCGACGAAGAGATTGCACTTGCCTGCCACATAACCCCCGACGGCGATGCCCTTGGCTCAATGCTGGCCCTTCATCTAGCGCTTAATTTGCAGGGGCGTAAATCGATAGCGTCATTCTCGGAGCCATTTGTTGTTGCAGATCACTACCGCGGCCTAAGCGGGCTCGATGCCCTCACGCCTCCCTCTGATTACCCTGCTGAGCCTCCCCTAATGATTACCTTCGATGTCGGTTCGATCGACCGTCTTGGTGGTCTAACGCCTTCGGCTGAGTCGGCACGAGAATTGATAGTGCTAGATCACCACGTCTCCAATACTCGCTTTGGAACCATA
Source organism: Bordetella parapertussis (assembly GCA_943328625.2). GTDB lineage: Bacteria > Actinomycetota > Acidimicrobiia > IMCC26256 > IMCC26256 > IMCC26256. Next base: position 3,314 of record CALQAT020000122.1, on the reverse strand, counting down.
AATGTGATCGACCCGAATGCTGCAGCAACCGGGGTAGTGGTGCGACGACTGCTGTCGATGCTTGGGATACCGCTTACCCGTGATGTTGCGATCAATCTTTATGCAGCATTGATCTGCGATACAGGGCGTTTTCAATATGAGTCGACGACGCCAGATGTTTTTGAGTTGGCATCCGAACTCGCTGCCTTTGATCTTCCGATACCAGAGTTGAGCAGGAGCCTCTTCGAGGAGCATCGTTTCGCTTACTTAGGGCTGATGGGTGAGGCAATCTCCAAGATGGTTCTTGAGCCGGAGAGTTCCTTCGTGTGGCTTTCACTTACACAGGACATGCTGAGCCGCCACGACTGCACACTCGATGAGGCAGAGGGCCTCATCGATATTGTGCGCAGAGCCCGCGAGGCCGAGGTTGCCTGCATCCTTAAAGAAGAGGTCGATGGTTCGATCAAGGTAAGCCTGCGTTCCGTCGGCACCGCAGATGTATGCAGAATCGCTCAGGCAAATGGTGGCGGAGGCCACAGGTTCGCGGCGGGCTTTACTAGCCACCTCGATGTGGACGCCACCCTTGGCGTCATTCGGGCAGCGCTGTAGCGCTCGCTTAGCCTGAACTCTATGGACGGGCTCGTTGTAGTCGATAAGCCCTCGGGTTGGACATCCCATGATGTCGTTGCGCGTATGCGCCGGATTTTTGGTCAGAAGCGCGTAGGGCACGCAGGGACACTTGACCCCGATGCAACCGGGATACTGCTTGTAGGCCTTGGGCGCGCAACACGCCTGCTTAAGTATGTTCAGGAGACAGGGAAAGTCTACGAAGGCGTCGTTGCCTTTGGTATTGCAACGGATACTCTCGACGCCGCTGGAGTTGAGCTGCAGCGCGAGCCGATGTCTTTTTCGAGGGCAGACTTAGAGAGCGCGAAGTCGAGATTTATTGGCGACATTGAGCAGATCCCGCCGATGGTCTCAGCAATAAAAATCGGGGGCAAGCGTCTGCATGAGTTGGCGCGTGAAGGCATCGAGGTTGAGCGCCCTCCGCGCCCTGTTCATATCTCAAGCATTGAGATCTCAGATTTTCAAGATGGCCCTTTCCCCACTGCGGCGATAACTGTTGCGTGCGGAAGTGGTACTTACATTCGTACGCTCGCGGCTGACCTCGGAACTGCGCTGGGTGGATACGCTCATCTCCAGAGTCTTCGCCGTACTTTTGTCGGTACGTTCGGTCTTGCCGAGGCGCACTCGCTCGAGGCGATCGAGGCCGATCCTGCTGCCTGCACACTTAGCCCAGCGAGCATGGTTCGAGGGCTAGCCTCAATCGCTCTCGACCCTCCGCAATCTGCTGTAGTTCGCCACGGAGGAGTATTCGCTCTAGATGCGCTCCCAATTGGTGATAACGAGGGCCCCTTTGCTTTGCTTGACGGAGACGAACTCATCGCCGTCTACGAGCGAAGAGGGTCTGGATTAAAAGCCTCAGTAGTCGTCGCCCTTCCAGTGGAGTCAGCATGACCAGAATTGTGTGGGAATCGGAGGGCAACACTAAGTGGTCTGATGGTTGTGTCGTCACAATTGGCGTATTCGACGGCGTGCATGAAGGCCATCGCCGCGTTCTCCAACTCGTAAGAGAGTTAGCCGATGCTCGCGGATTAGATGCGGTATGTGTGACCTTTGATCGCCACCCAGCGCAAGTAGTGCGCCCAGACTCTGCTCCGCGTCTACTCACGGGCTTAGATCACAAGCTTGATCTGATTGCGGAGACTGAGCTTGCAGACATAGTTGTCGTCATTGGATTCGACGAGCAGCGTTCTCACGAGTCGGCGGAGGATTTCGTAAACGAAGTACTTGTGGAGCGACTCGGTGCGCGCCTCGTTGTGGTCGGGGCTGATTTTCACTTTGGGCATGATCGGGCCGGGAATGTAGCGATGCTCGATGCCGTAGGCGCCGACCTTGGGTTCGAGGTACTCGGCTTAGGGCTAGTGGCGCCCCCGGATGACCCAGGGCACGTGGCTTACTCCTCGACAAGAATCCGAGAGCTTCTCTCGACTGGGGATGTCCGAAGCAGTTCGTCCATGCTGGGGAGGCCCCACGAGGTCCGCGGAGTAGTCGCCCACGGGGATGCTCGCGGGCGCGAGATCGGATTCCCCACGGCGAACGTCTTGGTCTCCGAGGAGATACTCCTGCCCTCAGATGGCATCTATGCGGGCATTCTCGTGACAAGCGACGGGGTTGAGCACCCTTCAGCGATAAGCCTTGGGCGTCGCCCGACCTTCTATGCGGATCAGGGCTACTCGCTCTTGGAGGCCCACCTCCTTGATTTTGAGGGCGACCTATACGACCAGATGGTGGCTGTTCGATTCGTGGACTGGATCCGTGGTGAAGCGAAATATGACTCCGTTGAGGCCTTAATCGCCCAGATTCAGCGAGACTGCGACAGTGCCAGAGAGATTCTTGGCGCCTGAGCAGTTCTTCAAAGGATTGCTGAGGGGTCTCGTTAAAGGTCCGAGAGGCCCCGAAGGCTGCCTGCGTGCTACCCTCACCCGGTTCCCCAGATAGTTGGGGAGGCCCGATAGAGGGCCGATCATCTCCACCTCCCATCCACATCCGAAGGAAAAGTTTTTAGCGCGTATGCCCAACAAGACCGCAACAATCACCGAGCACCGCCTCCACGAGACCGATACCGGATCTCCCGAGGTGCAGGTCGCGATCCTTACGGAGCGCATCAACCACCTGACTGAGCACTTGAAGATTCACAAGAAGGATCATCACTCACGTCGCGGTTTGCTCATCCTTGTAGGTCGCCGTCGGCGTCTACTTAACTATCTGACCAACAATGACATCGCGCGTTATCGCGTTCTCATTGCGAAGTTAGGCCTCCGCCGGTAACGACGGATACCGGGAGCGGCGAGTGCCGCTCCCTCTCTACATCGGCACCCGATCGCGGGGGTCGATGCCACCCACCACGCGAGCCCCGGTAGGGGGTTGTCAGTGGCCAGGGTTTGAGACGATCTTCTTCTCCTCGAGCCGTGACCACTGGGAACCGCCACCCCTCGCAACCAACACGAGAGGAGCGCGTTCCAATGACGGACGCCATCCGAGTCTCCGGCCCCATAAATGCTGCCGGACTCACAATGACATTAGAGACTGGCAAGCTTGCCAAACTCGCTGCAGGTGCTGTTCTAGTTACAGTCGGCGAGACAACACTTCTATCTACAGTCGCAACCTCAAAGCCGCGTGACGGCATTGACTTCTTCCCGCTAACGGTTGATGTCGAGGAGCGCATGTACGCAGCTGGCAAGATCCCCGGCTCATTCTTCCGTCGTGAAGGT
>CALQAT020000121.1:0-5499 GCA_943328625.2 Bordetella parapertussis | reverse complement strand
GAGGCGCGCTCCCTTGATGAGATTCGGGAGATGCGCAGAGAGGCATCCGAGGTAGAGACCGAGGTTTCTTACGTGCGCCGACTCGCCCAGGCTCGTGGTGAGATTCTGAAGGCAGAGATCGATCGACGTAGCGAAGGCGGATCGCTTGCTGACCTCATCGCTCGGCTCCCCGAGATTCTCAGTGACCGTGGCCCGCGCCCCGCGCCCGCTTCAGTGCGTGTGCCCGAGGTACTCGCACCTTCAATGAGCATCACTTGGAGTCGCGGTACAGAGCATTTAATCGCCGACGACACACTCGCCAATCTGCCACTCCTCTCGGATGAAGAGTTGGCTGAGGCGGTTGATTCACTCAAGGCGCTCGAGCGCGAGGTATCCGATACTCGTCGTCAGTTGCATCGTGTAATTGATGCATTCGATTCGGTGCTCGGTGCGCGAATCGCAGGCGCTGGGTCCTGATAGATGGCTGCAACCGATGGCCTCGAGGCCCGGCTGCGTGATCTCGGCGGCTTTATCCGCGAGCAGCGTCACCACGACCGAATCTCCCTTCGTAAACTTAGCGAACTTGCTGGCATCTCGAATCCTTATTTGAGTCAGATTGAGCGAGGCCTGCGTAAGCCAAGTGCTGAGATACTTCAATCGATAGCGCGTGGTCTGCAGATATCTGCTGAGACGCTATACGTGCGTGCCGGAATTCTCGATGAGCATGAGGAGACTGATCTCGCCGAGCACATCGCGCGCGATCCTCACTTAAATGATCGACAGAAACAGACCCTTCTGGAGATTTATAGTTCCTTCCGGAGCGAGCGAGCCGATACGCCTGCAGTCTCCGAGGCCCCTGAATCCTCTGAATCCTCTGAAGGCATTGAAGGTATTGAAGGTAGTGAAGGTAGTGAAGGTATTGAAGGTATTGAAGGCACTGCAGATGATGCTCGCCTCGAGCCTGTAACCGATCCTGAAGATGGAGTATCGCCACCTACCACGGTGCTCCCCGCATCATTGCGAGCTGTGCTGTGAGGTCGCCTCAGCGCGTAGCGGTCCTTAGTCTCCACACCTCGCCTCTTGCTCAGCCCGGGTTGAATGATGGCGGCGGAATGAACGTATACGTGCGTGCGCTTGCATCAGCATTGGCGCGTGCCGGAGTCGAGTGCGATGTTCTTACTCGCGCTGATGCGCCGGGTCTCGATCCAATTGTCGAGGTGGAGCCTGGTTTCCGCGTTGTCCATCTTGATGCTGGTCCAGTAAGCGCGGTTAACAAGCATGATCTAGTTGAGTTGATAGACCCTATGACTCAAGCAGCGTTGGCGTATCTATCCGGGCCGAACTCAGTAGATGTAATCCACGCTAACTACTGGATCTCAGGCGCAGTTGGCCACAAACTCAAACATGCTTTGGACCTTCCGCTTGCCGTAACTTTTCATACTTTGGCTCGTGTCAAGGCAGATGCAGGTATCGACGATGATGTTGATGACCGCACTCGAATTGAGCACGAGGTAATTGAGTGCGCAGATTTGATGCTCGCATCTACTGATGGAGAGGTGACTCAACTCGTTGATCTATACGGCGGGAGTCCGGAACGTATAGCTGTAGTTCCTCCGGGGGTCGACCACGAGCGCTTTAACCCTGGCACGCCCGCAGATCGTGCCGCAGTGCGATCAATGCTTGGGCTCGGTGATCGCCCTACCTTGCTATTCGCTGGTCGAATTCAAGCGCTTAAGGGAGCAGACCTAGCCGTTAGGGCGCTAGCGGCTCTCAATAATCCCGAGGCGCTGCTCCTAATTGTCGGAGGCCCGAGCGGCCTAGAGGGCGAACGCGAACTCGCGAAGCTACACGCACAGGTTGGGGAGCTCGGACTTAATAACCAGGTTCGGTTCATGCTTCCTCAGGCCCACGACTCGCTCGCCGGTTTATATCGCGCAGCAGATGTCTGTGTTGTTCCTAGTCGCGCAGAGTCCTTTGGCCTAGTCGCATTAGAGGCAGCAGCCTGTGGAACTCCTGTTGTCGCAGCGGCGGTCGGTGGGCTTACCTCGATAGTCGAGAACGGTAAGACGGGGTTCCTAGTGGAGTCGCGAGATGCGCTGGCATTCGCCGCACCGATTGAGCGATTAATTCGCGACCGAGCCTTTGCTCAATCGATGGGTGAGGCAGCGGAGCAGCGATCCCGTCGTTACGCATGGACGATGACTGCAGCACGGCTTCGACTTCTATTCTCTGAACTTTCACTTCGCGAGCCAACTTTCTGCCAGTGATGTGGCCAGTGATGTGGCCAGTGATGCTGCCAGTGATGTGGTGCGCGCTTAAGAGGGAGTATCTGCTTTGATGGAGGAGGCGCACGCTCTAATAGATGCCCATCTCTTCGGCCCGATTAGTGCCGAGCGCGCTATTCAGCACGTTGAGTACGAGGCCGAACTGCGTCGCTGGTATGTGCGTTTTGGGTGCGACGGTCGTGATGCGGCAACAATTTATTTTGACCTACATCAGCGAACTCTCCGCCACGAGCTTTATTTTCTCCCCGCACCGGAGGACCAGGCGAGGAGGGCCGAGTTAGCGATCTGGGTGCTTCAACGTAACCACGATCTATATGGAACACGATTCTCGATGGGCCCGGAGGGCGATATCTACCTAACTGGCCGCCTGGCTCTTGAACACCTAACCGTGGGGGAGCTTGACCGAATCATCGGCGTTCTATACGAGGTAGTCGAGCGGTGGTTTGGGGCTGCTGTGAAGATCGCCTACGGCAAGCGCCCCTAATTTCTTGCTTTTAAATTTTCCCTTGTAGTGCACTTGGTCCTCGGATAGTTTCCCTACGTTGAGACCGAGAGGTATTGACAACGGTGTGGCCCGAGGTGCACGGAGCCCACCCCGCTCGGGGAAGTGCGGGGTACGGCGAAGCTCCCTCGGGCCGATCCGCGTCACTGCGCAGGTGCCACGGACTCTCGACCTCGCATCACTGCTTGCGCGACTTGTTCTCTAACCTCCCGGAAACTCTCCCCTGTGGCGGTTACCCTCGCAGGTATGAAGCGCATTGCAATTCTTGGCGGGGGTCGTATGGGGGAGGCACTCCTCATGGGTCTTCTCAATGGCGGCTATGAAGCGAGTGCCATCAGCATCGCGGAGCAACACCTAGAGCGCTGTAAAGAGATTGAGAAGAACGCGCCAGGGGTAACGGTGGGCGCAGATGCCTCGAGAATCGTCGCGGGTGCCGACCTTGTGATTGTGGCGGTTAAGCCCAATGATGTTGCGAGCGTTCTAGAGGGTGCTCGTGACTCAATCTCAACGAGTGCATGCATTCTCTCAATTGCAGCGGGGATCACGATTGCTGATCTCGAGTCTTTGGTCCCGGGCCGCGCAGTGATTCGAGCCATGCCGAATACGCCAGCATTGGTTGGACGCGGTGCAACAGCGATTGTGCTGAGCGTTCTTGCGACCGATGAGGATGCCGAGATGGCGGAGCAGGTGCTTGGTTATGTCGGCATTGTTGAGCGAGTAACAGAGGATTTGATAGATGCAGTAACCGGGCTATCAGGCTCTGGACCTGCCTATATTTTTCTTGTCATTGAGGCGCTTGTAGATGCGGGTATTCAGAATGGACTCCCGCGCGAATTAGTAGAGCGCCTTGTTGAGCAGACGGTAGCGGGCTCGATCGAGTTGCTAATGGCGAGTAATGAAGGCCCGATTGAGTTGCGTGCTCAGGTGACTTCGCCAGGCGGGACGACTGCGGAGGGGATACGCGCGCTCGAAGAGCATGGACTGCGAGCGGCGATCACCGATGCAGTTACCAAGGCCAAACTGCGCTCGATTGAGTTAGGGCGCCTGGATTGAATCGGCGGCCAGCTCACCTCGGAGATGGACCCGAGCAGCAGGGTCGCCCCAGATCAACGCATGTCGCATCCGAGGGATCCAAAAGTAGGAGCGTTGATGAAGAGATCCTCCGCTCTCACCTCGCAGGGCGCCACGAGTTATTCGGATTTGCTGAGACACAGTCACTCATTCGCCGCGTTGTAGCTGGTACCCCCGAGGCGCTTCTAGGGATGGATAGGTTCATCGACTTAACCGATGGGGTAGTGGAAGCAACGGCTCGACACGTCTGGGGCTGGAGCGCACGTGATGCTGCAGCATGGACAGACCCGCACTGCACGATTGCCGGGATGCGCGCGGCATTGGTACGCATCCTTGACGTCTCTAGACGCGGTGGCGTAATAGCGTTCGCAACAGGGCGACCCGCATCACTACTCCCGCTCTACGCAAACCTTGCGCGCTTAGCGGCGTCGCAGGGAGCGGAGATTTTTGGGGACCTCGAGTTTGACGACCTAAAATATTCAAGCCCAGAATATTCAAGCCCAGAATATTCAAGTATCGCAAGCGCTACCTTCTCAGTCGCCGGGAATCCCCGGGCTCGCCTCGTATGGCAAAACGGTGTGGCGCTAGTTGAATCTGGCGGAAATCTGATCTCCGATACTGCGATGCGGGCAGCCGATGCACTCTTTGCCGGAAGCGAGACCCCAGATTTAGTAGTGGCCGATCGGGGCTTCGCTGGGACTGCAATTGAACTCGGATCTGAGGTAGTGGCCTTCGCCGATCTCGATGCCATTGCCCTAGGAGTAGCGGCCGCTAGAGGCCTTCCAGTAACTATCGTGCCCGTTCAAGAGCAGCGGCCGCCTCATTGTTACCGGGTACTGAGCGCTCTAGCTGATGTCTCAGGCGATGGGTTAAATCAGCCGGGCTGAGGCCTTACCAAGCGAAGTTATGACTGCGGCTTGGAGCCTCGATGGGGGCGCGCCCTGCGCCCACGGAGTCTGGGTCCGATCTCAACTCCATCTTCGTTCTCAGAGTCAGACATTGGCAACATGCCCCACGTTCGACAGCAGAGGCCCCATACCCCTACACTCCCAATTCACCGGAGTGGAGGTCTTACTAGTCGTGTCACAGCCCTTATCTAAATCAAGGTTCCTTACAGTGCAGGAGGTTGCAGACCTCATGCGCGTCTCGACCATGACTGTTTATCGAATCATCAAAGCGGGTGACCTTGCAGCCGTTCGCGTTGGCAGGTCATTCCGAGTGCGCGAATCTGACGTAGACGCCTACCTCGGCGCTCGTTACTCGCAGTAGCAAGCGGCCTGCCGGTGGCGACCCCTCGCCCTGAGTTCGTATCGTTCCTCTCAGATTATGGATTGGCTGACGAGTTTGTTGGTGTCTGTAAATCTGTGATCCTCTCGATCGCTCCCCATCTACAGATCATTGACGTAAGCCACAACATTCCTGCACATGATGTGCGCGCCGGTGCTCTCACACTTGTGCGTGCTGCTCAGTATCTGCCCCTCGGAATTATTCTTGCAGTTGTAGACCCAGGCGTAGGGACAGATCGCAGAGCAATTGCAGTTGAGACAGAGAGCTGCATTTTGATCGGCCCTGATAACGGCATCCTCGCACCCGCTGTTGCGATTCTTGGTGGCGCTCTAAGTGCTGTCTCGCTGACAAACCCTGATTACTTACTTGACTCCG
>CALQAT020000120.1:0-5554 GCA_943328625.2 Bordetella parapertussis | reverse complement strand
TAGGCCGAGCTCCTCGCCTACTGCACGAACCTCGTCCTTGAAGAGTTGACGCAGCGGCTCTACTAGTTCAAAGGCCATATCCTCTGGGAGTCCGCCTACATTGTGATGACTCTTGATAACAGCGTTCTCCGCTCCACCCGACTCAACAATGTCTGGGTAGAGAGTTCCCTGAACGAGGTAAGCCGCGTCATCAAGGTCGCGCGCTGCCTCCTCAAAAATGCGAATAAAGAGTTCGCCAATAATCTTGCGCTTGGTCTCTGGCTCCGTTACTCCAGCAAGAGCATTCAAAAAACGGTCAGCGGCCTTTACATGTATCAGCTCAATGTGGAACTGAGCCCTGAATGTCTCCTCAACCTGCTCCGCCTCGTTGAGTCGGAGAAGGCCAGTATCGACGAAGACACAAGTGAGTTGGTCGCCGATCGCTTTGTGCACAAGTGCAGCTGCGACTGCAGAGTCAACGCCACCTGAGAGACCGCAGATAACACGCGCATCGCCCACCTGAGCACGAATCGCATCAACCTGCTGCTCAATGATTGACGTATTAGTCCATGTCGGGCGACAACCTGCGGCCTCATAGAGAAAACGCTTCAGTAGGTCTTGGCCGAAGGGAGAGTGCGCAACCTCTGGATGAAACTGCACACCAAAAAGAGAGCGCTCTCTATTCTCGAATGCCGCGGAAGGGGTCCCAGGGGTCGTTGCAGTTGTGATGAAACCGGGCGGAGCAGCGACTATCGAGTCGCCATGGCTCATCCAGACTTCTTGGTCCTCTGGAAGATCGGAGAAGAGCAGGGTCGAGACTCCAGAGGCAACTGTTAACCCGGCTCGCCCATACTCTCCGCTGCCTGTGTGGGCTACCTCTCCACCTAGGTCGCGAGCCATGAGCTGACCGCCGTAACAGATCCCGAGAATCGGAACACCGGCGTCGTAGATGGCTGGGTCAATCGTAGGTGCACCATCCGCATAGACAGATGAAGGGCCGCCGGAGAAAATGATCGCCTTGGGCTTGCGCTCAAGCATCTCCGCCACAGACATGCGCCTTGAAACGATCTCTGAGTAGACATGCGCCTCGCGAACACGCCGCGCAATTAACTGTGCATACTGCGCGCCGAAGTCGACAACGAGGACGGTGTCGTATCCGTACTCGTCGGTCACTGCTCTCTACCTACCGACCCATTCCGATTCCCTGGGCTCGCTGAAGGGACTTGCCCTCAGTTTGAAGCGCAGGTGCAACCATGACCTCGGCCTTCTGGAACTCCTTCACAGTCTCATAGCCAGTAGTGGCCATCGAGGTACGTAAGGCTCCAAAGAGATTGAGGGTTCCATCATTCTCATGTGCTGGTCCGAGAACAATCTCTTCCAGCGTTGCTTTCTGGCCGGCGTAAATACGAGCACCGCGGGGAAGAGTTGGGTGGAATGTAGCCATTCCCCAGTGGTAACCGCGCCCGGGCGCCTCATGTGCACTCGCAAGGGGAGAACCGATCATCACAGCATCAGCACCACAGGCGATGGCCTTTGCGACATCTCCACCTGTTCTCATTCCACCATCAGCTATGACGTGGACGTAAACGCCGGTCTCATCTAGGTGACGAATTCGAGCGCCTGCTGCATCCGCAATTGCTGTTGCCTGCGGAACGCCGATACCAAGAACTCCACGACTTGTGCATGCATGCCCCGGGCCAACACCAACAAGTACACCGACTGCGCCGGTTCTCATCAAGTGCAGTGCGGTTGAGTAAGACGCACATCCACCAACAATTATCGGGAGATCAAACTCGCGAATGAACTTCTTCAAGTTCAGAGGCTGACGGTCTGGGTGCTTGGAGACATGCTCTGCGGAGACCACAGTCCCTTGAATGACGAGAATGTCGAGCTCTGCCTCTAGGACAAAACTGGCGAACTGCTCAACACGCTGTGGCGTCAAAGACGCACATGCAACCGCACCCGCATCCTTGATCTCGCGAATACGCCGAACGATTAACTCTTCTTTAACTGGCTCCATGTAGACCTGCTGCATACGGGCAGTGGCCTTCTCGGCGTCGAGGTGAGAGATCTCCTCAAGAATTGAGTCTGTGTCCTCGTAACGGGTCCATAGACCCTCAAGGTTCAAACAGGCAACGCCACCAAGGCGACCAATCTCAATCGCAGTTGCCGGTGAGACGACGCCATCCATAGCCGATGCCATGAACGGCAGGTCGAAGGAGAATGCGTCGAGATCCCAGGAGACGTCTACATCCTCAGGATCGCGTGTGCGCCTGCTCGGCACAATTGCGATGTCGTCGAACCCATAGGCTCTACGACCAGATTTTCCGATCCCAATTTCTATCTCCACCGAGAGCACTCCCATCCGCCGGCTGAATCTCCAATCCTACTTCGCAGCGTCCCCTGCCAGTCGGGTCGAACGCCGCATCTATCTTTAGCGAGTCTCGTGACGGGGGCCTACAAAGAGGTCAAGGCATCTAACAGGCCTGTGAGGATCCGCGCCGTTGCACCCCAGACCGTCTCATTCTCAAGCAAATAGAAGGACATATCGAACTCCTCCCCCCAGAGGTCCCATCGCTCGGAGTGCCATGTCTCGGGGTGGAGCAGCTCAGACAGCGCTACGGTAAATACTTCCTCGACCTCTCGAGGGTCAGCTACTAAGGCGGGTCGCTCTGCAATAAACCCCACGAATGGCGTGATCGCAAATGCCCCCTTGACCGTGCCGATGGTCGGCAACTCGGCGAGCACCTCTACCGTCCCCGGGTTGATCCCCACCTCCTCATGAGCCTCGCGCAATGCAGTCTCACGTAGGTTCAAATCATTAGAACTTCGATTCCCTCCGGGGAATGAAATCTCGCCCTTGTGCGATGGAGCCGACTCTGGGCGCTTCATCAGCACTATATGGGTCTCGCCGTCCTCTGGGAAGAGCGCAACCAGCACCGCTGCCGGGCGCGCATCCACCAAGGCAGTTGGGACTCCAAGCGGGGACTGAAGCAACAGGCAGCGCTCTCGGACCCAGACTGGATCGAGAACCCGATCGTCGTCACCGAGGTGGTGCCACGGGGCAGGACCCCCTAAGCGGGTGCCCGCGGGTCTAGGAATTATCTGTTTTCCTCCACGGAGAGGCGGGGAGATGCTCACCGCTGGCAGACTAGCGACCCTCAGCGCTCCAGACCACCTACAACAAAGGAACTCCGATGGCCACTTCATACAACTTCGCTACAGCATGGGAGTCGATCTCGGACGCAACCCCTAACGCGCGTGCACTGGTTCAGGGAGCGCGCAGCGTTACTTGGGCTGAGTTCGATGAACGCTCCGCGCGTCTCGCCGGTGCGCTGACATCACTAGGAGTAAACGCGGGAGCGAAGGTCGCGTCGTACCTCTACAACTCAAACGAATATCTCGAGGGCATCTTCGCAACATGGAAGCTTCGCGGTGCACCGGTGAACGTTAACTACCGATACCTCGAGGACGAGCTCATCTACCTCCTTGATAACTCAGATGCAGAGGTTCTTCTTTTTCACGGAGTCCTCGGGACACACGTGTCTAGCGTCATGGATCGGGTCAAGAATGTAAAAGTATTTGTTCAGGTTGACGACGGCCACCCACTTATTGATGGTGCGCATGCCTACGAGGATCTCATCGCTAACGCCTCCCCAATGGAGAGAGTTGAGCGCGACGGCGAGGACCTATACATCCTCTACACAGGTGGAACTACCGGAATGCCTAAGGGCGTGATGTGGCGCGTCGATGACCTATACCGCGCGCTCGTTCCTTCGGTACTCTCGTTATCTGGCATCTCCGCACCTGAGCAGAACGAGGAGCATGGAGAGATAGCGCTCAAGGTTGCAGAGAAGGGGAACACAGCCACGCACCTTCCAGCCTCTCCGCTAATGCACGGAACCGGCTTCATGACCTCGCTCCAGTCGCTAACTGCTGGCGGATCTGTATGCACGCTTGAGCAGCGCAACTTCAGCGCAACTGAGTTATGGGAAGCAGTCGAGACGGCAAAAGTTACTCAAATGGCGATTGTCGGGGATGCATTTGGCAAGCCCATGGTTACCGCCCTCGAGGAGGCCGAGGCCGGAGGCAAGACCTACGACCTCTCAACACTCCGGATGCTCATCTCATCTGGCGTGATGTGGACAGCGCCAGTCAAGGAGGCGCTTATGGAGCGCGGAGAGTTCATCTGCCTCGACTCTCTGGGGTCGAGCGAGGGCGCAGGCTTCGCTAATCAAGTCTCCACAAAGGGTTCGACTGCAAAGACTGCGCGCTTCTCAATCGGCGCATTTACAAAAGTATTTACCGAGGACGGACGCGAAGTTGCGCGCGGAAGCGACGAGATCGGCATCCTTGCTCTCGGCGGCCCTATCCCGTTTGGCTATTACAAGGACCCAGAGAAGTCTGCGGCAACATTTCGTGAGTACAACGGCGAGCGTTACTCAGTCCCTGGAGACTTCGCAAAGGTCCTAGAGGACGGAACAATCGAACTACTAGGGCGCGGCTCAGTTGTGATCAACACCGGCGGAGAGAAGGTCTTCCCCGAGGAGGTTGAGGAGGCGATCAAACTCCACCCTGCCGTGTTTGATGTATTAGTCGTTGGTGTACCTGACGACCGTTTCGGCGAGTCGATTACTGCAGTAGTGGCCCTAAACGCTGGCCAACAAGCAACTGAGGAAGAGATCGCAGACGCGGTTCGCGGGCACTTAGCAGGCTTCAAGCGACCTCGTCGCGTGATCCTTGTAGATCGCGTCGTGCGCGGCCCGAATGGCAAGGCCGACTACGCATGGGCCAAAGAGACCGCTAAATCTTCACTGGCTTAACTGAAGAGAGGCTCACGCCCGTTACGGCCGATGGAGCGCAGCAAGCTGCATCGGCACTCTCAGGCTGCGCGCTCATGAAATCAGAGTCCGAAGTCTTCACATACCACTCCCATCGCGCCCCGTCTGGGTCGCTTACCCATGTCTCAACCTTCTCGGCGAAGCAGCAGATTGTGTCGTCTATTCCCGTTGTAGTGAGCCCCGCTGCACTTAGTCTTGACTCAGCGGAGACAACCTCATCAGCGCTCTCCGTCTCAACTCCAAGATGGTTAATGGTTCCACCTTCTGCACCCTCAAATAGAACGAGTTTCAAAGGCGGATCGATAACTGCGAAATTTGCGTAACCAGGCTTGCGTTTTGCTGGGCCAACACCAAAGAGACGGGTGTAGAACTCAACCGCCGCGTCGAGGTCGCTCACGTTAAGGGCTAACTGCAGTCGAGCCATTTGCTCCTGCTCTCAGTAGGTCGAGTCGGTCGGTGTTAAATCACATTAGCCAATAAGCGGGCTCACCCGAGCGCGAAGAAGCGGCCTATCTCTAGGCCGCTTCTTCAACGTTCACAGCACATATCTCTCGCGCCCCTCCAGGGAGGAGGGATCAAGTAATAGCGTTACTTCTTCTTCTTTGTCGTAACAAGCTTTCCAAGAATGTCGCGGCTCGAGAGAATGAGGAGGTCCTCACCATCGACAGCGACCTCGGTGCCTCCGTACTTGGAGTAGATCACGGTGTCGCCGACAGCAACATCGAGAGGAATTA
>CALQAT020000119.1:0-5602 GCA_943328625.2 Bordetella parapertussis | reverse complement strand
TTTGGTTAGGCCAAGGGTGCTGGGGGTTTAGACTCTCGCCCTGTGAGTGATGTAGCTGTTATCGGAGCTGGGTATGTGGGGATCACTACTGCAGCATGCCTAGCCCACTTGGGCCACTCCGTAGTTGCGGGGGATATCGACCCTGCGAGAGTAGATGCGCTGAACCGTGGAGAGATCCCTATCCACGAAGACGGGCTCACCGAACTAGTTGCGGAGGGTCTTGAGTCAGGGAGGCTGAGGTTTGTCCTAGGGGCGAGCGTCGCCGTAGCGGATGCAGAGTTCATCTTCTTGTGCGTCCCGACCCCTCAGGGAGACGATGGCTCAGCAGATCTTTCATTCATCGACGCCGTAGTGCTTGAGATTGCCGGGTCACTTAGGTCTGGTTCGGTCGTTATCAACAAATCCACTGTGCCTGTTGGTACTACCCGTCGAGTTCAACGGCTGCTCGGAGAAGCAGGTGGATCTATCGACGAGATCGGGGTCGCGTCTAACCCTGAGTTCCTTCGCGAAGGTACCTCCGTGCGAGATTTTCTTCATGCCTCACGCGTTGTAGTTGGTTGCGACAACTCGGCAACCGCTGTTCGTGTGAGCGAGCTCTACGCCGGAGTACATGCTCCAATTGTTGTTACTGACCCTGCCTCTGCAGAGATGATTAAGTACGCGTCGAATGCATTTCTCGCTACCAAGATCTCATTTATGAACGCGATAGCAAACCTCTGTGAAGCCCTTGATGCCGATGTGAGTGAAGTTGCACTCGGGATGGGGTACGACTCTCGCATAGGTTTCGAGTTTCTGCAGCCTGGCCCAGGGTATGGCGGATCCTGTTTCCCTAAAGACACCTCCGCACTCATGCATGCTGCCCACGCAGCAGGGGCAGAGTTCCCTCTACTGCAAGGAGTAATGGACGGAAACGTCGCTCAGCACGAACGAATGATCGATAAAGCAAGGCGCCTCGTTGGCGGAGATCTGCGCGGAGTCGAGGTGGCAATTTTGGGGCTTGCCTTCAAAGCCAATACAGATGACGTTCGTGACTCGCCAGCGGTATACGTAGCTCGCCGGCTCTCTGAAGAGGGAGCGATACTGCGTGCATACGACCCCAAAGCTTCGGCTAATTCGGTCTTGATTGATTCAATGACGCGTGCGGACTCAGTAATTGAGGCGGCGAAGGGCGCGTCGCTCATGGTTGTTCTCACCGAATGGGACGAGTTTCGTTGGCTCAATTTTGACGAGATCGGTGAGGCGCTTGAGAAGCGGGTCGTCTTAGATACTCGCAACATTCTTGATCCGGTCGCTCTCCGCAGACGTGGATGGATATATGAGGGTGTTGGGCGCTAATGCCACGAGCAGTTGTTACAGGTGGCTCTGGCTTTCTTGGTTCCCACCTATGCGAGTATCTACTTGATCGTGGTTACGAGGTCATCGCAGTAGATAACCTCCTCACTGGTCGGCGCTCAAATATCTCTAGCCTCGAGGGCAGGGATGGTTTTACCTTCTTGCAGCACGACGTAATTCAAGGAATTCCGGTTGAGGGCAAGGTCGACTGTGTTCTGCATTTTGCAAGCCCTGCAAGCCCTCCTGAGTATCTAAATCTCCCATTTGAGACCCTTGATGTTGGTTCAATAGGAACTCGTAACGCCCTCGAACTCGCGCATCAGAACAACGCGCGGTTCTTGATGGCCTCAACTAGCGAGATCTATGGCGACCCTCTCGTGCACCCTCAGCCCGAGGGCTACTGGGGCAATGTCAACACTCTTGGGCCGCGCTCGGTATACGACGAAGCGAAGCGATTCTCTGAGGCGCTAACAATGGCGTATCACCGCTACCACGGCCTTGACACAAAGATTGCGCGCATCTTCAACACGATGGGGCCGCGGATGAAACCCTCTGATGGTCGCGTTGTCTCGAACTTCCTTGTTCAGGCGATAGAGGGAAATCCTCTTACGATTTATGGCGACGGAACGCAGACTCGTTCGTTCTGTTTTGTTGAGGATGAAGTGCGAGGCCTGGTAGCGCTGATGGAGTCTGACCATATTGGGGCTATGAATATAGGTAATCCCAACGAGTTCACGATCCTTGAGTTAGCTGAAAAGGTTCGCGATATTAGTGGTTCCGACGCTGGAATTATCTTCGAGTCCCTCCCAGAGGATGACCCAGTGCGAAGACGACCAGATATCACTCTGGCTAAATCTGTACTTGGTTGGAGCCCGGAGATCGAGTTAACCGAGGCACTAGAGCGCACCTGCAAGTGGTATCGCGAAGAGCTTGCGCAGGCCGAGGCTAAGTGACACGAGAATGGGCAGCGGTAGTCGTTGCTTATGACTCTGGACCCTTACTCCTTGACTGCGTTCGCTCGCTGCTTGGCGATGACTCTGCCGGGGCACCTCCTGAGGTAGTGGTTGTAGATAATTTTGTATCGAGTAAACCCGCTGAGTCTGTTGCTCAAATTGAGGCAGAGTTTCCTGGCGTGAGTGTGATTAGGCCTGGCGCGAACCTCGGCTATGCACGGGCTGCAAATCTCGGCATTGCCGCTACGAAGGCAGCGATTGTGGCGGTCATTAATCCTGATGCGTTGCTCATTGCTGGCAGTGCCGCAGGCGTGATGGATCGATTTGAGTCCGAGCCAACCCTCGGGGCACTCGGGCCCAAGATTCGCGAGGCAGATGGGGCGATATACCCGTCAGCCCGAATGGTGCCCTCAAATATTGACGCACTTGGCCATGCATTATTCGGTTCGATCAAGCCAAATAATAAGGCGACTCGCCGCTACCGCGAGCTTGATTGCGACCCAGAGGTGGCGCGCAGCGTCGATTGGGTCTCCGGTGCCGCCCTCTGGCTTCGGAGAGAGGCTCTCGACCAGATTGGCGGTTGGGACGAGGCGTACTTTATGTATGTTGAGGACGTCGATCTTTGCTGGCGCCTTAAAGCAGCCGGGTGGGGTGTTGAGTACTCGCCAAGTGCCCAGGTGACACATGTGCAGGGTGTCAGTACTGGGAGGACCCCTTTTAGGATGATCGCAGCGCACCATCGCTCAGCATTTCGATTCGCCAGCAAGCGATGGAGTGGCGTTAAGAGGGTGCTTCTCGCCCCTACCGCCTTGCTTCTCTCGCTGCGATGTGCGGTAGCGATGCTCAGTCAACTGGTGCGTCATCAACGGGCCTCGGTGCGAGTACCCTAAGACCTATATGACGAAAGCAACCTCTAAATACAAACGAGCCAAGATTCGCTCAAAGGCCCGTAGCCCAAAGCGTGCGAAGTCGAGCAGAACCTGGAATCTCTCGATCGTTGCGATACTTGTTGTCGGAGCGCTACTAATTGCGTTTACCGTTAAGGACAACAAGTCGGCCTCTGCTGTGAGTCCAAAGGTCGGCGAGCACTGGCACGCATTCTTAGGTGTGGATATCTGTGGAACATGGTTATCCGATGCCCCTGAGTTTGAGAATCAGGCCGGTTCTGACACGCTGCGCGCAGGAATCCACTCCCACGGCGACGGCATAATGCATACCCACCCATTTGCAAATGGTGAGTCCGGAAACAACGCGGTTGTAGGAACTTTCCTTGAGTATGGAGGATGGAGCGCGGATACCAACGCTCTCTCGCTCTGGGATTCGGTGAAGCACACCAATGAAGATAAGTGCAGTGCTCTCGGCGACAAGAAGGCCATTGTGCAGTGGACTACCGGTTACCCGAATAAGGAGTGGAGTGGTAAGCCGCTCTCTGGTAGCCCGGCTGACTATAAGTATCATGACGGCGAGATTGTTGCTATCTATTTCTTGCCGAAAGGCGCAGACCTTCCTAAGCCGCCGAATGCCGACGCCGCGCTCGCCAACATCAGTGACATCGGTGGAGCAGCCCCAGGTGCAGGGGCATCTGGCTCAAGTGGTGTGAGCGGAGCCTCTGGTGCGACGGGTACTACTGGTACGACTGGTGCATCGGGCGCTAGCGGAGCGACCACCACGCCGTGAAGGCTGTTGTCCTTGTCGGGGGTGAAGGGACACGGCTCCGGCCGCTGACTCTCCATACCCCAAAACCGCTGTTGCCGATTGCGAACGTTGCTTTTATTGAGCGACAGCTCGACTGGCTAGGGCGCTACGGGGTTACCGAGGTGATCCTCTCTCTGGGGTACTTGCCGGACGCGTTTATCCGTCACTTCAATGGAGATCGTTACGCAGAGATGCAACTGCACTATGCGGTAGAGGATGAGCCTCTCGGTACGGCGGGAGCAATTCGTTTTGCTGCCGATGGCATCGAGGAGCGCTTCATTGTCTGCAATGGCGATGTGCTTACCGATTTAGATCTCGGCGAGATGATGGAGTTTCATGAGGCGCGCAAGGCTGAGGCCTCTATCGCATTGACGCGCGTGCTCGACCCCTCTGCATTCGGTGTCGTGCCAACTCGCGAAGACGGCGAGGTGATCGCTTTCGTTGAGAAGCCGCCGGCGGGCCAAGCACCGACCGACTGGATCAATGCTGGTACTTATATTCTCGAGCCGTCAGTATTGAAGCGCATCCCAGCTCGCCTAAATGTGAGTGTTGAGCGCGAGACATTCCCTCGCATGCTTGAGGAGACTGGCAGGCTCTACGCACTTCAGAGTGAGGGTTACTGGCTCGATATCGGTACACCCGAGAAGTACGAACAAGCGCAACATGATGTGTTGCTCGGCTGCGTTGGTCTACCGCCTGCACCAGGGGCTGTCGAGCGCTCGCTCGGTATTTGGGTCCAAGGCACACCTGAGATTGCAGCGGATGCGCTACTAGAGCCGCCCTGCTTAATCGGGGACGGTGCGGTAATCGGAGCGCGCGCCCAGATTGCGAACTCAGTAGTTGCAGCAGGGGTTGTGGTTGGCTCGGATGCGGCAGTTAGAGACGCAATTCTCTTAGAGGGTGCATCGGTATCAGATGGTGCAGATGTAAAAAACCTCGCAGTAACTGGCGAGTGCGAACTCTCCCTCGCCTAGAGCGAAGACTCTTTTACTGAGCTGTTGTGCAGTTGGCGCTAGTTGTTTGAAGCACGGCTCCGTTTGTATCGAGAAGCTGCACGGTGACGTTATTAGCGTTGCCGCTCATAGCTCTGGAGAACTTAATTTCTCCGGCACTAGGGGTTGTGTTGGTTACCACCCAGCCACCTGCTCCGTTGAACTTAAAATTGACTTTAGTAACTGCCGAATTGTCCCCAATTTTCCAACTCACGGCAGCGCTGACTCGCGGTTCGCTGACGTTAGCGCACGTCGTCTTTACCGGATCGCCTGATAAAGCTCCAGAGCGATTGGCAGAGGATGCACCACATGCGGGGAGCAGCATTAGAGAGAGTGCGACCATCGCCGCTACCGAGAGATTTCGCACTCGATTCTTCCATGCTTTCTTCAACTGTTCTCTCCAACGTTTTGCTAGCAAAATAGTGTTCGAACTCTAATCGGGCCGAGGGGCGCTGCATTGCCTGGGCACAAGTTACGTATAGGGGAGAGGCAAGAAGGTCAGGGAGAAAACCCCCTATGCAAAACGTCGCAGCGAGTCGAGCGGCACCTCAGGTCGAGGGCGACCTACGTAATTTGGGTCGGCGCGCCCGAGCGTTACCAAAGCGTGGGGGAGCCAATCGCTCGGCAGAC
>CALQAT020000118.1:0-5644 GCA_943328625.2 Bordetella parapertussis | reverse complement strand
GGGACAATACGCAGGGTCCTGGTACTCAGTTCGCAACTATTACTGGAACATGTAACGCCACTACCGCTTCAGGTACCGGTGTCACATGGTCCGACCAGTGGTAAGAGGCTAGGTAAGCGGTTAAGTAAGCGGTTAGGTAGCAAGGAATATCCGGTAGTACGGCGTAGAGGGCCTGGGGCGAAAGCCTCGGGCCCTTCGTCGACTCACGAAACTCGCAACAAAACAATCTCTTGGGGGGATTCGCTATAGAGCCTAGAGAGAGAAGGCGATATGACTAATCAGAGAAGCAATACTCAATTGAGTGAGCAGCAATTAGGGGCGCTGAGACGAGGCGATAATCGTGAGAGTGGATTTAGCCTCGTTGAGCTAATGGTTGTTGTGATGATTCTTGGTGTGCTGCTTGCAGTTGCACTCCCAACTTTTCTCGGCGCAACCAAACCCGCATCGGATCGTCGTGCCGAGACGGTTCTGCATACCGCTCTGCTGGCTGCTCGTGCCTCCGTCAGCGCCGAGGCTGGTTACGCCAATTTGTCCACAGGCAGGCTCTTCGCTGCAGAGGGCTCGATTCGGTTCATTGCGGCTGGGTTCGATGCCGATGCAACTCGAAGCGAGGCCTCGGTAAGTTTTGGTAACTACGGAGGTATTGATTTCTTTGTTGCAGTGACTCGATCTGCCTCTGGCACGTGTTTCTATATTCTCGATAGGGCGGATGCTCCAACTGGATTCCGCACTGATAAAGCAAGCACTTGCAGAGCCGATGCAGTGGACCTCAACGGAGGGTGGTCAGATTCTTGGTAGCGCACTGCGCTGCGATATTTGTAATGCTGCAATCGCTCGTCTCGCTTCGCATTAGGCCCTAACCTGTTATTCGTGACCGATTTTGTGATCGCTATTTCTGCGTTGTTAGGGCTCCTGATCGGTTCGTTTCTCAACGTCGTGATCTGGCGTGTTCCGCGTCATGAGTCAGTAGTTAGTCCGCCTTCACGATGTCCAGGGTGTGATCAACTCATTCGCCCCTACGACAACATCCCGGTGCTTTCATGGCTAATCCTTCGGGGTAAGTGCCGTGACTGCAAGACCAAGATCTCGGCGCGCTATCCGCTCGTAGAGGCTGGTACTGCAATCCTTTGGGGTTTGCTCGCTTGGAGGTTTGCAGGATCGTGGGCCTTACCTGCCTATCTTGTATTGGCTGGCGGTCTCGTTGTTCTCTCACTAATTGATCTCGATACGTTTCTGCTGCCGAACCGAATCGTCTACCCGCTAACAATCGCAGTGACGTTGCTTTTTGTAGTAGCTGGCGTCCTCGATGGGGGAGTAGGCGACTTCCGGCGGGCGCTCCTCTGCGGTCTCGTCGTCTTTGCCGTATTTCTCCTGCTCCACCTGATTTCGCCCAGGGGTATGGGGTTCGGCGATGTAAAATTCTCCTTCGTACTTGGGGTAGCTCTCGGCTGGGTCTCGCCTGCTACTGCGTTCTTGGGAATATTCATGGGCTTCTTGCTCGGTTCGGTGGTCGGTATTGGCCTAATCGCCACCAAGGTCAAGACTCGCAAGGATCATGTGCCTTTTGGGCCATTCATGGCCCTAGGTACGGTGAGTGCCCTTCTAATCGGGCCACCGATACTGCGCCTTCTCGGCCAGTAGTAGCCACATTTGGGGCTTTCGGCCCGTCAAGATTCGACTCCGGTTCTGCCGATCCACGCTCTATTCAAGATGCATGGGCCTCAAGATCTCTGCGCACTCAGTTGCCTATTGGGGTTTAATAGGTCTAATGTTGCGCAGGTCAACGAGTGGAGTCTGTTGTGGCGAGTGTTACCAAAATCGAGTTGCTTACTCCCTTGGAGGTTGCGGGCGCCATGCGCGTCTCAACTATGACCGTCTACCGCCTTGTGAAGTCCGGTGAGCTGCCGGCTCTCAGAGTGGGTAAGCACCTACGAATTCGCGT
This sequence comes from Bordetella parapertussis, assembly GCA_943328625.2. Taxonomy (GTDB): domain Bacteria; phylum Actinomycetota; class Acidimicrobiia; order IMCC26256; family IMCC26256; genus IMCC26256. The sequence continues at coordinate 3,702 of CALQAT020000118.1, read as the reverse complement.
CGGAGACCTCAATAATTATCTTGAGTCGCGCATGGTCACCCCGAGCCAAGAGGGGGGCGCATGGCTCGCAGAGTAATCGGCCTCGATATTGGAACCCATGCGGTAAGAGTCGCCGAGGTTGAACTCGATGATCCGCCTCGCGTTGTCGCCTTCGGGCAGGTGGCGCTTCCTTACGAAGCCGTGCGCGAGGGAGAGATTGTTGACTCGGCTGCAGTTACAAAGGCAGTCGCTCGACTCTGGAGCGAACTCGGCCTCGGCAAAGGTGAAGTGCGCGTAGGTATAGCAAGTCCGCGCGTGATCGTTAGAACAATCGACATGCCTGTTATGTCGGATGCAGACCTCGCTGGAGCCCTCCGCTTTCAGGCGGGTGACCTGATCCCGATTCCGATCGCCGAAGCGGCGTTTGATTTTCAGGTACTAGAGCAGATCGAGAAATCAGAGGACGCCGACCCCGATGCAGAGCCTATGCAGCGTGTGCTATTCGCTGCGGCCCATCGGGACACGGTCACTACGCTCGTTGATGCAGTGCGCGCTGCAGGTGTGCGAGTATCGGCCGTAGATCTTGTTCCGCTTGCCCTGGTGCGCGCACTTGGCCGCAGAGTTGGTACTAACGGCCCCGCAGCAGAGGCGATAGTCAGCGTTGGAGCAGGCACGACTGTTGTCGCTATCCACGAATCTGGGATACCGCGTTTTGTGCGCATTGTTGGGGGCGGAGGGCGAAGTGCTACCGCAGCAATCGAGAGTGCCCTTGGGCTCTCGGTCGAGGACGCAGAGGCGATTAAGCGTGATGGTTCTAGTGACCCTGCGGTTGCAGCCCAAGTAGATGCTGCAGTCTCGGGCCCGATGCGTGCAGTTGTTGAGGCGATTCGCGGCTCGGTGGATTTCTATCGCGGACAGCCTGATGCGCGGCCTGTCCTGCAGGTAACGCTCACGGGTGGAGGGGCATCGCAGAGAGGGCTTCTAGATGCGGTCTCGGATGCGCTTGAACTGCCTACCTCAATGGCCTCACCCCGAAGGCTCATAACAGTCGGAGATATCGGGTTCTCGGTAGACGACATCCCTGACCTTGACCCATACCTTCCTGTTCCCGTCGGGCTCGCTCTCGGCGCTTTGGGCTCAGGAAAACATATCAATCTCCTCCCTGACAAGGGATCTGAGATTGATCGCAAGCGGATACTGACTCTTGCTGGAGCAATCGGTGCCGCACTATTAGTCATTCTCGGATTCATGACCTTCTTCGCTAGCAATCGCCTCAGTAGCGCCGAGGCTGATCGGGACAAGGCTCAGGCTAAAAACACTTTGTTAGAGGCTGAGGCGGCGAAATACTCGGACGCACAGTCAGAGCAGGCCTTGGTTGATGGACTCAGCCGTCAAGCTGTAGCGGTACTCGCAACCGATGTCTCCTGGTCGCGAATGCTTCAGGAGATTGCGCGCACAATTCCAAACGATTCTTGGTTAACGGCCTTTCAAGGCTCAACGACGGCCCCGACATCAGGTGCTGCAACCTTTGATTCGACCTCGGGGGTAACGGGTTCCACGGGTGCTATTACTCCTAGCGCAGGAGTGATTAGCAATATCGGAACAGCTTCGTTCTCTGCAACGGGGCTCGACTTCACCTCTGTCGCATCTTGGATACAGCGCATCGGAGAGATACCTTCGTTCTCAGGGTTGTGGGTACCAAGCGCTACGAAGGATGGCGCGGCTGGAACAACTCGTTCGCTCGTTACCTACTCGTCCACAGCGAACATAACTTCTGCCGCTACATCCGATAGGACTAGTCGTTTCGGGGGGCAGCGATGAGTCGCCGAGCGATACTGGGGCTCGTAGGCGGAGCGGTGGCGGTACTGCTCCTGTGGTGGGTCTTTCTCTACTCGCCGAAGCAGAGTGCAACATCGACTGCCCGAAGCGAGGCTGCTGCGGCCGAGCGACGGAGTCTTGATCTTGAGGCGACTCTCGCTCGCCTTAAAGAACTCAATCGCAATCGACCTGAGCTTGAGGCATCTCTCCGAACATTAAATGCTGCAGTCCCGGCTACCCCAGATCTTGCAGTCTTTATTCTGAGCGCAAATGAAATTGCTGCACTCGCTGGCGTTGACTTCCTATCAATCTCTCCATCTCCGCCTTCCGTAGGTTTAACGCCCGGTGCCCCGACGACCATCGCCATCTCTATCCAGGTCAAGGGGGGTTTCTTCGCTGTTGTTGATTACCTCAATCGCTTGGAGGACCTCGAGAGGATCGTCGTCGTCGATGGAGTAAATCTCGCGGGTCAGGGATCGGGGGCTTCGTCCGCATCGAATGATCCTGCTGCAGACCCTGCTGCGATCTCAGTAACTCTCACTGCTCGCATGTTCACGCGTGCATCTCCAGCCGGTGCGACTGGTACCACAATCAACACGGGAAATACCGGAGTATCTGGCTCAACTGGAATTGCTGGCTCAACAGCGCCAGCGAGCACGACCACAGAACTCCCGGCGAATTAGGCGAATTAGGTGGAGCATCATGGCTAATCCAATCGATAACAAACGAGCGAAAGTCATCGGCGGTATAGGCGCAGGGTTTATCGCCGTGTTCCTGCTCCTCAAAGTATTTACCGGCGGGGGCGGCGGCAGCGATGTGCCGGCTCCAACGAATGACTTCGGATCCATTCAGTCCACAACGACCACCACAGTTCCGGCACCCGATATTCCCGGCGGCTCATTCGATGTTTTTGCTACCAAGGACCCCTTTGCTCCCGTCATCTCAATTGATAATGGCACCCCATCTACACCGGGTGTTACAGGCGTAACGGGATCGACTGGAGGGGGCGGATCCACAACCCCCACGGTTGGTACCGCTGTTGCGGTCGTTGATGTATACGACCAAGCAGGGACTCTCGTTGCTGCAATTCGTGTTGGGTCAACCGTCTATACGGTCTCAGCCGGTGACACATTTGCAACCTCTTACATGGTCGTGAGTCTCGAAGGAGCCTGCGCCCAGTTGCTCTACGGAGATGCGCCTTTCCAGCTCTGCAAGGGCGAAGAAGTCATTAAGTAGGGATTAGTGGCTTTCTCATGGCTAAACAAGCCTGAGTTAGGCGGGTCTCGCCGGTAAGATCACGAGAGCAAATTTAATCGACAAATAGCCTCTTTAGGCACAGCGAAAGGCATGCGCGTGTTGCGGTACTTAACGGCCGGAGAGTCTCACGGGCCAGCGCTTGTCGTGGTCATCGAAGGGCTACCAGCCGGGCTTCCGGTGACTATTGAAGAAGTAAGCAACGAGCTTGGCCGACGACGACTGGGTTACGGGCGCGGACCTCGAATGCATTTCGAGCGTGATGAGGTTGAGTTTCTATCCGGCGTGCGTCACGGAGCAACCCTCGGCTCGCCTCTATCAATATTGATTCGTAATACCGAGTGGCCTAAGTGGGAAGAGGAGATGGGTTCGGCGCCGGGCGTAACTGCCAAGCCGCTAACCCAGCCACGCCCCGGGCATGCCGACCTAATCGGAATGCAGAAGTACGGATTCTCCGATGCACGAAATGTTCTGGAGCGCGCAAGCGCGCGCGAGACCGCTGCGCGCGTCGCTGCAGGTGCAATCGCTAAAGCATTGCTTCGTGAAATTGGTACGACAGTGATCAGCCATGTCGTTCGTATGGGGGAGGCCACCGTCAGCGACGGGGCTGCTACCCCTGGGCCAGAGGATCTTGAGACCATCGACGCATCG
>CALQAT020000117.1:0-5652 GCA_943328625.2 Bordetella parapertussis | reverse complement strand
ATCGGCAACGCGAGGGCGATCATTTTCACCTCTAAGTCTCAGAGCGTCGACTGGTTGACAACGCATCGTTTGTAAGAGTAATCTCCACTTGCGCTTAAGACCCTGCCTCCGGCGCGACTGACGCGGTATCGTTCGATCAGCGCAAGGGCAGGTTCGTGGAGTGCAAGGGCAGAGCATTTGGGAATTTCGTCGAAGTACTTGAATAAGACCGTCGTGAATAAGACCCCCGCGAATAAGACCGTTCCTGACAAATCGTCTCGGACTTTTGTCGTCGCGGTACTTTTGATTGCAAGCATCGCCCCTGTCGTCGCAGCCTTCATTAATGCATGTGTGAGCGACTGGGTGCCAGTAGACGACTTTGCGATTATCAATATGCGCGTGCGCCAAGTTTGGAGTAGCCACACGCCATTGACTGGGTTGTATAGCCGCCCAGGGTGGAACCATGCAGGGCCGATGATGTTCTGGGCATTGAGTCCGTTCTCGGTTCTTAGTGGGGGATCCTCGCGTTGGGTCCTCATTGGCGGTGTCGTAATAGCAGCAGGATTTATCTCAACGGCGTTATTTCTTGCCTTCCGGCAGACTCGATCGCTCTTCGTCTTTACTGTTTTGTTATGGCTTCTGTCTCTTAGGGCATTGCCAATTGAGTCGCTCACAAGATATTGGAATCCCTGGATGCCATTACCTGCGCTGCTCCTTTTGCTAGTCCTGGCGCTGCGCACAGCTTCTGGAAAGCCCCGAGACCTCATCGGACTAGTCGTTGTCGGCTCGTTTGCAGTCCAGACCCATATTGGTACTGCGCTCATCGTCGCTACGATCTCGCTGTTCGCGTTTGGCTGTGTTGCGTTTGATGCCTGCCGTGAACGAGCATTACCTGCAGGTTTTAGGTCGATTGCCGCTTGGGTGGCAAGCCTGAGCGCGCTGCTTTGGGCTGCTCCAGTCATCGGCGCGGTGAGGGGAGATCAGGGAAATCTGGGCGCTGTCTTCAAGTATTTTCTTGCCGGTAGCCATCCGTCTGTCGGTATCGCAAACGCGCTCAAGATCATGGCTAACGAATTCAGCCCACCCTTTCCGTGGTTGGGTGCTGGCTACCGAATCGAGTTTCTATCTGGTCATGCGCTGCTATCGCCTGTTGTATGGCTTCTTCTTCCGATCGGCGCATTATTCCTCGGGGGATTTCTCGCATATAAACAGGTTCCTGGCGAAGATCGTCGCAGAGGTGATCTGCGTGCCGTTCTGCTCGCGACGCTTCTATTGTTTGCTTCGGTATCCGCCATTAGTGCTGCAGATGAGCCGCGGGCCTACACGTTCGCGTGGCGCGCAATTGTTGCGGTCTTTATTCTTCTGGCGGCTGTGCAACCGTTAGCGCGTCGCGCCGTCGCATTTCAATCGTTCATGGGGTTACGCGTTCCGGCCCGTAGCGCATTCCTGTTTGCGATAATTATTTTGTCTTGCAGCCTTACCTTTGAAGCGTATGACTTTGAGCTGCGAGGCGATTCGGCAGGGGGGATCGGGACTGTGTTCGCGCCTGAGCTCGCGAATTTCGAGCGCTCATTCAATTGGAGGGCGCTCGATAACGGCGAGCGGGTGCTGATCGTGTGGGGATCAGTAAGCGCACGGCATCAAGGTTTAGCTGCAGGGTTGGTAAATGCTCTAGCGCTCCGAGGGCGATCAGTCGGAGTTCCCTCTGGAGCCGCTCGGGTGTGGGGAACGCATTGGGTGCTGAGGGCTTCTAACGCCGACGAGGTCTGGACTGTTACCGAGAATGGATCGCTTACTCCCGGCCTTCTTGCTCAACCCAATGCGAAACTCGTCTGGAGTTCAACCCCGCTCAACAGTCGAGATGAGGCGCGACTGGCTGGGCTGCAAGCAAGGCTCACCTCGCAATTGAAACTCCTAGGAAAGCCAGAGTATGCATCTTGGCTCGATAGTGAGATTGGGGCGGTTGTGCTGGCACGCGACATTCCGGAGTTGCTGAGGTCCGACACCAGCGAGTTGTCCCGGCTGCTAGCGAAGGCTGGAGGCCAGTGCCGTTGCGCGATTGTGAAGATTCCTGGGGGTAAAGGTTACGTAGCTGAAGGTTGATGCCCAATCCATCCCTCTTCTCTGGAGTCACCGCTTCGCCGCTAGCCTCTCAATATGCGAATGTCACAACTCTTCTTACGAACCCTGCGCGACGACCCAGCTGATGCTGAGATTGATAGCCATAAATTATTGGTCCGAACCGGTGCAATCCGCCGCATCTCCTCAGGTATCTACTCCTGGCTTCCCTTAGGGAACCGCGTTCTGCGCAATGTTGAGCGCATAATTCGCGAGGAGATGGATGCAGCAGGAGCCCAGGAGGTAATTCTCCCAATAGTTCAACCTCTGGAGCTATGGGAGCGCACTGGACGAGATGTTGCCTACGGGCCTCAGATGTTCAAATTGAAGGATCGCAGAGAGACAGGGTTCGCTCTCGCACCAACTGCTGAAGAAGTTGTCACATCAATCGTTGCGAGCGAGTACTCCTCATACCGCGACTTGCCTGTCAACCTCTACCAGATCAACTGGAAGTATCGCGACGAGCTCCGCCCGCGTTTTGGCCTACTTAGGTCGCGAGAATTCCTAATGAAAGACGCATATTCGTTCCACGTCGATGTCGAGGACCTTCGCAAAACCTACGCCGCAATGTATGAGGCATACGAGCGCATCTTTGCTCGTTGTGGTCTCACTGTTCGCGCTGTTGAGGCACAGGCCGGTGAGATAGGTGGAGACATCAATCACGAGTTCATGGCTGTTGCGCCTGTAGGTGAAGACGATTTTGTCTGGTGTCGCTCCTGTGACTACGCAGCGAACGTCGAGGCAGCAGTGCGTTCAGCGTTGGTTGCTCCAGGGTCGGCTGTGGACGCATCAATCGCTGCCCCCGAGGCTGTTCCCACGCCGGGAATGGGGAGCATCTCAGATGTTGCTGCACATCTCGGCGTCCCTGAGAACACGCTTCTTAAGTCGATCGCATTCGATGTAGGTGGAAAACTTGCACTCGCTGTAGTGCCTGGCGATCGTGAAGTAAATGAGTTTGCATTCAAACGCGCGGTAGCGCCACTCGCCGCTCGCTTATATACAGATGAAGACTTTGCTCGTAACCCTGCAATCCCGAAGGGGTTCATCGGCCCCGATCACTCAGAGGTATCGATTGTTGTTGCCGATCCATCTGTGCATGGCGGGCAGGGCTGGGTCATTGGAGCAAACCGCGTTGATGAGCACACACGTAACGCTGTCCCAATGCGCGATTTTCGCATCGATGTCGTTGCAGACCTTGTCATTGTGGCAAGCGGAGATAGCTGCGCTCGCTGCGGCGGGGAGTTATCAGTAGACCGAGGAATCGAGGTTGGTCACGTATTCCAACTCGGCACTAAGTACTCCACTGCACTTGATGCCACGTATACCGACGATGCCGGTGCACAGCACCCAATGGTCATGGGCTGCTACGGGGTCGGAGTATCTCGAATAGTCGCTGCCGTTGTGGAGGAGCACTCGGATGAGAATGGGATCACATGGCCGGAGGGCCTCGCGCCATACGACGTTCAGTTGATGGTGCTAGCGGGTAAGGGAGATGCCGGGGCCGGAGTAAAGGATGCAGCGGAGAGGCTCTATCGAGATCTTCAGGCTGCTGGCGTATCGGTCCTTTTTGATGATCGCGACGCAAGCCCAGGTGTGAAGTTCGCTGATGCTGACCTTCTAGGGATGCCGGTTCAGATTGTGCTCGGAGCCAAAGGACTTGCTCGAGGAGTAGCGGAGCGCAAGATTCGCGCCACAGGGGAGCGAGATGAGATCGCCATCGATGAGGTAGTCACCACCCTCTCCGGGCGCTGATCCTGTAGGCCTCTCAGCGTTGGATGGGGTTGCTCTATTTGCCGAAGAATAGGCAGGCCGGTTTTACGGATTATTCCTGACTCTGTTCACGTAACCGATGCTCGCGCGCCTCGCTCCATAGCGCGCTATCGATCCGGTGGTGCTCTCCATGCCCACATGAACTCGCTTTTATTTCCAGAGGCTTTTTTTGCGCAGTCTCCAGCATGAGTCTTTACGAGTCTGTACCCGTCATGCGTTTTTTGAAGGTGATGTCGTCTGCAGAGGCGCACGAGGTTCTCAAAGGATGCAGCTCCACCCTCCGCAAAGGGTTTGATGTGGTCAATCTCTAGACCAAGAGTTACATCGCATGTTGGTACCTGGCAGACGCGATCGCGTTCCTCGATAGCGGTGCGCAATAGTGCAGGGATTGCTCGGCCCATATGCGCAACCGTCTTGATGTCGGTGCCATCGATCACCAAGAGTTTTAAGAATGCCTCGCCCAAGTATTCGGTAGCGGTAGCGACAGGAATTGGCCCAACACCCGCGATCTCGCAGGTCTCGCCATGCTCGGTATGCCCGCGCTTAAGTGCATCGATGTCGATGCGAATATTCATCACTGCACTAGCGCGTGTTGGTTTTGTCCCGCTCGAGCCCTGAGCACCCACACTCTTCGCAGCGCAGAGTGCCATTAGTGCATCTGCTGCGTAAGCCTCAGGGCTTTCGTGGTTACCACTCTTACGCGCTTGCTTAAATATCTCGTCCTGGATTGGTTTGAGTGCAGCCATTACAATTGCACCATTGGCAACGGTCATGCGCCCTTTAACAATGAAGGCACCATCAGGGTCAATCCACGACCTCAAGGAACGTGATTTATGTATCTGTCTGTGTCTCGCTGCCTCATCTGTGGCTGCTGCAACTACACGGGAGACTGCGTCACGCAGATCGCGCACCGTTGCATATGTAGCGAGTTTTAAGAGCTGGGACTCAGTATTCGGGTCAACAATGGCGCCACGCGCTACCTCGACCGCCTGAGCGTTGGAGAGCGTGCCTGAGAGCAATGCTGCCTGCGTAGTGGGTAGGTGCTGGGGTTGATTTGCGAGGATCACCACAGACTGGGCTTCATATTGCGCACAATCAGTCTCAGAGCTAAGCCACTCGGAAATATTCTTAGCGCCTTCGCCCTTCCAAGCATTTGTGCGCTCTACTTGGCCCACGGCGACGGTTCGCAGCGAATCTCCACAGCGGCGGATTCCGTCAGCAATCCCAACCAACTTGGCCGCGCCCTTGCCATCAATCGTCTCAACATTTACGCGAGAAGCGCAATCGACTAGGTGATTAAAGGCTGCGTTGAGTTCATCGAACATATGTTCGATTCTAATACGGGGGTGTGACAACTACGAGTTCAAACGACAAGATCCAGCCCGTTGGCCGAGATGGGAGCCCTGCCGACCAGCGCGAAATCTCCACGACATGCGCCAAGAACTAGGGGATTAGAGCGGTGCAGCGCTATCTAGTGGCCTCCCGCCGCCTCTGGGGCCGGAGACGCAGGCGGCGAGTCTGTTATCCTGTCAGGAGTTAGATCGTCCATCAGGCTCTCCCGCCAGACCGACGTGGGCTTCATGCCCACGTTTTTTATTTGTCGGGGCAGTTATTTGTTGTGGCGCCAAAGAATTAGTTGCCTTAAGGAGGTGTTGAGATCATGGGAGAGCGGAGTGACCGACTCGATGACCTACGCACAAATCTTGAGGGGCCGCTTGCAGAGATCGGCATTGACCTCTTCGACATCATTCGAAATGGCACCGATCGCGCAACAGTTATTCAGGT
>CALQAT020000116.1:0-5696 GCA_943328625.2 Bordetella parapertussis | reverse complement strand
GCCCTACGTAGATAAGAACCCTTCGAATAAGCCAGACGATCGAAAGTGGGCCATCTCAATGTTCACTCTCTTCCTTGTCTTCTGGACCATCCTCGTCATTATTGGTTCGTTCTTCCGTGGAGCAGGATTCAACTTCGTCTTCCCGTGGAAGAACGGAATCTTCTTTGAGTTGTAGGAGCAAGAGATCGTGATCGTTGTTATTGCCATAGTTGTTCTCCTCGCTGCCGCGGTTATCGCGGTGCTTGCTGCTGCGCGTAAACGCTCGACTGACTCAGAGGGCAACGTAACTGGTCGCCTTACGCAAGAGACTCGGCAGCGCGATCGTGAAGCAGGCAGCACCCCAGACCTTGATGGTGAGGCAGTTGCGAGTGCAGATGCACGCGAGCGCTCAGACGAGACACGCGACGCTCTTGTCGCAAGCGGTTCGGCTCCGGCCACAAAGAATTCTGGTGAGGTAGCCAAGTTCACACCCGCTGACGAAGAGACGATCGGGATCAGCCGCAGGCAATTCTTCAACCGCGGCATCGTCCTATCTCTCTCTCTCGCTATCGGAGCATTCGGAGCAGCAGCGCTTGCGTTCCTCTACTCCGAATCCACCGGTGGTTTCGGCGGCAAGGTTGCTGTAGACAAGTCCCTCAAGGATGTTCTTGCTTACACGTCTGAGAAGAAAGAGCCCTACTACGTACCCGAGGCTCGTACCTACTTAGTTCCCTACCCTCCTGCGGATGCATCGAAGGCCAAGAAGATTCCGCAGTACGAGAAGATCGTTCCAGATATGGAGCAGGGAATCGTCGCGATTTACCAGAAGTGCGTTCATCTCGGCTGCAAGGTTCCATGGTGTGCAAGCTCTCAGTGGTTTGAGTGCCCTTGCCACGGATCTAAGTACAGCCGAGTTGGAGAGAAGAAGGGTGGCCCCGCTCCTCGCGGTCTTGACCACTTCGTCATAGCGATCTCGGGTAGTGGATCGCTCACAATCGATACATCCGTTGTTCTGACTGGTGCGCCAATCGGAACCGACACGACGGGTCAGGGTGCCGAAGGGCCTCCCTGCGTTGGAGGCTGATTCAAGATGCCAATACTCGCCATCACACTCCGCACGGGTCTAATCACCCTCAATATTCTCGCCATCGCTGCGATTGCCGGGATCGTTGCATTCCGCATTCTTAGTGTTCGTCGTCAGCCCGTTGAGAAGACTCCACAGAACCTCGCAACGCCTCTTGAAGATGATGTTATGGAGGGTCGCAAACTTGAGCGCTCACTTCGCTGGGCATTTACGTTCTCGCTCATTCTTGCTGCAGGCCTCCCGCTCTACTGGTTGGTTGAGCCATCACGCCAAGACGCAGCAGTTGTCGGATTCGATGAGCGTGCCGTTGAGCGCGGGGCGGTTCTATTCGCCAATGAAACAATGCCTGCCTATGAGGGAGCAAAGTCGCTCCTCTGCGCAAACTGCCATGGAGCCGACGCAGGTGGAGGCGCAGCACCATTTGTTGTGACACCAGCAGCGCAGGGCAGCACAACCGCTCGACCGATCAAGGTTTCATGGAAAGCCCCCGCTATCAACAACGTCTTCTACAGATTCGACGACTCGCAGGTGCACAATATTCTTGTATACGGTCGCCCAGGATCGCCGATGCCAGCATGGGGTGTAGCCGGCGGTGGCCCGAAGAACGACCAAGCCATTAGTGACTTGATCGCTTACCTCCACTCAATTCAGATATCGCCCGATAAGGCTAAGGCCACTGCAACCGCTGCACCCTCTAAGTACAAAGCTGAGCAGGCTGGGAGCGTCAAGATTGCAGAGAGTAATCTTGCGACAGCGACCGCAACCCTTGCGGCTCTACCTGCTGACGCGACAACAGAGGCTCGAACTGCAGCCGAGTCCGCTGTATCCGGTGCGGAGTCTGCACTTGAACGCAGCAAGGCGCGCTCAAATGAGGCTAAGAACGCAAGTGAGGGTCAACTCCTCTTCGAGACCAACTGCGCTCGATGCCACACCAAGACTTGGTCTTACTTCGACCCCTCTAACCCATTAATTCCAGATCTTCCTCCTGCTGGTTCCGGAGCACTCGGCCCATCGCTTCGTGGTGGATCGGTACTACTGCAGTTCCCAGGTACACCCATCGACGACTCGACTACTCCAGGCTTCCAGAAGCAGTATGAGTGGATATCGGTTGGGGCGGCCGTGAACAAGCCATACGGAGTGCGCGGAATTTCTTCAGGCCAGATGCCCCATATGGGCCTCTTCCTTACCAAGGCACAGATCGAGTCCATTGTCCGCTACGAGCGCGGCCTCTAAGTCAGGCACCAGGAGCCAAGCGTGAACCTCCTACTTATTTTTGCGAACACGGGTATCAAGGACCCAAGTATTTGGTACCCGACGATTCTCGGGGTGCTTGTCGTGGTCTCAGCGTTTGGGCTCTTCATCGGCGGCACCTACCTACTCGTAGCAACCAATACTGGTGCTCGACTCGCATTTTTAATCGTGGGTGCAGCGCTCTCCGGGATGCTCATGCTTCTCTCAACACTCTGGTGGACAACCGCATCCCCACTAAACACCCTCAAGGGGCGCATCCCCGGTTATTCAGCGAATGAGAGCATCGCCGGAGATGACTTCGCGAGGTCCAAGATCCAAGCGATACAGAAGATTGACCCCAACAAAAAGCTTGATCTTGCTGAGACGACAAACGTCAAGGCTTCAATTGATTCACTCGTGGTGATCCCCAAGGGCGTAGGTGGCGTTCCGGCAGAGTTGCCGAATGAGTTCCAGACCTTTGAGTCCTCAACTGATTACCTAGTTGCGGCTGCTTATACGACTGGCGGAGAGGCATGGCTGGACAAGACCTCGCCTTACTTCCACCTGGGGGATATCAAGGTATCAACAGATGCTTCGTTCCCGTGGGTACACGTAACTGCTCATGTACCAAGTTACGCGGTTGCGGTTCTCTGCCCGATTGATCTAGAGGCTCAGCAGGTTCCGTTCGGAGATCCGATCCCTGCACCAACCTGCGACCCCGACAAGCAGGTAACAACCATCGTGCTTGAGAAAGATCTTGGCTCACTTCGATTCCCGCCATTCATGGTGATGATCTCTTCTGGCATCATGTTCGCACTCTTCCTTCTTGGGCTGCACTGGCGAGAGCGTGATCTTCAGGAGCTCGCCGAGCAAGAGGCCGCCGAGAAATCCCCAACCCCCGCTGGCGTCTAGGAGTATTGATAAAGATGACCTCGATACTCACCACTACTCATACTGCGCTCGTCATTAGGCGTGCAGCTATAGCGCTTCTAACTCTTGTCACACTTGTGATGCTCACCGGCTGCGGCCCTGACATCAATAACGGCCAGATGGTTGATGCTGGTGGAGAGAACGGACAAGGAGGCCTAGCCTTTGTTCTGCTTGCAGTATTTATCGGACTCCTCTTTGCCTCGCTCTTCTACATGGACCGCATCCGCAAGAAACGCGAAGCCCGCCAAGACGCTGATCACGACGGCAACGCCAAGTAAGCGTCCCTAGATCAGGGCCTTGTTTTAGGTCCGAACAGCGCTCGATCAACTTGTATCCGGTGGTGGTCTCCATCTCCAGGGCGTGCCCTTCGAGCCGTTGAGTGGGCTCTCCTCTTTTCTCTCGAGTCGATAACCGTCATGTGTTTTTTGAAGGTGATGTCGCTTGCAGAGCCTCACTAGGTTCTCAAGGCTTGCAGGGCCGCCCTCAGCGAAGGGTTTGATGTGATCTATCTCTAGTCCGACGCTCATGTCGCAGGTCGGGACTTGGCAGACGCGATCGCGCTCCTCGATAGCGGTGCGTAATGGTGCTGGGATTGCGCGACCCATATGTGCAACCGTCTTGATATCTACTCCATCGATTACCAGCAGTTTCAGGAATGCTTCACCTAAATACTCTGTAGCCGTAGCGACGGGGATCGGGCCAACGCCAGCGATCTCACAGAGCTCGCCATCCTCGGTATGTCCACGCTTGAGCGCTTCGAGATCGACACGAATATTCATCACAGCGTTAGGGCGAGTCGTCTTCGTTATATTCGCGCCCGCGCCTGAATCCGAGGCGCCCGCTTTTTCGCAGAGTGCCATTAACGCATCTGCTGCGTAGGCCTCCGGTCGTTCATGTGCACCGCTTTTGCGAGCCTGTTTGAAAATCGAGTCCTCGAACGGTGCGAGAGCAGCCTTGACTAGCGCACCATTAGCAACTGTCATCCTCCCCTTAAGGTTGCACGCCCCATCCTCACCAACCCACCATTTTAAGGATCGACTCTTGTGGACCTGTCGGTGTCGCTCTGCCTCGTCTGTTGCGGCTGCAACGACACGAGATGTTGCATCGCGCAAATCGCGCACTGTTGCATACGTAGCGAGGTTCAAGAGCTGTGTCTCAGTATTGGGGGCAACGATCGCACCGCGTGCTACCTCGACAGCTTGAGTGCCAGAGAGCGTCCCTGAGCGCAGTGCTGCCTGAGTCACAGGCAAGTGCTGGAGCTGACCAGCGAGCACGACCACAGACTGGGCTTCATAATGAGCACAATCTGTCTCGATGGAGAGCCACTCTGAAATACTCTTCGCACCTTGGCCTCTCCAGCCATTGGTGCGCTCTACCTGCCCCACGGCAACAGTGCGCAGCGAGTCGCCACTGCGGCGCACTTCATCCGCCAACCCCACAAGCTCGCGTGCTCCGGCAGCATCGACAACATCTACCTCAATGGCGGACATAGCGGATTGGAGTTCTGTGTGGGCGTTTCGCAGTTTATCGAACATATGTTCGAGTATAAAACAGGGGTGTGACAGTCTTAATTTTCAGCAAATATGGAGCTGCGGGGTCAGGGGGTCGTCGCAACGCACAGCCAAATAGGGCCCCTATTTCGGCGTCTCGCGCAGCATCTCTAATAGCAACTCAACAGTCGCGATCTGTGAGGTCCCCTGAGATGCGAGCGAGACCAACTGCTCTGCTAGCCGCTGGGGTTCCACGGCCGTACCGACATTGGTTGCGATGCTCGCTGCTAGTTGGCAGAGTTCATTCAGTACCGAGTGCTCCTCGTTGATGTCGCTTGCATAGCGCACCACCGCTGGAATGGTGTCTGCTGCTCGCGCCAACCTTCTAAGCGAGGCCGCTAGAAGTACGTTCATAGGCTCAAGGGCACCAGGGTCAATCCCCGATGCAATCGTGCGCACACGAAGTACAGAGTCGGCGAGATGATTGATTGTAGGGAAGAGAACCATGAGCGTCTCTAGGGAGGTGTGAAGCTGGATTGAAGCCTCCGCTATCGTCTCCATCCTGCCACCTCCGCTCCAGAAGTTATCCGCAGTAGCTACGAGTTCAGTGAAGACTCGTCGCCCATCCTCATTATCCGGGGTTCTAGGATCGCTCATCGAGCCATCCTCTGAGAGGGCCATTGCGAGTTCAATCATCGCGTTCACAACCTCATCGAGGGACATACACCCTGGGGAGATCAGCATACGATCGACAGCACCATCCGCTAGAGAGTGAAGAAGCATGACGATTGAGTCCATGGTTAAGCCAGGTTTCGGGCGACGCCGCAACTCTGCAAATGCTTCTTGACCTATCCATCGCATGTTGTCTGCGATGGATTGATTCGAGGCACGACGGGCCTCGAGTATCTGCAGGGCAAGCTCTCGGCGCTCCTCTCGAATCGCCAATTCGCCGTGCCACTCTGCGCTCGCGGTCAGCGCAGCCG
>CALQAT020000115.1:0-5769 GCA_943328625.2 Bordetella parapertussis | reverse complement strand
GCTGCTCTCACTGCAGCCCAGAGCCCTCCTTTCATGACCGCGTGCCGCATAGTCATCCTGCGCGACTACGAACACCTAACCGCCGATGATGCAGCTCCACTCATCACCTACCTTGGTAACCCTTTAGATACAACTGAGCTTGTATTTGTTGCAGGTGGAGGTGGAAGGGTAACGAAGGCGCTCGCAGATGCACTCAAGAGCGCGCGAAAAGTTGGCCCAGACTCTGAGAAGACCCTCGACGTGCTTGAGGCTGCTCGCAGGGAGGCCGGGATCTCTTTCAAGGGAGTGGCAGCGAAACTCGTCGTTGATCATCTAGGGGAGGATGCAGGGCGCGTCGGTGCGTTGGTTGAGGTACTCGCTGCAACCTTCGGTTCCGGAGCGGTCCTAGAAGTATCCGATGTGGAGCCTTACCTAGGTGGTGCGGGTTCGGTACCGGCCTACACGCTTACCAACTCAATCGAGGGCGGCGATGTTGCGGGCGCTCTTGAGATACTCAATCGACTCTTGAACGTCACAAGCCCTCGCCAGCCAAAGCCGATGCACCCACTACAGATTCTTGGAATGGTCACGGCACGTTTTCGAAAATTGTTAATACTCGATGACCCAAAGATCAGCACCGAGAAGCAGGCCCATGAGGCCCTAGGTGGCAAGGGATCTTCATATCCAGCCAAGAAGGGCCTAGAGGTAGTTCAGGCGCTCGGCTCGGATGGGCTGCGTAAAGCCTTTGACCTGCTCCACCAAGCCGACCTAGATCTAAAGGGAGCGAGCGCACTTGGGCCAGAGGGCGTTATCGAGATTCTTGTGGCTCGACTCGCAGGGTTGTGCTCCCGAGGCCGCGGCGGCGCGACTCGACGCTCCACAAGTAGTTCAGGGGCGCGCAGATAAGAGGCGGAGTTGGTGAATCAGATTACGAGTGTCTCATCTAAATGATGAGCAGCAGCCTGTACTAACTAAATTTTGCTGAGTTACTCAGCGGGGGCTGCTGCAGCCTTGTTGGCTGCCTTCATGAGACGAGAGTTGCGGCGTGCAGCGGTATTCTTGTGGATTACACCTTTGCGGCCGGCCTTGTCGATGCGCTTCTGAGCCGCACGAAGCGACTCTGTGGCGTCAACGGTCTCATCGGTAAGTGCAGCGCGTGCGTTCTTGATGCGAGTACGCATCTCAGATCGAACACCCTTATTACGGACGCGACGGACCTCGTTCTGGAGGTTTCTCTTTTTTTGACTCGCGATATTCGCCATGGGCGTGTATTCGCTCTCCTGGTTGATCTTGGCTGGGCCGGTGAAGGGTAGCAGGGCCGAGAGCGGAAGCGCCCGTTCGGGGCAAAATCCTTCTGAGTCGCTCCAAGTTCGAGTGCTCTAGGACCCCACTCGCCTCGCTATTAAATCTGAAGTTCCCCGGTTGGGGCCATTTCGGGCGAGACTGCCCGGGTGACCTCCCTAGACCGCCTGCGATGCCTCAGCATCATCGCCCATATTGATCATGGCAAGAGCACGCTCGCTGACCGTTTCCTCGAGATCACTGGGGCTGTGAGTGCACGTGAAATGCGCGCTCAGTATCTCGACTCAATGGATATCGAACGTGAGCGCGGAATCACGATCAAGGCGCAGAATGTTCGACTCAACTGGCGAGACCATGTCATCAACCTGATCGACACACCAGGCCATGTCGATTTCGGTTATGAAGTCTCACGAAGTCTCGCGGCTTGTGAAGGTGTAATTCTTCTCGTCGATGCTTCGCAAGGAATCGAGGCACAGACACTCGCTAACTGCTACCTCGCTCTCGAGAACGATTTAACAATTGTTGCAGCACTTAACAAGATCGATCTCCCGGGTGCGGAGCCTGAGCGCGTTGCGCAGGAGATTGAGCGCGTACTAGGCATTCCAGCCTCAGAGTTACTGCACATCTCTGCGAAGACTGGCCAGGGTATCCCGGAGTTGCTCGATGCCGTTGTCGATCGCATTCCTCCGCCCACCGGAGACATAGATGCTCCACTTCAAGGATTGATCTTCGATTCGTACTACGACCCTTATCGCGGTGTCGTCTCCTCAGTTCGCGTCTTCAATGGGTCCCTTCACACCGGAGCGCGACTTCGGTATGTACAGGCCAACGCAACACATGACGTTGAGGAGGTCGGTGTAAAGCTGCCCGTCCCGACCCCGGTTGCGATGCTCGGGCCCGGAGAGGTCGGGTATGTCATCTCGGGGATTAAAGACGTCGGCCAGGCACGAGTTGGGGAGACTGTTACAACTGCTATTCACCCAGCCGAGGCGCTACCTGGGTATCTAGACCCCAAGCCCATGGTTTTCTGTGGGTTGTATCCAGTCGATGGTGACGAGTACTTGGAGCTGCGCGAGTCGCTAGAGCGCCTGAGGCTCAACGACTCATCGTTTACCTACGAGCCTGAGACCTCCGGTGCACTTGGGTTCGGCTTCCGCTGTGGATTTCTTGGCTTGCTGCATATGGAGATTGTGCGCGAGCGCCTCGAGCGAGAGTACGGATTGTCACTCGTGGCAACTGCTCCAAATGTTGAGTACCGCGCAATCATGGCTGACGGAACGGTGCGCATAATCGACAACCCCTCCGCAATGCCCACGAGCAACGAAGTGCAGACAATCGAGGAGCCCTTCGTGGGAACAACGATCCTCACGCCATCTGAGTACGTCGGAACCATCATGGAGCTCTGCCAGCAGCGTCGCGGAGAGTTGAAGAAGATGGAGTACCTCTCGGAGGAGAGAGTAGAGATTGAGTATGACCTTCCGCTCGGCGAGGTTGTCATGGATTTCTTTGACCAACTCAAGTCGCGCACTAAAGGGTATGCAAGCCTTGACTACGAGCAGCGCGGGTATCGCGCCTCGCACCTCGCCAAGGTAGATATTCTCCTAAACGGAACAGCGGTAGACGCGTTCTCATCGATTGTGCATCGCGACAGAGCATTTAACTATGGAAAGCGGATGGTCTCGAAGCTGCGCGAACTTATTCCGCGCCAACTCTTCGATGTGCCGATCCAAGCCGCTGTCGGCGGGCGCGTTATTGCACGTGAGACCGTCAAGGCTAAGCGCAAAGATGTTCTTGCTAAGTGCTACGGCGGAGACATCACCCGCAAGCGCAAACTTCTTGATCGCCAGAAAGAGGGCAAGAAGCGTATGAAGCAGATTGGGCGTGTTGAGGTGCCACAAGAGGCCTTCGTCGCTGCCCTTAGCCTCGACGACTAAACCTAATTACGGCTCGCGCGGAAGCCCGAGCACTCGTTCTCCGAGGATGGTGCGCTGCACCTCGCTAGTGCCTCCGCCAATTGTGAGGGCCGGCGAGTAGAGAAATCCGTAATGCCAAACGGGGTCCGAGACTCCGCAGGGGCCTGCCCATGAGAGCATCCCATTGGTACCTGCTAATTCCAGAGCAAGCCCCATGATGTGCTGGCCGTGCTCATCTGCGATCGCCTTGCGAACACTCGCCTCGGGCCCAGGCTCTAGTCCTCGCAGTACTGCAGCGACGCTACGAAGTCGTATGTAGCGCAGCACCTCGCTCTCGATGTGTAGTGCCGCTATGCGTTGACGCATCTGCGCATCGCTGCTTCCCCCGCTTGCGCGCACGATGTCTATTAAATCTCCCGCTGTGGGGCCGCGCCCCCAGAGTGCGCCTTCTCCTGAGAGTGAGACCCTCTCGTTGCCGAGAGTTACCTTGGCGAGTCGCCATCCGTCGTTTATGTCGCCGACAACATTGGCGACTGGAATGCGAACATCCGTGAAGAAGACTTCGTTGAACTCATGCGTGCCCGTCATCTGAACAAGGGGTCGCACCTCAACGCCGGGTGACTGCATATCGAGAATGAAGTATGTAATACCGCTCTGATTGCTCGCCTCGGGGTCGGTGCGCGCCAAGAGAATTCCCCAGCGGGCAACGTGCCCAAGCGTCGTCCATACCTTCTGTCCGTTTACGACGAACTCGTCGCCATCGCGTGTCGCGGTTGTGCTCAGTGATGCAAGGTCGCTTCCAGCACCGGGCTCACTAAAAAGTTGGCACCAGAGTTCGGAGCCATCAAGGATCCCGGGTAGCCACTTCTCGTGCTGCTCAGGCGTGCCAGCAACGAGGAGCGTGGGGCCGGCCCAACCAATACCGATTGGGTTCATGGGCCTTGGAGCATCTCGAGATCGCAGAGCCTCGTCGATCTGAATCTGCTCTGCAGCGGAGGCCTCGAGTCCCCACGGTCTCGGCCAGTGAGGGGCTGCAAATCCGCTCGCAGCGAATCGCCGCAGCCACTCCTTTGGGAACTCGCCATCAGGTGCTAGTTCATCCATGAGCGCTGTTATCGCATCGCCTGCACTCTTCTTCCCATGTGCAGTATCTATTGGGAACTCACTCCCCACTACTTGGGGTGAATCTGCGCCCCGGGTGCTCGCTCCTTGAGTCATTTGTCAGAGGTTACGCGCTATTCGCCTGCGGAGTGCGACGATGGGGAGATGGAGCCGGATGCGGAGAAGAAATTAGGCGGGCCTCACGGAGCCGTCGATGATCTGTTCGCACCCCTAGATCTGACCCCTGACGCTTTCGGTACCTACGTGCATATCCCGTTCTGCTCCCACCGCTGCGATTACTGCGACTTTGCCACATGGGTTGATCGCTCTCACCTCATTGATGACTACGTAGATGCCTGTGTAAAAGATATTCACCGGCAGCGCAGAGAAGGCCTTCGTGATGCGACGAGCATCTTCTTTGGTGGAGGCACACCCTCGCTTCTAAGCGGAGACCAACTAGCGCGAATTCTTGATGCCATTCCGCGTACGTCTAGTGCTGAGATAACAGTTGAGTGCAATCCGGATGCCGCGGATGCGCAGCGTTTGGATGCATATGCGCAAGCAGGGGTTAATCGCTTGTCATTTGGAGTGCAGTCCCTCGAGCCGCGTGTACTCGCAGCCCTGGGGCGAACCCATAACCCTGAGAATGTCCTCCTTGCAGTTACTAATGCGCGCGCTGCTGGTATTAAGCGCTTAAACCTTGACCTCATCTATGGAACGCCTGGAGAGTCGATAGATGATTGGCGAGCCACTCTTGAGGGAGTGATCGCCCTTGCTCCGGAGCACATCAGTGCATATGCATTGACCGTTGAGCCAGCCACCCCATTTGGGCAACGCGTTGCAAGCGGCGAAGAAGGCCCTGATGACGATCGCCAGGCCGATGCGTACCTTCTGGCCGAGGGTTTACTCAAGGCTGCGGGTTACAACTGGTATGAGATCTCTAACTGGTCGTTAGCAGGAGAGGAGTGCCGCCATAATCTTGTCTACTGGCTAGGCGGAGATTTCGCGACAGTTGGATGCGCTGCTCACGGTCACAGCGGTGGGCGAAGGTGGTGGAACGTGCGTACCCCCGAGAGATTTATCGAGCGCGTTGAGACAGGTCGAGATTGCATCTCAGGATCCGAAGAGATCGAGGCGGGTCTGCGATTGGAGGAGGCATTCTCGCTTCGACTCCGAACGCGTGCCGGAGTTACCCCAAGTGAGGCAGCGGAGTCAGTGGTGAGAGACCTCATCGATGGTGGTCTCGCCAAGTGGGTTCCGAGCGCAGCGGGGGCCGCGGGACCAAGAGAGTCGGAGGCTAGGAGGGCGCTAGTGCTCACCCCGCAGGGTCGCTTGGTGGCTACAGATGTAACCGCAAGGTTGCTTCTTGCCGGTGCAGCAGTTAGATGAGCATTAGCAGTCGGTAGACTCGACTGCTAGTAGTCCCGGATCTCTTCGTCGGGTTTTATGCATTTGGTTTGTTCAATCAATTGGG
>CALQAT020000114.1:0-5799 GCA_943328625.2 Bordetella parapertussis | reverse complement strand
TGGGTAGCGTCGCCCAGAGGATTCTTAGGAGTGTGATTCGTGCGGGCACGTCTCGTCGCTTTCGCAGTTTCGGTTATGTGGTCCCTAGAGTACCGGTCATGTCACCGGGCCCCCACTCCGCGCTCCTCGTCCCCGGGCTTTCAACGGGTATCGGCAGCCTTCCCCACCTCGATCCCGAAGCGGCAGTAAGTGTCTCTCTAGCTGAGACCCCGCGACTTCCATTTGCCCCGCAGCTCCCGAATCGTTCACCAAGAGAGGGAATGATCGCTGAGTGGGTTGTGGCGCTTCCAGAGGTAGAGGTAGCCGATGATGGCTCGCTCTCCATCGATCCAAGTCGTCTCGGTGAAGCCCCAGTGCCGATTCTCAATCCTGATTCCCACTCCGGGCTTCTCGCCTTCCTCGAAGCACTGCGGGTCGCACCTGAGGCCCCGAAGCGCATCAAACTTCAGGTCACAGGTCCGCTGA
Source organism: Bordetella parapertussis (assembly GCA_943328625.2). Lineage (GTDB taxonomy): Bacteria > Actinomycetota > Acidimicrobiia > IMCC26256 > IMCC26256 > IMCC26256. Next base: position 5,334 of record CALQAT020000114.1, on the reverse strand, counting down.
CTCTCGGCATTGCATTAGAGGCTGCAGGGCTCCCAAGTGATGTGGCGTTTAGGCGAGCGGGAGAAGTATCACGCGCTTGGGTCCAGCATCTTGAGGCGTTGGTGACTGCGCGATTCCCTGCCAGTGGGCTCCTGCTATTTATAGATGAGCCAGCACTCGTGCGCTGGAGACGTGACGACGAGCCTATTGGTCGTGACGAGGCAATTGATTTGTTGTCAGGAACACTCGCAGCCGCTCACTGCATGACTGGTGTGCATGTGTGTAGCGATGGCGACGCTCGCTTGGCACATGCATCTGGCCCAGATGTTCTTGGAATAACTGCATCTGACTCAGCACTTCAGGATGCAGATGTATTGATGCGCCACCTAGAGGCGGATGGATGGATTGCTTGGGGAGCGGTCCCCACTGATCGCCCAATTGGGGACTCCACCGAGGGTCCATGGCGTCGACTCGTAGGGCTCTGGTGTGAATTAACTCGCCGAGGTTGTGATCCGGTTCGAGTGCGCACCCACGGCTTAGTAACACCCTCCTGTGGTCTAGCCGGGCATGGAGATGCTCAAGCGGCGCATGCGCTTCAAATTGCTAGCGAGATGGCGAATCGCATCGGGGACCAAGCCGTAGCGGCACGCCTGACTGTTGGGGCCTGAAATCTCTTCGCGGAATCTGTCACCCTGTTGGATCTCTGCATCAAACTCACTCCGTTAAGCACTCTGTTGTCCTAGGGGATCTGTAACCTCGGGGATGTGAGTACCAATCCTCCAACGAGCCCTCCCAACGGAGTCGAACCCTTAGCGGCTCGTGCTTACGAGTTGCGCGCCTCAATTCGTCATCACAATGAGCGCTATTACGGCAACGACGAGCCTGAGATTTCTGACTCCGCTTACGACGCACTCGTTAGAGAGTTAATCGAGATTGAGACTGATCATCCGGAACTCCTAACGCAAGACTCACCAACCCAAACTCCTGGTGCTTCGGCTGGGCAGTCGCCGTTTAGCCCTGTTCGCCACATCCAGCCGATGCTCTCGTTGGATAACGCATTCGACAATGACGGAATTGCTGCGTGGGTAGTGCGCTTAGAGAAGCTGGTCGACACCCCGATTGCATATGTTGGAGAGCCCAAACTCGATGGGCTAGCCATCTCATTGCTATATGAGAATGGTCGCCTAGTGCGCTGCGCTACTCGCGGTGATGGCGAGACAGGTGAGGACGTCACGCAGAATGTGATGACAATCGCGGATATTCCGCATGTGTTGACCGGCGAGGACATACCAACATCGATGGAGGTTCGCGGCGAAGCCTTTATGCCCCTCGAGATATTTGAAGCTTTGCGCTCCGAACGTTTAGCTCGTATTGACGCAGGAGAGAAGGTCTCCGGACCAGAGTTTAAGAATCCGCGTAACACCGCCGCCGGATCGCTTCGCCAACTCGACTCAAAGGTAACTGCATCTCGCCGGCTCTCCTTCTACGCTTATCAAATTGGTGCTCAAGAGGGCGGCAAGGAGCATAAAACGCATCAGTCTCTTCTTGATTGGTTGCGTGGCGCAGGGCTACCGATCAACCCGCGCATCGAGCCACTAAAGGACCTCGCCGATATTCAGCGCTTCTGTGCCTCCGTGGAGGAGCATCGCCATGACCTTGGTTATGAGATTGATGGCGCTGTAATTAAAGTCGATGACTTAGCGCAGCGACTCGAGATGGGGTTCACCAGCCGCGCACCTCGGTGGGCGCTCGCAGTTAAATTCGCTCCAGAGGAACGACACACAAAACTTATCGACATCAAAGTAAGCATCGGTCGGACTGGTCGTGTTACTCCTTTTGCTGAATTGGAGCCTGTATTTGTAGGTGGCTCAACCGTTGCCGTCGCAACACTCCATAATGAAGACGACATCACGCGCAGAGATGTAAGGCCCGGTGACACCGTGATAGTCCGAAAGGCCGGCGATGTCATACCTGAGATTGTCGGTGCCGTACTCGCCGAGCGCGACCCGTCTTCTCTGCCCTGGAGTTTCCCGAGACTCTGCCCAACCTGCGCTGCTCCGCTGGTACGTCTCGAGGGTGAGGCGAATACCTACTGTGTGAATAGTGAGTGTGAGGCTCAGCGCCTGCAGCGCATTGCGCACTTCGCAAGCCGAGGCGCACTTGATCTTGAGGGGCTCGGCGAGGAGCGCGTGCAGTGGATCATCGATGCTGGCCTCCTCAAGGATGTAGCGGACATATTCACACTCACCGTCAATTCTCTCGCTCAGGTAACAGGTCCGCCTAAGGGGAAACGCAAGGGCATTCGCATCGGCGAGAAAGCAGCTACGAAGACGATGGTCTCGATCGATGCAGCGAAGCAGGCCCCGATTGCAAGAATCCTTACCGGTCTCGGAATACAGCATGTTGGCCCAACTGTTGCAGAGGCGCTAACCCGATCAATTCGCGATCTCGACGAGATTGCTAACGCCTCTGTTGATGTGCTGACAGAGATCGATGGCGTTGGCCCGATCATTGCTGAGAGCCTTGTTAGTTACTTCTCTGTAGATGGGAACCGTGATGTTCTCAACCGACTTCGGGCGGCAGGCGTAATACTGCGCGCACCCGAGGAGGATCAACGCGAGGTTCTGCCTCAGACGCTTGAGGGTGTCTCGGTTGTTGTAACCGGCACGATTGAGGGATTCAGTCGTGAGAGTGCTGAGGACGCCATCACCTCTCGCGGCGGCAAGGCAGTGGGGAGTGTCTCAAAGAAGACATCCTTCGTTGTTGTTGGCGAGAACCCGGGGAGCAAGGCTGCCAAGGCCGAGTCCCTCGGGGTTCCGATCCTCGATGGAGAAGGATTCGTTCGACTCCTCGAAGAAGGTCCGGGAGCGTTTAGTGGGGATCCAGAGTGAAACTAGGGAGACAGAGTGATCGATAAAGACGCAATTGGTTCTACCGATGATGGTTATGTGATGCAGGTTGAGCTCGGAAAAATTCGAGAGTTTGCACGCGCCACTCAATCTGCAAACTCTGCATACCTAGAGTCTGCGAACCCAGTCATTCCGCCGACCTTCTTAACTACTCAGCAGTTTTGGTCTACGCCGGGGAGTGGGGTGTTCTCCAAAATCAAAATGGATCGACGCCGACTCCTGCATGGCGCTCAGGAGTACATATTTCATGGACCGCCACCAAAGGCTGGAACAACTCTGAGCGTGCAGACGCGCATTGACGATATTTATGAGAAAGAGGGGAGGCGTGGTGGAACGATGACATTCGTAGTCTCCGTTACAGAGTTTCGTGATGCCGATGGCGTTCTCGTCGCAGAGGCAAGGTCAACTGCCATTGAGACTGGGCGAGCCCCTGAGAAAGATGCATCATGAATCTGAAGTGGGAAGATCTATCCGTTGGTACGCAGCTGCCTGAGCGCGAGTATGGGCCGCTAACGATTACTGATTTTGTGCGCTATCAAGGTGCATCTGGTGACTTCAACCCGATCCATCACGATGATGCGTTCGCCAAGTCGGCAGGGTTCCCTGAGCCGTTCTCCGTGGGGATGCTCCAGGCCGGAATCCTTGGTAGTTATGTGACTGATCTATTTGGTGCCGAGAATGTGCGGCGCTTCTCGGTGCAGTTTCGTGAGCAGGTATGGGCCGGCGACCGACTTATCTGCACGGGAGAGGTTGTGGCAATTAACGACGGTGCCGATGCCGGTACGGGCGAGCGCAGTATCGACCTCAAGCTAAATGTTTCGCGCGTTGGTGGCGGGAGCGCTATCAAGGGCGAGGCAACTTTCGTGGTTGCCTGACGTCAGCTAGCAGCGTCCTAGTTGCTCTCGCGAGTAGTTAGCTCTTAGAGGTAAAGGACCATTCATAGATGTCGATCTCGACCCCTGGGTCGGTTTGGCGCTCGATGTGGACGACCACAGTGTTGCTACCAGGCTGGTACCGCGTTATCTCCTTGCCGGTTCCAGGTTGGAATGTAAGTCGACCCAACGCCTTGACGCGAGAGAGTTGATCCTCGGGGATCGGCGTGCAGGTCTTGGTGGGCCCACAGACTTCGATAGTCCCAAAGAGGTCGTCGCGCAGATCCACAATGATTGCGGATTGCGGCGGCACAATCGTGTTTGGCTCTGGAGCAATATCAGTAACGTTTCCATTTGGGGTGCGCTGCGTTCGGGTCGTCGTATCTGCGCTGAAGCCGGCTATTAAGAAGATGCTCAATACGGCGACAATTCCACCAGCAACAATTGCGAAGCGTCCAGGGTGCTTAAATGCCTTCCGCTTTACCGAAGTAGTCGAGTTAGCGCCACTACCCGGATCGCCCACATTTGTCATGTGATTACGGTACCCCGCTGGGTTCGTGTCCCTGTTATCGCAATTGTTAGCGCAACTGCGGAATCGGTCACACTAAGTGCGGGCAATTTAAGTCGTCAGGGGCTAACGATCATCTATTCCACGCTTTAGGGTCAATTGCCCGATACCGTGGAGCGATGGCAGTAGGCGGCGGAGGAGACCTCGTCGGCCGTGTTTTGGCCGATCGATACCGACTCCTCAGCCCTATCGGGGCTGGGGGTAGCGGCCGCGTCTACATAGCCGATGACGTAAAACTGAAGCGCCGAGTAGCGGTCAAGGTTCTACACCCGGGTCTCGCTGAGGACGCAGGTTTTCTAAGGCGCTTTCGAAATGAAGCCCGACTATCGGCGCAGCTCCACCACCCCAACATCATGGCAGTGCACGACTGGGGCGATGAGGGCGAGCCATTCATGGTGGTCGAACTCCTAACAGGAGGATCGCTTCGCGGCATGCTCGATGCGGGCGCCACGCTTACCCCATCGCAGGCTGCACATGTTGGGGCTCAGGTTGCATCGGCGTTGGAGTATGCGCATGGCCATGGGTTTGTACATCGAGACATCAAGCCAGCGAACCTGCTCTTCGATGAACACGGAATAGTTAGGGTCGCTGATTTTGGGTTAGCACGCGCTCTTGCAGAGGCATCATGGACAGAGCCCTCGGGGACAATCCTCGGCACAGCTCGGTATGCATCCCCGGAGCAGGTCAGCGGGTCCCCGCTAGATCAGCGCTCTGACCTTTACGCGTTAGCTCTCGTGTTGGTAGAGGCAGTAACCGGGGATCTTCCATTCGCTACGGATACAACACTCGCAACTCTTGCTGCGCGCACGCAGTCTCCAGTAGCTGCGCCGGCGGCACTAGGGCCACTCGTCGCAGTAGTTGAGCGTGCTGGTCGCGTAGACCCGAGTGATCGTTATCCAGACGCGGCGACCATGAGAAGCGCATTAGAGGACGCAGTAAAAATGCTCCCTCCTCCAGGGCCGCTGCGCCTTGCGGGGCTTGATGAGGTGCTCAGCGATCCAAATCC
>CALQAT020000113.1:0-5907 GCA_943328625.2 Bordetella parapertussis | reverse complement strand
ATCCGTCACGTTGTATTTATCAATGAGGAAAACCTCTCGACGTACCGAGTGATTCTCGAAATTCCCCTCAGGGCGGCAGAGTGAGATGACCGCCCAATCTGTTGGAGCGGTGGCCGCGCCTTGGAGGTCTGCCGCATAAACAGGGAGCGTGTCATGCACTCGTGTCGGGCCGCCGGGGTCGTCGGGTGCAGTGGGGCCAATCTTCTTAAGCCCCATCAATGCTCGTGCAAGTTCCTGCAGAGCGTTGTAGTTGTAGGTGCGCTCCTCAATATCGCCATTATCTAAAGGAGTCGCGACTGCACCGTTTAGGTAGGTACTCCACCGACTTGGAATCGCTTGGATCCCCCAGCGCGCCCCAGCCAGCGAACCAGCAACGCAACCAACTGTGTCAGCATCGTCTCCAAGATCAATAGCCTTGGTAACTGCCTCCTCAAACGTCGAGGAGGTGCGCAGTGCCCAGACTGCCTGCGCAAGGCAAGTCCATACGGTGCCGTTTGTGAGCTGTGATTCGGACGGGCTCCAAGCATCAGAGAGCAAGGGCCCCCATGTCTCTCGCGCTTCGACCGGCAGAAGCTCGAGTGCGTCTTCAATCGCGCCAAACATATCTGCACCTTGAATACCTGCACAGATCATCGCGGCATGTATCGCTGCGCCGAAGCCCGCCTGAGGATCATTATGGGTCAATGCCGACTGTGCCAGAGCAGCCTCAATAACGACCGGGAGCGGTTGGGTAAATAGGAAGAGTGCTATCGGCGTATTGCGCATTACGGAGCCGTTCCCAGCGCTCTTTCCGCCGTTGCTTACCTCGGCAGCCTGCGCAGCACCGTCATGAGACTCAGCAGAGAGTGCCTTGCGGGTAAGTATCCCGACATCCTTCGCACTACTTGCCCACGCACGCCAACGCTCCCAAATATCGGCAGAGTTGATTCCGTGGTTCGTTACTAGAGACTCGGCTAGCGCAATCGCCATCTGCGTGTCATCGGTAAATTCACCTGGGCTCCAGCCACCACCGCCGGCCATCTCGCCAACTCCGCCAACAACGCGTTCTGGGAAAGTGCTCGAGTAAAGCCCGCCGGCCTTGAACTCGAATGGCGCCCCGAGTGCATCGCCTACCGCGGCCCCGACGAACGCTCCGATAGCCCTCTGCGTGTTGACCTTATTCTCTGTATCCATACCTGCCCTTTGTTTGTGCACGCAATGCGCTAGCGCACTTAGTTCACTCCGATTTTCGTCAGCGCTTCTTCAACGCAGACCGATGAGCATCTATTCCCTAACGCCTAGGGCCTAAGCCAGTCCTCTAGGAAGTAGACCCTAAAACTTGATCGTCGAGAGGTCTGGCCTCTCCTCGCGAGTTCGCTTGATCTCGAAGAAGTGCGGAATCTCTACGAGCGTTAGGTAGGCATCCCAGAGACGCAGCGCCTCGGCGGGGTCTGGCATGCGCGTGATAACTGGACCAAAGAAAGCATTCTTCTCCTCGTTGTCATCCACAGCGATGATCGGAATACCTACGGCTGTTCCAGCTAAATCAGTTGCGATCTCCATCGAGGCTTTGATCGCTGCATCAAAACTCTCATCGTCAAGGGCACTAGCAAGTGCAGGATCGAGTCCGAGGCCCGAGAGAATCGCAGCAACATCAAACTCTGTCGTGCCTTCATGGTGGATCTTCTTTCCAAACTCGGTATAGAGGTCTCCTATAGCCGACTCATTGCCAGATGCGCGCGCAGCCTCGACCACTCGCAGTAAATTGCGCGTGCGGGCGACGTATTCATACACGTCGCTCTCAGGCCCGATCTCGTTTCGGAACATCAGGCTAAACGGGTGCCAGTGGATCTCAAGGTCACGCATATCGGCGACTGACCGAATCCAGCGAGACGTCATCCAAGTAAACGGGCACGCAGGGTCAAACCAATACTCAACCAACATGTTGAACTCCTAATTCGATTTCACAGGCCATAGATTTTGCGCTGATGGGGTAAAGATAGCAACCGCTCAGAAGCTGGGAGAAAAGCAGGAAGAGAAATTGCAATTTCACTCGACTTGTCCTTCGGGTAACTCTTCGCGAGAGTACCTAGCAGTGCGAGCCTAACGAGGATCCTGATTTACGCATCCATCGAACGAATACGCAGCGCACCTAAAGCGACGAGGGCAAGCGCAATAGTCGCGCCGTAGAGTGCCCCCACCACGGGACCCATAAAGTCGCTATTGCTTGAGATGCTCTGCGCGTTTACGTTCGCCATTGAGAAGAGCGGCAGCCATCGAGCCGCTCCCTCTATTAATCCCGCTATGAGACTCTCCACCACTGTGACCCAGACAAGAACAATCACGATCCCCGCAATTGGTTGGCGCACAAGGCAGCCAATACCGAAGCCAAAGATGCCATTGATCACCAGGATCGCGACAGTCCCGATAAGTACACGTGCGTTACCAGATTCACCCAGGTCAAATGAGTTTCCCCTCATCGAGCTAACTATCGCTGCCGCTGCTAGCGATAAGGCAATTAGTGCGACCGCTGCTACGGCAACAGTCGCAATCACCACAACTAGCTTCGCAATAACGACTCGCTCTCTACGCGGTGTTGCTGAGAAGGTTGGGCGAATAGTCGCGAACCTGTACTCCTGCCCGATGATCTGCACACCGAGCACCATGATGAAGAGAGATGAAATTTGAACTCCAACCAGGGCGTTGGAGACGCTCAGCGCACCATCTGTGATGGCAGCTGCAATTATGGCGACCCCCACGCAGATAGTCACAGAGATAATGGTGAGTACAACTGTCGATCGAACTGTCCTAAATTTGATCCACTCAGAATGAATTTGGGCGATCACGGCTTCACCTCGCCGTGCTTCTCGGTTTGATACTCCTGGAATCCAGCGGTGAGTTCCAGGAACGCCTCCTCGAGTGTTGAGGTGCGAGGAGAGAGTTCGTGTATCTCGATGTTCTTCTCGAACGCCAGGTGCCCAACCTCCGTAGCCTCCAAACCAGTCACAACAATTCCGTCACGATCCGCGGCTTCTCCGTTACCGACCTTGGCCCCCGCACCCACAAGCGCTGCAGTGAGTTCGGCCAACTTCGGGGATCGAACGAATACCGATGCTCCAGCGGAGTTACTTGTTAACTCCTCAACCGATGTCTCTGCGATTAGTCGACCGTTTCCAATGATGACAAGAGCACTCGCCATCAACGCCATCTCGGATAGCAAGTGGCTAGATACGAATACTGTGCGCCCTTGATCTGCGAGATAGGACAAGAAGTTGCGAATCCAGTGCACACCTTCAGGGTCGAGCCCGTTCGCTGGTTCGTCGAGAATCACTATGGACGGATCCCCTAGAAGTGTTGCTGCAATTCCAAGGCGCTGCTTCATCCCTAGCGAAAAATTGCCGACTCGTTTGCCAGCGACCTCTGTCAGCCCCACCATCGAGAGCACCTCCTCGACTCTGTTCTTCGGGATCGAGTTAGAGGCTGCAAGCGCCCAGAGATGGTTACGTGCAGTTCGCGTTGGGTGCACATAACCGGCGTCGAGAAGCACCCCAACCTCACGCATCGGAGAGGCGATCTCGTTGATTCGCTTGCCGTTTAATAGCGATCCGCCAGAGTTGGGCAGATCGAGCCCCATGATGAGGCGCATGGTTGTTGACTTCCCTGCGCCATTGGGCCCGAGGAAGCCAGTTACTACCCCGCTGGCAACCTCAAAACTCAAGGAATCAACAACGGTCTTACTCCCAAATGCTTTGGTGAGGCCCTCGCTCTTAATCATCCATGTTTTCTAGCACCAACCTGCCACTCGCCTGAGGAGTCCCCCAAAAATTCACTTTTGCTCGCAGGACTGCAAACCCACGGACCGCACCTGTTTATCCTTAGCGCATGGAAAACTCCTCCCCGCCACCCTACGAACGAGATATCGAACTAGAACTCACGATCCGCGGGTTTGGGAATAGCGGAGATGGCATCGCTCGAAACCCTGGGGGTGGCGTGGTCTCAATCCCCGGATCGATTCCAGGAGAGACCGTAAAGGCCAAAGCCCTAGCGCGCAGACGCGGAATAATCCACGCCCGCGTCCTCGAGGTATTAGAGCCATCCCCCAATCGTGTAGCCCCGCCATGTAGCGAGATAGCGAACGGTTGTGGTGCTTGTCAGTGGCAACACATTGATCTCGCTGCCCAGCGCTCCTATAAATACGATCAGGTCGCAGACGCACTGGGCATAGAACGAGTAACAGACCCGACGCACGTATCTCTCCTGCGCCCTATGGTCGAACTCCCCCCAACTGGTTTTCGCACAACTCTCCATGCTGCTGTCGCAAATGGACGCGCTGGGCTGCGTCGCTACCGTTCGCATCGCGTTGTTCCTGTCGAGGAATGCCTAGTTGCTCACCCACTTTTGAACGACTTAATTCAAAATGGCAAGTACCCCGGCGCTACTGATGTGCTACTTCGATGTGGAGAGCGCACCGGAGAACGCTTAGCGATGCCAGATCCACTAGATACGCGAATGGTCGTTCCTAGCGACGTACGCACTGACCACATCCATGAAGAGGCTGCTGGGATGAAGTGGCGCATATCGGCAGACTCATTCTTCCAAGCGCGCCCTGATGGCGTCGATGCGCTAGGAGATGCTGTTCGAGAGGCTGCCGACGAGATGAGCGAGGTGGGGCACGCCCTTGACCTATTTAGCGGAGTAGGCGTATTCGCGGGAGTGCTGGCATTGCAGGGCTGGTCTGTAACCGCTGTAGAGGGGGACGAAGGAGCGGTTAGAGATGCAGTCGTGAACCTCCGCGGATTAGAGGCCAAGGCGATTCGGGCTGACGTAAACGAGTGGTCGCCGCCGAAGAGTGATCTAGTTGTTGCGGACCCAAGCCGAGCAGGATTAGGGAGCAAGGGCGTTGGCGTCGTCGTTGCAAGCAAGCCCCGTCGCGTCGTGCTCATCAGTTGCGATGCCAATAGCCTCAATCACGATGCTCACCTCTTAGGTAAGGCCGGTTACAAGCTCTCATATGCAACACCGATTGATCTTTTTCCGCACACATACCACGTCGAGGTAGTAAGCGTCTTCGATCGCGCATAAGGCTCGTTGGGTCTAAAATACAGGCCACTCGTAGCCCATTGGAGTCGTAGCCGATCCCTAATGCACCGAAGCAGACCCGAATGCTCTACGCAGCCGCTAGGATTCTCGCTATGTCGTCGATCGAACGAGTTGTAACCAAAAAGCGCCTCGCTGACGATGACGCACCCTGGGTCTATTGGCTTGCTAGACCCGCCGAAGAGCGCATTGATGCTGTAGAGCAAATCCGCAGAGAGCACCATGGGTGGACAAATGGAACTGAACCGAGACTTCAACGAGTTTTTAAGATTATTCGTAGACCATAAGGTTAGATTTCTAATAGTCGGTGGGTACGCGCTCGCCGCCCACGGCCATCCGCGCTACACCAAGGACCTTGATGTTTGGGTTTGGGCTGACCCCACAAACGCGACGCAGATAATCTCGGCTCTTGAGAGCTTTGGTTTCGGAGGCCTCGGCCTAGAAGCTTCTGACTTCGCAGATCCTGAAATAGTTGTACAACTAGGTCGCGAACCCAACAGAATCGACCTTCTCACTTTTGCTAGTGGCCTCGACTTTGATAGTGCCTACACAAACCGCCTAATCATCAAAATCGGTGGAGTAGAAGTTCCCTTTCTTTCTCGCAATGATCTGAGGACCAACAAACTCGCGACTGGCCGATTGAGGGATCACGCAGATGCAGCAGATCTCCCAGAATTGGAGTAGTGCCGCATAGTTCATGATTACCTAATCTCCCCTGGCTTTGGCTGCGTAGCTACCCCGTGTCTCTGAAGTCGGGAGGTCGTGCGCACTCCGGTATTCGCCACTCCCACGGAGAGACTGATCCCGCCTGCCGTTCGCCTTCAGCGGGCT
>CALQAT020000112.1:0-5943 GCA_943328625.2 Bordetella parapertussis | reverse complement strand
GTGCTGGCAGTGAGCTCGAGTGTCGGTGCTGGCTTCTCGGGCTCTTCTCCGCTGGCAGGTGTGGGCTCAATCCAACGCACGACTTCGCCGTTCTCGTAGGTCTGAATCGCTTTAAACTCAAGCATGTCAGTGTCAGTTGGCAGAGGGCCTGCGGAGATTAGAAATTGTTGAAACTGCCCTGGCCCAATTTTTCCTCCGGTCCAAGTAATTGACGACACGACCTCAGATATCTCGCCGCCCTCTGCTTCGAGAGGAGTGGTGAGGGTTGTCTTCTCTACCGAGACGGTCCATCCGGGTACAGGCTGAACACTCACATAAGCGATTGGGTGATCTGCAGGGAACACGACCTGTACCTGCGAGGTTGAGGCTTCGCGCTCATTAGGAACCTGAACAGCGAATGTAGCGAACCCACCTTGCTCTGCCGTCGCGGGCTTGATTGAGACATGTGCCCATGCTGGGGCTGCCGAGATAATCGAGACAGCAGCGATTGCGGTAACGGAGATGAAGCGGGAAATCTGATGACGCACAGAGGATCCTCTCGTGGAGTTATGGGAATGAATCGGCTTAAGCCGTTCGTCATGTCTGTCGTGCGGACCGCCCCAGAAGTTCCGAGCCGCCCAACTTTCTCCAGAATTGACTATCCACTTAGAGAGGAGCCCAGTTACAAGTCTGGTGACGGATGAATCAGCGTAATTTGGGGGCCATCTGGGTCGATGTTGGAGGCAAAGGGGTCAGCGCCAGCGCTGGTTGCCTTCGGAGACCTGGCCCAGAGAGGGCGAGAGGCGAGGAGCCATACGAGGACCATTCCTAGAATCTCGAGCCCATGTTGGACCTCTTTCAACGCCAAGGCCTCTCCACGACGGACATCAGCAACGGCACCACCGAGCATTGCCAAAGCGAGTGCCACGGTCATTGGGACAAAGGCCCTCGCTTTTGCCGGTCTGAGGGCAACCATGAGTAGGCCCACCGCGTACGCGCAGACGAAGGCCCCAAGGTGGCGGGTGATGTGAGCATGGTTTTGTTGCTCGCCAGGGCTATGACCGAGAAAGAGGTCTGGAATGGCGATAAATAGTTCGGCTACTGCAACCGCTGCAAGCGCAATGCGAAGTATTGCCCTAATCGAGTCTCGGTCTCTGCGTGCTGCCTCGGCGGTTACGCGTGGTGCGAGATTGGGAACGCTCTCCATATTTCTCCAGTCGTGCGTCATCGTATGGAAGTTCCAGCAAAAATGTCTATTGATTACACACTAGGGTTTGGGGCTTATGCATGCGGACCCACTTGGTGAGCTCGTGGACGCCGCTAGACACGGTGACGGTCCAGCGATCAACGCGTTGGTTCGCGAAACTCAAACCGATGTCCTGCGCTTATGCGCCCACCTCGGATCACAGGGCGATGCAGAGGATCTTGCTCAGGATGCATACCTTCGAGCCTTCGGTTCGCTCCATAGATTTCGCGGAGATTCGCAATTTCGGTCTTGGCTCCTAGCAATCGCTCGGAATGTTTGCGCAGATTATGTAAGAACTCGAGTGCGCCATAGACGCATTGATGCCTTGCGGGTTCCAGTCCCAGAATCGGCGGTCTCTCTCGCTGGAGAGGTGGAGTGGAGCAACCTCCTCGATCAACTCGACGACGATCAGCGGATTGCGTTTGTGCTTACGGCGCTGATGGGTATGGAGTATTCGCAGGCGGCTGAGATATGTAATTGCCCAGTTGGGACTATTAGGTCTCGGGTTTCTCGTGCTCGTGCGCACCTTTTGGTGCTGCATAGAGATGCAGAGAGCGCTTAGCCTCCCTCGGCCGAGCGTATGGCTCTTGCGGTTTCTTCGGAGGTATCGGCCTCTGCTACCTCAACCCCTTCGGGGATCTCAAGGTGTAGCTCGGTAGCTCCGTCTAGGCGTAGTCGTCCGCTGAGCATCGAGATACCGGTTACATGGCCGCCAATGCTTCGATCCTCTGAGATGAAATGAAGGTGGTACCCAGCCACCTCTATGCCCTGAGCCTCTGGTGGAAAACGAAACCCGAGGAGCGTCCCATCGATGCTCTTGCCGGGCTCTGCGATTACCTGCCACTCGCTTTGGTGGTCAACGACTTCGCTTAGGGGTGGATACGGCTCACTCTGCCCTGGCACGCTGCGCAGATCGATCTCGCTGAAGCTTCCATCAACGCGCACCGCAAGTATGGGTGCTGGGCCTAGGTCCTGCGCATGCTCGGATGCGATTCGATCAATCTCAGAGACAAGAGAGGGGAGCGACCCAGACGCGCCTATTGGCTCATCGACGTGTGGAGCAAACATGCATACAACGGCGAATGGCGTACGCATTGAGCCTGCAGGCATGCGAACAACTCCATCGGAGGTCACTTGGAAGCAGAGGCCATCGAGGATTATCAACTCGCCGTCGAGGCCCTGCACAGTCCCAAGTCCGAAGTCTCCGTGTATGAGCAACTCATCGAGTGTGAGATCGCCAGCGAAGGAGCCCCTTAGGAGAGCATCGATAGAGGAGGTCTGGAACGCTGCATGAGCGAGGAGGTCGTTTGCTGGATCGTTAGTCGATACAGGGCTGGCAACAAAATCATCATGCGTGTGCCGCGTAACATGCATCCGTGCTGCATGCGCTAGGTGGGCATCGATTATGTGGTGGGTATGGCCGCGATGATCTGACATTCCAGAGCAATTTAGCCGTTCTTTTTTCTTTATTACTTAGCGTGCAGGGCTAAAAGATGCACAGCACCCCGGTCGGCCGTAAACTCAAAAATCTTGCGCAATCTCCGTGACATCTCTATCCCACCCTTGCTTGCCGCCCTTGCCCAGGCGACAGGGGATCGTTCGCTGCTTCGGGCCGATCTAGTCCCTGACCCGGCCCGCAAACTCGAGCCACATGGTGGTCTCAATAATCATCAGCAGGATGAGGCGGTTGCGTTGGCGGAGAAGGCGATTGCATATCTCGAGGCCGGGAATGCGCCGCTTGCCGAGGTAGATGAGGCGTTCCTTCGCGAGATTATGGAATTCAGCCTAGGGACTGATATTGAGGATCAAACTTTTCGCATGCTGCGCGAAGAATTGGCACTCCCAGGCGAGGATATGCGTGCACCCGATTGGAGTGTGGAGAGCATTACGCCCGGGCGCATACTCCGAGCCCTGATTATTGGTGCTGGAATGTCGGGTATCGCCTGTGCTCACAGGCTTATGCAGGCGGGTGTCGAGGTTGAGCTACTAGAGCGTGGTGCAGGGGTTGGTGGTACTTGGCGCGAGAATCGTTACCCGGGCTGTCGCGTCGACGTCCCGAATCATCTCTACTCATACTCGTTCGCTGCTCGTGCGGACTGGCGTCAGCAGTTCAGTGCCCAGCCGGTACTTCTAAAGTACTTTGAGGATGTTGCGCGAGACCTTGAGATCACAGAGCGGGTTTCGTTTGGTGTTGAGGTAATAGACGCAACTTGGGACGAAGCCCAATCTTGCTGGCATGTTCGAACACGCGATTCGGCTGGCGCTGAGCAGATACGCGACGCAGAGATTTTGGTGAGTGCCGTAGGGCAATTGCATCGGCCAATGATCCCTGATTTTAAGGGTATTGAGAGATTCGCAGGCCCAAATTTCCACACAGCGGAGTGGGATGAGAGCGTTGATCTAGCCGGCAAAAAAGTCTTGGTGGTTGGTGCTGCAGCAAGCGCGGTTCAGTGTGTACCAGAGATTGCCAAGATCGCATCTTCACTATCTGTATTTCAACGCACCCCAAATTGGTTTCTACCTGCACCGAATTATTTAGACGATATTCCTACCGACGCGCGAAACGCATTTATGGAGTTGCCATACCTGCGTGCGTGGTATCGGCTCTGGCTTTTCTGGCGCCTCTCGGATGGATTAATGGCTGGGACAGTACCTGGGCCAGGTAACGACCTGTTTCGTGCGATGTTTACCGGTTATCTAATGGGCGAGTATGCCGGACACTCTGATCTATATGACGCGGTGTTGCCTGAGTACCCACCATTTGCGAAGCGAGTGGTGCTTGATGATGGTTCGTGGGCTCGAGCGCTTACCTCGGAGCATGTTGAGTTAGTTACCGCGAGTATTGAGTCGATAGACGAAACCGGAATATTCACCTCTGATGGGCGCCACCATGAAGCCGACGTAATTATCTGGGCAACTGGATTCGAGGCGTCACAGTTTCTTGCTCCGATGCAGATTTACGGTCGTGGTGGTGCTGATCTGCGCGCTCGATGGGGAGATGATGCTCGTGCCTATCTCGGAGTGACCGTCCCCGATTTTCCTAACCTCTTCTGCCTATACGGCCCTAATACCAACCTTGTTGCAAACGGGAGCATCATCTTCTTCTCAGAGTGCGAGGTAAATCACGTGCTTGATGCCGTGCGCGTAATGCTCGAGGCGGGGGCCTCCTCAATCGATTGCAAACCCGAGGTCTGCGCTGCTTATAACGACCGCATTGATGCGGAGAATGACGCAAGGGTCTGGGGTCAAGCGAGCGTCTCGAGCTGGTATCGAAATAAGGAGGGAAGGGTCACGCAGAACTGGCCTGGATCACTCCAGGAGTTCTGGAGCCTTACGCGCCAAGCTGATCCGGCAGATTACCGACTGCGTTAGAGCGGGCGCGGACACGCGACATCCCCCAGAGGCCTGCACCGATTGCCGCCACCGCCCCAACTGCAATTCCCCAACGTGCTCCATACCGCTCGCATATCCACCCAAGTATTGGGCCACCTATTGGTGTGCTGCCTAAGAAGACCATCGCCTGCAGCGCAAGTACGCGACCTCGCATCTCGGGGGTCGAGTTGATCTGGAATATTCCGGTCGCAGCGGTTAGGAAAGCGATGCTGGCGAGCCCAATGAGAAAACTCACCGGATACGCGAGCCAAATATTTGGCGTGACCGACATAACCGCCATGCCGGCGCCGAATGCGATCGATGAGAGTGCGACTGTTCGAAGTGCAATGTGCTTGCGACGAGCGGCGGCCAACGCCCCTACTAGGGCACCCATGCTCATTACGGAGAAGAGCAGTGTGAATGTAACTTTGGAGCCGCCAAGATCGCGGGTTGTAAAGAGTGGGAATACCACCTGAAAGTTGTAGGTAAGTGTGCCTACGACCGCCATCATTATTAGTGGAGTCCAGATATCTGGGACACTCCGTGCATACCTAAATCCAGCGCGGATTTGTGCATTCTCACGCTTTGCAGGGGTTGAGCGCTGAAGCTCAGAGGTGCGCATCATTGCGAAAGCAACAATCACCGCAATGTAAGAGACCCCATCGGCAATGAATGCCCAACCAAATCCGATTGTGGCGAGTGCAAGGCCAGCGAGTGCAGGGCCAACAATGCGCGAGCCTGTCATTAGGGCGCTGTTGAGGCTCACCGCGTTGGGTACGTCCTGAATCTCGACCATCTCCACTACAAAGGCTCGGCGTGCGGGATGATCAAAGGCGAGTGTGATGCCTCCAAATAAGGCTGCTAAGTAGAGGCCATAGAGCGGAGGGTGTGGCATGAAGGCGAGAGCGGCTAATACAAATGACTGCAGCATCGCCATGCTCTGAACGGCCATCAAGAGGCGGCGCTTATCCGAGCGATCCGCAATCAACCCTGCCCATGGGCCTAGTAGCAGCACCGGACCATACTGCGAAACCATTAGGACGCCGAGTGCGATTCCGCTGTTCGTGATCTTGAGAACAAGGAGAGTCTGGACGACAAGGGTCATCCAGTTCCCTATTTGAGAGATTACCTGCCCCGTAAAGAAAAGGCGGAAGTTGCGCGTACGTAGTGATCTAAATGTCTCGTCTGTAAATGTGGTGAATGCGCTCACTGAGAGGCTTCAGCGAGAGCATCAGTGACGAGACTTGCAATTCGGTCGCCGACAGCGGGGCCAAATTTAAAGCCGTGACCGCCGAGCCCAACCCCAAGAATGAGCGACCCGGATCGCTCAATAAAGAAGTCGTCGG
>CALQAT020000111.1:0-6087 GCA_943328625.2 Bordetella parapertussis | reverse complement strand
GTTCCAGGGGCAAGCGATGAGGCAAGTTGTTTAGTAATTTCTCCCATGCCTCTCGCTGGCACTCCTGAGGTCCCGGTAGCGAGCATTCGCAGTATTAAAAGAAATCTGAGGGAGGAGACCTCGAGGTCTGGATCAAGTTGAATACCCGAGAAGAGTGGTCGCCAGAAATTATTAATCATGCGATCAGAAAACTTGCGCTGTTCAAGGAAGTCGCGTGTGGAGGTATCGCTGCGATGTAGTAGGTCCTGAACGCTCCCTCTGCTGGCAGAAACCACTAATGCAAGTAGTCGCAGTTTGTCTGCTAGCGAGCCAATCGGGGCTCGTGCCGTCTCGAGTAGAAGTTGTGGTTTTTTAAGCGGATCTGCAACGCGCCAGTTACGTTTGTTTACCCTTACAACTGCGCCGCGATCAAACAGGCGCATATCTAATTGCGTTAAGTCAATAAAACGCTCTACCTCTGGGTATGCAGTAAGAAGTATTTGAAAACCGCGATCAAGGCGATAGCCATCAAGTTCGTCGGTGCGCACTCTCCCGCCAACACCATCCGAGGACTCAAAGATCTGGGCATCAATGCCGTGATGCTGGAGGGTACGCGCGCAAGCTAATCCCGCAAGACCTGCACCGATAATCGCTACTGACACCTTTGAGAAACTATCTATTCTCGGAGTTGTTGAGCGATGCGAGCATGGGGGGTGGTGGGCCGAGCGCCCAACCTAGAACTGCCAGTAGCGCCGCGGTACTGGGTTTTATTACGACCTGGGAGGTGATGATGGGGAGTGGCAAGCGCAGTAAAACTCGCTGCCGAAGGCTCAAGAGTTCAATCGCCGCTGCGGCCATAAGGCCATATGCAGGCATTACAGGAAGGGGGAGAGGGGGCAGGACTAAAAATCTAACCACCTCGTGTGCCTTATCGCTAGGTGCTGCATCTGGGTGATTGGAGATCCAATTCGATAATGCTTCTGAGGTCTCGGGAAGGTCGTCTGCGCCAAGAGCCAGACCTAGAACGCTCATCTCCTGAACGTAGGTGTCTGCCTCTTTCTCTGTAATGCGCTTGCCATAAGTGCGGTATGCAACTAGGAAAGACTCAACCTCTACGTTGTGTACCCATGAAAGCAAAGCGGGATCATTAGCGCTGTAGCTACGACCATCTGAAGCCTGACCCCTGACTTTTAAATGCACATTACGGACCATCTCGATCGCCTTCTGCGCCTCGGGGGTAGAACCATAAGTGGTTGTGGCGACAAAGCGCCCGGTTCTAGCTAGCCGACCAAGTGGGTCAGAGCGGTAAGCCGAATGCTCGGCCACTCCTGCAATAGCAAGTGGGTGAAGTGACTGAACGAACAATGCACGCAGCCCACCAATAAGCATTGATTTATCTGCGTGAATCCGCCAAGTTATAGACCCCGGACCAAAAATGCCAGGGTCTGATGCATCTGCGATATCAAACTCTGGGTACTCACCGCTCCCGGCAGTAAGCATTGATCGTGCAGCGTCCCCGACTTTTCTCTGAACTAGCCCAAACGCTGCACTGGGGAAGTTGGCAATCTCGAATGCTGCATCGATCGGTGCTGCGAGGATTCCAAATGAATTACTGCGACTCGAGTTATCCACTTCGGACCTAACTTTTTAGCGGCATACGGGGTTCATTTTCGTGCTCGTACCCTAGGGCAGGCTCCTCAATTTCAAATGACCAAGGCTGGAGAACTATTAGTGACAGAAGACACGGGACCATGACTGCAAGCATCATGCCGGGGACTGTCACCCCCGAGTCATTAAGCAGGAGCCCGAGTACGGCCATGGTCGCGAATGAGATTCCGCCAGCACGCAGCGTCGGTAAATTCGAGTTCAGTCTTCTTATCCAGGGTGTTTTGAACCCTAGGAAAGCCAAGAATGCAAGTAGCGCAATCGTTGCGATTACCCATGTTGGCACCAAGAAGGTGTTGAGCATTAGACCTGCCTTGCGCTCTACCACGGTGACGAAGCCACCTATGCCTTCATTCCCGATCTTCTCAAAGAATCTCCCGACATGGGTTCGGGAGTCGCGAGGTCGTGTGAGGTCAGCAAACCCAACCAAGAGTCCTGCAATTAATAATGCAATTGAGAAAAGTGCAATGGATTTAGCCTTGATTTGTTTACCAGCAGCTAGCCACAAAAAGACTGCAAACGCTGGGGCATTCGATAGAGCGCCACCAAAATCTTGACCCCAAGGCGGAGCCGCAACAACGACGAGTACGAACCCAAGGAGGATTGCTGCAACGCGAACCCCTCGCTTACCGCCAATCCATGCAGCGAGAATTGTCGCGAGGATGAGTGCACTTGCGCTCAATTGGGCCGATGCGGGGTTGCCCAAGCCGCTAATTCGCACTCCAATTGACGGCGAGTAACCAAAGACAGTGGCGAATTGAAGGCGAGTTCCAGTAATCGTGTCCACTGTGTGCAGGGCAACAATAAATCCTGTGGCAGCTGCCGTAGGGAGAAGCCAGTTGAATCTCCTCAACGTGGTGCAGGTAGCCCCAAAAATGAGGGCGAACGCAACGACAAACAACCAATAGGCCCCCGCTCCCCAAATATAAAATGGAAGGGGAGCGCTGAGGAAGGTTGCGGCCACCATTCCAAGGACAGCGAGGCAGAGTCCAGCGAACGGGATTTTAGCTTTAGCAAACTCTGGATTCTGGAGAATGAGCAGACTGGCGATAAGCACGACAGCGATCGCCAATGCGACCATTGCGGTGCCGATTACTGAGTCGCGAAACTGCGACTCGAAATTCTCGCGACTGAGTTGTGAGACTCGAGTATCAAAGGAACCTTTGGATGCTGAAAATTTAGCCGGGCGACCCTCCATTGTCTCGGGGGCCGTAATTTGAAGTTGGGTAAGAGTTGTAGGAGCCACATCTTGAAGGCTTATATAGCCCGGTCGATTTGTTGTTCCACTCTGAGCCAGACCTGCCTCGATCCCAGGGCCGCGCATAGCGAATAACCCCAGGTTCCGCTCGTACGAAGGGTGGAATGCTCCAAAGGCAATTACTAGGTCTCGCTTGGTATCTACGCGATCCAAGAGCTGCCCGATCATGCGATCGCTTGCTTCGAGTGCCGATATCCGTTGGCGTTTGCGCTCCGCGGGGCTTACAAAAAGTCGGTACGCGTCCGCTCTTGCAAGATCAGAGGCCTCAACGAGAACCACCGAACGGTCTCGCCACGCTCTATCGAATGCCTCTACGACTTTAGAGGGATTCAACTCCAATCCAAATGGAGCGCGATTCCTTTTCCTCAGGAGAGAACTCGATAACTCGCCGTCGGGCAAGCGCCCTGTCGCGTCGACCAAGGCAAGAGCGGCCTCTCGATGAAGTCGGTCCTCATCTGTTATTTCCTCACCATGGTCGGCATTCGCAATGACGCTGGGCGTGTAAGAGGAAGCAATTAGCGCATCAGTTAATGCCCCTGGCGTCGAGTCAAAGAGAAACTCGTTGTTCTCCGCAACTAGTGCCGGAAAATTGATTGCGCCCGCGGGAGCATTCAATTTATATCCAGTTCGACGTTCGTAGATATCTGCGGCGGTCGTCCCTCCGTATCGCTCATTCTCCTCGAGGACCGCGCCAGCCTCGGCGCCTCCCGTGGAGCGAGTTCCGGCTCCAATTGTTGTATAGCCATCTCCAGCATCTGTGTTACGCGTCGTGGTGCGCAGCATTAAATTTGCCATGGAGGACTTCTTGAGAAATGCCTCAAGGTTTGGAAGGTCGTGGTTCTTTACGTCCGCCCAGGTGACAGTAGGTAGAGCCAACAGAAGAACCCGCTTAGGCGCAGAAGACCCTGCCGCCGAAGACCCTGCCGTAGCCGCTCCGGCGGGGGCAGCGATCAAGAGAGACGTCGCAATTACACCAAGAGCGATCGCACGCTGCAGGTATGTGCGTGCTGCTCTGCTTACCAACTCTTTTGAGATACGCATATGGCGGTTATACATCAGTGGTTTGTGCATTGCGCTAAATCATGCCACCGGCAGACTGCAAGCGTGCGCCTACCAGAGAATAGATTTTGAAGATTGGAGCCTTGGGTCCATGCCTCTCCTTAATCGTTAGGGATTTGGCCTTTGACTATTGATATCCCTAGCGATAGGAGTTAGCGGTTGACTAACTCCGTGCTTACTTCCCAGAGTCTCTTCTGCGCGTCCGTATCTAATGCTTGAGAAGTAGGCTTCTTGAGCCTCGACTTCTCGTAATACCCCCCGCTTGCAGTAGCAGTTGATTGGTCTGTGGCCACAAAAACTGAAGTGGCTGCACCTTTCTTGGGGCTGATTGCGAATAATTGGGCTCCGAGTGCAACGGCCCAATCAAGGCGTCCTGTGTCTCCATCGCGACCAAACCTGCTCGCTACGTAACCGGGGTGAAGAGAGTTGGCTGTAACGCCGCTTCCGGAGAGTCTCTTCGCAAGCTCATTTGCAAACAGGATATTGGCGAGTTTCGACTCTCCGTATACGCCCATTCCTGAGTAATTCTTTCTGCGCTCAAGGTCGTCAAAATTGACTCCATTGCGCGCGAACTTGTGGGCATTTGATGCAACTACCACAACGCGAGATTCGCGGAATTCCTTAGCCGTCTTAGTGAGGATCCCGCCCAGTAGGTCGGTGAGTAGAAAATGACCGAGGTGATTAACTCCGAACGTTGTCTCGAAACCATCGACCGTCATGCTCCGTTGTGTCTGTAGGAGTCCCGCATTATTTAGTAAAACATCAATGCGGTCGGTCGCGCTCATGACTGTGGTTGCGAATGACCTAATTGACGCAAGGCTTGCGAGGTCGAGCGATAGCAACTCAACTTTTGTCGAGCCGCTGCGCTCCTTCACCTCTGATAGGGCATCCGCTCCTCGTTGTGCATCGCGGGATGTGAATATCACCCGAGCGCCCATTGAGGCTATTGCGATTGCGCTCTCTTTACCTATGCCCGCATTGCCACCGGTTATAACAACTGTTTTTTGGCTAATGGTTTGGCCTATGGATTCAGAAGTTTGATCGTCAGCTTGTGTCATAGTCACAGATCCTAAGGCCAATCCTCGCGAAGTTGGATCTCCGCTTTGATCGGCCGATGGTCGGACCCAACATTGGGCTCTACTGATGCGGATAGAACTCTCCAGGACTGATCGATCCAGATGTGGTCTATCTGGCTATGTGGTCGAGCCGAGGGCCATGTTCGCCCCTTTACTGCGCGCCGCCGGCCTCGCAATACTGACTTGATGGGAGGGCCCCACATGTTGCAGTCGCCGACAATTGCACTAGGGCCGCCAATGTCATTTATTGCATGATGAAGGCGTCGTAGTTGGGGGAGCGACCCCCATAAACGATGAGAGGCATGTACTCCAGCGATCGTTGCTGTTGAACCAGACGGAAGCGCGACGGTTAGCGCTAAACCAAAGCGTTCTTTTATCGCATCACCAGGGGCGTGACCAAGGTTGATATTTATGCGATCAACCACGGGAAGACTTGTGAGCACAGCCAGACCGCAGTCACCGACCTCGCCCGGTGGGAGGGCAAGTCCTCTCGGTCTAGCCGAGTTCAGGTCAGACATAATTGGTAACTCGTGGAGAGTCATGCCAAGCCTCTGGGCAATCTCAGATGCATAGCCTGGTTGGGCATTAGGGCGCCACGACTCCTGCAGCACTAAAACCTCAGGGTTAAGCGCCGCGCATGCCTCAACCACATCGAAGGGCAGGCCGGCGAGAGTGACCCCCCAGTGCGTATTGAAACTTGCTATCCGTAACGTGTCTACTGGTACTCCTAAAAGTTGAGGCCTGACTATTACACCGCACCTGAGAGCCAGATTAAAATAGGGCTTGATTCGGCTCCATTCGGCACGGTACTCGCCGCGCCTCGTAGTCTCGTTCATGTCCGCTATTCATTTAAGGAGCAACAAAAATGGTTGATGTGCTTGCGGGGTATGACCTCTCTGGTCAGGTTGCAGTCTTAACAGGAGCGGGTAGCGGGATCGGTAAGGCATCTGCGCTTACCCTCGCCGCAGCTGGAGCGATCATTGTCGGCGGCGACATCGACGAGGCTGCCGCTCAGGCCACTGCAGATGAAATCCGCGACTCCGGCGGTAT
>CALQAT020000110.1:0-6184 GCA_943328625.2 Bordetella parapertussis | reverse complement strand
GCCTGCTCCTTGCCGGTACCGAGGTCCTTTGCGCTTACATGCACAATTCCGTTTGCATCGATGTCGAAGGTGACCTCGATCTGAGGAATACCGCGCGGTGCTGGTGGGAGGCCAACCAACTGGAAGGTCCCGAGCACTTTGTTGCGGTAGGCCATGTCTGACTCACCTTGAAGCACCTTGATCTCGACGCTTGGCTGATTCTCCTCAGCGGTTGTAAACGTCTCTGAGCGCTTTGTTGGGATGGTTGTGTTGCGCTCGATCAACTTCGTCATGATCTGGCCCTTGGTCTCAATGCCAAGAGAGAGAGGCGTGACATCGAGAAGGAGCACGTCCTTAACATCACCCTTCAGGACTCCAGCCTGCACAGCTGCGCCAACCGCTACAGCCTCATCGGGATTCACTCCCTTATCGCCATCCTTGCCAGAGAGTTCACGCACCAGATCGGTTACAGCGGGCATGCGCGTAGATCCACCAACAAGGATTACTCGATCGATTTTCTCCTTGGTGAGGTTTGCATCGCGGATTGCCTGCTCGAATGGTCCACGGCAAGCCTCTAGAAGATCGCGTGTGATCTCCTGGAACTTGGCGCGAGTGAGGCTCAACTCAAGGTGGAGTGGACCATCACTTGTTGCAGTAACAAACGGAAGGTTGATTGAGGTCTCTTGAAGTGTGGAGAGCTCGATCTTTGCCTTCTCAGCAGCCTCCTTGAGACGCTGCGCTGCCATTTTGTCTGCAGCTAGATCTACACCGTGGGCATTCTTGAACTCACCCACCATCCAGTCCATGACGCGCTGGTCCCAGTCGTCTCCACCGAGGTGTGTGTTACCTGCGGTTGACTTAACCTCGAAGACGCCGTCGCCTAGATCAAGTACCGAGACGTCGAAGGTTCCTCCACCGAGGTCGAAGACAAGAATCGTCATGTCGTCGTCTTTGTCGAGGCCGTATGCGAGTGCCGCTGCAGTTGGCTCGTTGATGATGCGCAGAACCTCTAGGCCTGCGATCTCGCCGGCCTCTTTTGTGGCCTGGCGCTGAGCGTCATCGAAGTAAGCAGGGACGGTAATAACTGCCTGCGTAACTGTGTCGCCAAGGTATGCCTCTGCGTCACGCTTTAGCTTCTGGAGGGTACGGGCCGAGATCTCCTGAGAGGAGTAGGCCTTGCCGTCAATGTCGATCTTCCAAGAGGTACCGATCTGGCTCTTCACCGAGCGGATCGTGCGATCAGGGTTAGTAATGGCCTGGCGCTTGGCTACCTCACCTACGAGGACCTCGCCTGTCTTGGAGAAGGCGACTACCGAGGGGGTCGTGCGGGCTCCCTCTGAGTTGGGGATTACTACCGGCTCGCCGGCCTCGAGGACTGCGACTACTGAGTTGGTGGTACCTAGGTCGATACCGACTGCCTTGGCCATCTGATTCTTGCCTTTCGTTGGTATGGGGTTTTTAGTTGGGGGGGTCTTAGTTAGGGCGGGTCTTGATTGGGGGGGTCTTAGTTAGGGCGGGTCTGTAGATTTGTTTCGATCGATTTCTATGGTTTCTATCACCCTTAGGCTTAGATTCCAAAAACTTGAGTGCTTCGCTATCAACTTATGTGATGGTCATATTATTCCCGTCAGAGAAGAAACTTCTAGCGGGGGCAGGTGACGTTTGCCACTTAGGGATCAACTCCGCTCCATTAAGCCAAGCAAGGCCGGCCGTCTGGGCCTAACCTGCAGGTATGTCCAAGCGCACAGCACAGTATTTAGATGCCCTAGCCGATGTACCGCTCTTCTCGGCTCTTAGCCGTAGAGACCTCGGATTGATTGCCCGCAGGGGTGAGGAGATCGAGGTCGAGGCCGGCAAACGCCTTGTCGACCAGGGCGAGACCGGCGCAGAGTTCTTCGTCATCATCTCTGGCAAGGCCAAGGTCACCCGCAATGGGAGGCGTATTGCAGGCCTAAAACGTGGGGATGCCTTCGGCGAACTCTCACTCCTTGATCGTGGCCCACGTAACGCAACGGTCACCGCTGAGACTGACATGGAGCTTCTTGTACTTGGCCAGCGCGAGTTCTCTGCGCTTATTGATGAGGCGCCCGGCTTCTCCCGCAAACTCCTCACTGGTATGGCTCGCCGCCTCCGTGATGCAGACGCGCGAAGCGTTCAGTAATAACTCCACCACTAGCGACCGACTTAAGACGGCTCTCTTCATCGCTTTTAGTCAATAACTAATCGGGAACTAATCGAGCCCCGGCACCCACGAAACCGGTGCATTGATTGGTAGTTTCTCCCACACATCTCGCGACCGAGAATCGTTCGCGAATCCACTCGGAGGTCACATGCGCCGGCCAAAGCCGCATCAGATAGTTCTAGCCATTGGAGTACTTGCCGCAGTCGGCACAGTTGCCTCGGGCATTGCACCACAGATCACTCATTGGCATGATGAGAGCCCCGTTTCGCGCGAAGTGTTCGTAAACATCCCCGCTGCGATTCAGGTTGCCTTCTATATAACCGTCGCTGCGATGCTCTTTGCAACGTCTTGGCTCGTATCGCTAAGGGTTCGCAACTACGAGCGCGGTGCACCAGATGACCGCCGCGTTAAGCGCTCCAACGCTAAGCGCCGCATGCGCGACTTTAGGCGTGGAGTCTGGATGCAGACACTGCTACGCGATCCTGCTGCAGGCGTAATGCACTCGATGATCTACTTCGGTTTCCTTGTACTTTTTGCCGCGACGGTTCTGTTAGAGCTTGACCACCAGCTCCCGACCGGAATGAAGTTCCTACATGGCGACGTCTACAAGGGCTACGCGTTTACCTCTGACCTATTCGGCCTCGTGTTCCTTGGTGGAATTCTCTGGGCCTTCGCTCGTAGATACATTCAGCGCCCGTACCGAATTCGCATCAAGACAAAGGCTGAGCATCTAGTAATCCTCAGCGTTTTCCTTGTGATCTCGGTAACAGGTTTCCTTGCTGAGGGCTTCCGCATCGCCGCAGAGGGGCGACCGGATTTTGAGAAGTGGTCCTTCGTTGGGTGGGCGCTCTCAGGCCTTGTAAGCACATGGCGTGAAACTGCACTCATTGATGCACATCGCTGGGCGTGGATCGCGCACGTCATTGCGTTCTTCTCATTCCTTGTAATCCTCCCCACCACAATGCTTCGCCACATGATCACAAGCCCAATGAACATGTTCTGGAAAGACAAAGATCGCCCCAAGGGTGCGATGAAGCCGATGCCTAACCTGCTCGAGACTGAACTTGAGTCTTTTGGCGCAATAGCAATCGAAGACTTCACATGGAAGCAACTCTTCGATACCGATGCCTGCACAGTCTGCGGACGCTGCACCTCGGTCTGCCCAGCACATGCAACGGGCAAGTCGCTCGACCCACGCGAGATTGTTCTCAAGGTGGGAGAGGTCATGAACGCAACTGCATCGCCACAAACGACTCCGCCGGTAGGAGTAGTTGACGGGATCTCTATACGCGCTAACTCCGTATTTGAGCGCATCACCTCTGAGGAGGTCTGGGCATGCACAACATGCAAGGCCTGCGATGAGATCTGCCCTGTCAACATTGAGATCCTCGACAAGATTCTCGATATGCGCCGTTACCTCGCTCTTATGGAGTCTGACTTCCCTGCAACGCTCGGCAACGTCTACCGATCAATGGAGAACTCCTCAAACGTCTACGGCATGAACCAAGGCGACCGCGGCGCTTGGGCCGACGATCTCGAGGGTATTGAGATCATGGAGCCTGGAGTACCTGCGACTACACAGCACGAGTACCTGATGTGGGTTGGTTGCGCTGGATCGTTCGACGATCGAAACAAGAAGACGAGTCGTGCGCTTGCGAAGTTGCTTCAGCGTGCAGATATCGACTTTGCAATTCTTGGCCCAAGCGAACTCTGCACCGGAGACAGCGCACGCCGCTCGGGTAATGAATACATCTTCCAGATGCTCGCAATGCAGAACATTGAGATGCTCGATGGTGCAGGTGTTACGAAGATCATCACTCAATGCCCGCACTGCTTCAACACACTTGCAAACGAGTACCCACAACTCGGTGGTAACTACGAGGTTGTCCACCACTCGCAGTTCCTCTCACAGTTGATCGATGAGGGCAAGCTCTCAATGGCGGGTGCATCACTCGCAGAGCGTGTTACGTACCACGACTCCTGCTACCTCGGGCGGCACAACGACGTCTACATGGCGCCTCGTAATGTCATCGGATCGCTTAAGGGAATCGACATTGTTGAGATGCCTCGCAACGGCACCAAGGGAATGTGCTGTGGCGCTGGTGGAGCGCGCATGTGGATGGAGGAGAGCACCGGCAAGAAGGTCAACACCGAGCGTGCACAAGAGGCGCTCAGTACCGGTGCAACACGTGTCGCTGTGGCTTGCCCGTTCTGCTACGTGATGATGGATGATGGCGTAAAGGGCGAGGGTAACGAGAATGTAATTGTCCAGGACATCGCAGAGATGCTCCTAGAGGCAATCGAGTCAGATCCCTCAAAACTCGACCAGACCAGCATCGTCTAAGTTCCTGAACTTCGGGTAGTTGTTGTCGCTATAGCGACACTAATCACCCGAAGTTGGGTTACTTACGGAAGTTCAGGTACGAACGGCTTGGAGTTGGTCCGCGCTGTCCTTGATACTTCGAACCAGTGACGCCGCTTCCGTATGGGTTGTCGGCATCGGTTGTCATCTTCAAGAATGAGATCTGCCCAATCTTCATACCTGGGTAAATAGCAATCGGCAGGTTCGCAACATTTGAGAGCTCAAGCGTTAGATGACCATCCCATCCGGCATCAACGAATCCGGCGGTCGAGTGAATCAAGAGCCCGAGTCGACCGAGGCTGCTCTTCCCCTCAAGTCGTGCAACTAAATCATTTGGGATAGCAACGCGCTCGAGAGTCGATCCAAGAACAAACTCGCCAGGGTGCAGAATAAATGCAGTCGGGAGACTGACCTCAACAAGCTCTGTTAGATCCTCTTGCGGTTCCTTGGGATCAATGTACGGCGTCGTGTCGTTACGAAAGACGCGAAAGAAACCGTCGACATGAAGATCAACCGATGATGGCTGAATATCCGCCGGGTCGAAAGGGTCGATGATTATGCGCCCTGCGGCGATCTCTTCTTTGATTGTGCGGTCACTAAGAATCACGGTGAGGGACTCTACAGGGGAGAGGCTCGTTAAGTGGGTGTGGCGCGCGTTTTTGGTCTCTGCCTCAGGAGTCGAGACTTGATAACGCCGAGCGCAGAGGCTTCATGAGATCTCCACGGCGACCAAGGGTCAGCCGATCGAGGCCTAGGAACTGAGCCAGTGAAGCGGCCTCACTAACTAGGGCCTTGGCTACTAGTCCCAGCTCTACCCCGGGCTCTGCCCAAGCCCCCGAGATATTCAACACTCCGGCCTTGCGATCGGACTTCATCTCAACTCTGGCCACCAAATCCTCGCCCAGCAGGAACGGCATCACGTAGTACCCGTAGATGCGCTTGGGGGCCGGCACATAAATCTCAAGTCGGTAATGAAAACCGAAGAGTCTCTCCACTCGATCGCGCCCCCACATCAGAGAATCGAAAGGAGCAAGCAACGCGCGGGCATCGACAGCGCGAGGCGTGCGAGTGCCGGGCATGCGAAAAGCCTGGTGCTTCCAGCCCTCTACCGTGATTGCCTCGAGTGCTCCCTCCTCAACCAGCTCAGCAATGAGCGGCCTTGCTACAGGCGCCTTAATGCGAAATGCGTCAGCAAGATCGGCAGCGGTTGCGACACCAAAGGCTGCAGCTGCGCGCAACAACAAATCTTTCTGCGCGTCCTCTCGGGTCGGTGTAGGCGCATTGAGTATCTCGCTCGGCAGGGAGCGCTCCGTTAAGTCGTAGACGCGCTCAAAATTTGGTCTGCGCCATGCCGTGATTGTTCCCGTCCAGAACAAATACTCGAGCGCGCGTTTACCTGCATCCCATCCCCACCAAGGACCAGCCTTCGCTCCACGATCTGGAAGGTCTCGCGCACTTAGCGGACCACGGTTCGTTATCTCCTTTAGAACTCCCTCCACATAATCGGGTTGCTCTTCAAACACATCGGAGAGCCCGCTCCATATCTCTCCATTGCGCGCGGCCTCCATGCGCCAACGCAGAAGTGGATGCAGCTCAACTGGAAGCAGCGATGCCTCGTGGCCCCAATACTCAAACGCTCGACCAGTTGAGACAAGACGTTC
>CALQAT020000109.1:0-6475 GCA_943328625.2 Bordetella parapertussis | reverse complement strand
TTGAGTCTTGTTGACAGGCTTAAAGACTTGATCATCGTCTCTGGCTTCAATGTCTATCCGGCCGAGGTTGAGGATGTGCTTCGTACGCACGCCAGTGTTGTCGATTGTGCCGTGGCCGCGATTCCAGACGAACGTTCTGGAGAAGCAGTAGGGGCATGGGTTGTGCTGGAGAAGGGGGAGAGAGTCGATCTTGATTCACTCCGTCGCCATGTTGGTTCTCGACTCGCGCGCTACAAGATTCCAAGCAAGTTCACTTTTGTAGATGAATTGCCCCGCAGCGAGGCTGGAAAACTATTGAGGCGAGCACTTACCCTCTAGTTGCTTGTTGAAGGCTCGACTTGATTCGCTCCTTGGCCTGCACCCGATGCAACTAGGAATCCCGCGTAGATCACAGAGATTCCTAGAGCCAGCGAAACAGTGAACGCGGTGTCCTTACCTACGATCCCTTGGATAAGTCCTCCGCCGGAGAGAATTAATGTCCCTAACGCGATTAGTGCATTCGCTATCGCGCGTCTTCGTGCAACTGTGCCCGGCTCGCGCATCCAGCGAATTGCAGAGAGCACTGCGCCGATAATGATCACGAGTGCGCCTAGGCCACTCCCAGATGCAGCGAGGACTCTCGGCAGTACGGGCAAGACCTCTTTGCCGACCGGAATGGCCGATCCGGCAATGCCAGGCGCTATCGCGCACGTGAGCATTGCACCGAGAGCCATACCGCTGAATGCAACCAAGCACCACTGCACCCTGCGCCCAATAGTGTTGCCGTGAATTAAGTAGATCGTCCCTAGGGCAAGCCACGGAACCGAGAGAATCGCCCCGAGTAAATAGAAGGCTCGGAAGGTTCCATTGTCCCAACCGGTGGTTACCCCGATGAAGAGAGCAGCCGAGGCGAGGGCAAATGTTGCGAGGGCAAATGCCCAGGCACCATCTTGAGGTCGTCGGTGTCTTGTGGCGCGAGCCAGCGTGGCCTGAGCAAAAAGGGTGGCCACCACAGTGGCTATGAAGGCGAGGGAGGCTTCCATTCGGCCTTGAGCGTAAACCCAAGCGCACTTGGGGGTACCGTCGGGGGTGTGGGCGACGAAATGGGCGATGAAATGGGCGATGAAAAGGGCGATGGAAAGCAGGCAGATATCGGTGCTGATATTGAGCCACCGCTTGGGGACAACCCGCGACCCGTCCACCATGTGTACCCGGTTGGGCTAGTAGTTGAGGGCAGGCGCTGCGTGGTCGTCGGCGGTGGGCGTATCGCTACCAGACGCCTCAGAGCGCTCCTAGAGGCGGGTGCTGATCTCGAGGTAATCGCGCCGGACGCGAGCCCTGAGATCGCCTCTCTGGCGGAGAGAGGGTTGATTACGTGGCACCGCCGTGGCTTCGCCCCTCAAGACCTTGATGGAGCCTGGTTGGCCCTAAGCGCAACCGGAGTCCTCGAGGTAGACCAAGAGGTAGCCCGATGCGCAGACGAGTATCGGGTATGGGTCGCCTCAGCCGATGACCCGAGCGCCTCGACCTGCAGTATTCCCACGGTCCTGCGTAGGGGCGACCTCCTTCTCACCATCAGCACCGGTGGGCGAAGCCCCGCATTGGCTGCATGGCTAAAAGAGCGCTTATCTGAAGAGTTTGGGCCTGAGTATGAGACGCTTCTAGATGTGATGGCTGAGATTCGCGACGAGCAGAAGGCCCTAGGGCTGCCCACAGAAGGCCTCGATTGGCGACGGGCGCTGGATTCGGGAATCCTTGAGGATGTACGAATGGGCCGCATAGACGCGGCCAGGGAGGCACTTAGAGCATGTCGTTGATTGTTGTAGGCCTCAATCACAACACCGCGCCCGTTGAGATGCGCGAGCGAGTCGCTGTGCCATCTTCGAGGATCGTAAAAGCAGTGCATGACCTAGCGAGCCGTAACCACCTTGCTGAGGTCGTACTTCTCTCAACCTGTAACCGCACCGAGATCTACGTGCGCTGTACAAAGTTTCACAATGGCGTATCTGATGTGCAGGATTTCTTATCCGATCAAGCATCACTCGAGCCAGATGATTTTGCAGAGCATCTATATACCTATTACGACGACGGTGCAGTTGCGCACCTATTTCGCGTAGCGGCAGGTCTCGACTCAATGATTGTTGGTGAGGGAGAGATTCTTGGCCAGGTTCGTGAGGCGTGGATGCTCTCCGAGAAAGAAGGAGCCTCTGGCCCGCTTCTAGATCGAGTTTTTCGCCACGCCATTGAGGCTGGCAAGCGCGCTCGATCCGAGACATCAATTAGCCGCAATACTCTCTCTGTCTCCTCTGCTGCTGTATCCCTAGCGGAGCAGCACCTAGGCACGCTAGATAATCGCTCAGTGCTCATTCTTGGTGCAGGTGATGTCGCACAAGGAATGGCGCGCGCTCTTGCGGCTGCGGGTGTATCTGATGTTGCAGTCGCAAATCGCACACACGCGCGCGCAGTTGAATTAGCAGCGCGCGTAGGTGGGCGCTCGGTGACGCTTGCGGAGGTCGGCGATGTGCTCGCCAGTGTTGACCTCTTACTCACCGCTACGGACTCAACTGAGGTCCACGTAGAGCGCCAAGACATCGAGGCTGTAATGGATGTTCGGGCTGGGCGACCCCTAGTGGTTGTTGATGTGGCAGTTCCTCGCGATGTTGATCCTGGCGTTGGCCTTATCGCTGGTGTGGCCCTCTTTGATATGGACAGTCTGAAGGCATTTACCGACGCGTCCCTCCACGAGCGCCGACGTGAAGTTCCAAAGGTCCAGAGCATTCTGATGGAGGAGCTTGAGCGCTTCCAACTAGACCGCACCATGCGTACCGTCGTTCCATTGATTACTGCGCTTCGCGAGCGTGGCGAGGAGGTGCGTAACAACGAGTTAGCGCGATCTTCGTCTCGCCTTGCTGGCTTATCCGATGAGGAGCGAGCAAGCGTTGAGGCACTCACAAAATCAATCGTTAGCAAACTTCTGCACGACCCAACGCAGCGCCTTAAAGACTCAGCCGGAAGCGCGCGCGGCGAACTCTTGGCCGATGCAGTCGCTGCGCTCTTTGATATTGAAGAGCCGGGCGACGAGCCTAAGTCCTGAGATGACCGGGGCCAAAGGTAAAGCGGGGCCAAGAGCGTGACCTCGGGATCGGATCGCGTTCTACGAATAGCGACGCGAGGATCTGCTCTTGCCCTATGGCAGGCGGAGCGCGTCGCCGAGATGCTTGGCTCACCTAGCGAATTAGTAATTATTGAGACGCGCGGCGACCAAGACACAACGAGCCCAATTCACGCCATCGGCGGTACTGGGGTATTTGTAAAAGAGGTTCAAGAGGCTGTGCTCCGCGGCGAGGCCGACCTTGCGGTCCACTCGGCTAAGGATCTACCGGCCATCACCATGGAGGGTTTGATTCTTGCGGCGGTCCCAGAGCGTGCAGACGCTAGGGATGCTCTTGTTGGCTCGCGACTCGAGAAGCTTCCCCAAGGAGCGCGCATAGGTACTGGGTCAGTTCGACGACGTTCGCAATTAGCAGCGATTCGCCCTGACCTCGAGTTCGGAGAGCTGCGCGGCAATATCGGTACTCGCCTTGGTAAAGCCGCTGATTTCGATGCAATTGTTGTGGCCGCTGCAGCGCTTGATCGACTCGGCCTAGGCGATCGCATCGCTCAACGCTTGGAGCCATCGGTGATGCTGCCCCAAGTGGCGCAGGGTGCGCTAGCAGTTGAGTCTCGGCTAGATGATGCAGAGGCACTCGTTGCTCTTGCAGCTATTGACGATGCAATTGCCCATCTTGCAGTTAAGGCGGAGCGAGCCTTTCTAGCAGCGCTTGGCGGCGGATGCGATGTACCTGTTGGGGCCTACGCAACTATTAAGTCTGGCGGCATGATCTCGATGCAGGCTTTGCTGGCGCAAGAAGATGGCTCCTCGGTCAGACGAGCGAAAGGGGTCGGAAGCGACCCCGATGCCCTCGGTAGAAGCCTCTGCGCACTCTTGATGGAGGATGGGGAATGACCGTTTACTTAGTTGGTGCAGGCCCCGGTGACCCCGGCCTACTCACGCAACGCGGCGCTGCTCTTATACGTGCCGCTGATGTTGTTGTATATGACCGACTCGCCCACCCGTCACTTCTCGCACTCGCACCGCGTAACGCCGAGTTGGTAGATGTCGGAAAATCTCCTGGCAATGTTGCGATGGATCAAGACGGCATAAACGCAACTCTGGTTGATCGCGGAC
Organism: Bordetella parapertussis; assembly: GCA_943328625.2. Lineage (GTDB taxonomy): Bacteria > Actinomycetota > Acidimicrobiia > IMCC26256 > IMCC26256 > IMCC26256. The sequence goes on along the minus strand of CALQAT020000109.1, from coordinate 2,268 downwards.
TAAAAGGTCTAGAGGTCGTGCGCTTGAAGGGCGGAGACCCGTTTGTATTTGGTCGCGGCGGCGAGGAGGCGGAGGTCCTGATCGCTGCCGGCGTACCTTTCGAGGTTGTACCTGGTGTAACTAGTGCAATCGCCGCTGCTGCATATGCCGGGATTCCAGTTACGCACCGCAATGTATCGACCCACGTCACTATTGTCACCGGCCACGAAGACCCCGCAAAGGGCCGCACAGATGTGAACTGGGACGCTCTCGGCGCAGTCGGAGGAACGGTCGTAATCCTCATGGGGGCCGCGCACATTCGCGATATCGCAGAGCGCCTAATGGCTGGCGGTCGAGGTGCGGATACTCCAGTCGCTGCAGTTCGTTATGGAACGCGCCCAGAGCAGCAGACACTGCGGACCACACTCGGCGAGGCAGGCGATGCTGGTATTCGCTCACCATCAGCCATTATTGTTGGCGAGGTTGCAGCCCTTGATTTCTCATGGTTCGAGCAGCGCCCACTTCTCGGTGCTCGCATTGTTGTAACACGCGCTCGCGAGCAGGCGAGTTCGTTACGAGAGCGACTTGAGAATCTCGGTGCGCTTGTACTTGAGTTGCCATCAATCAAGATCGAGCCGCTTGAGGTCAATCTCCCAGAGCTCGGTGGCCTTGAGTGGATTATCTTCACCTCACCTAATGGAGTAGATGGATTCTTTGAGAACGGTATGGATGTCGCAGGGTTAGATGCGCGCGTGTTCTGGGGAGTGAGGGTTGCTGCAATTGGGCCAGGTACTGCAGCATCACTCGCCGCTCGCGGATTGCGCTGCGATCTATTACCAGAGCGCTTTGTTGCAGAGTCGCTACTAGAAGCGATGCCTGACCCGACCGGAGAGGGAGCACGCGTATTAATCGCGAGAGCTGAGGAGGCGCGCGATGCGTTGCCAGATGGATTAACGGCTCGCGGATACTCCGTTGAGATTCTCGATGTATACCGAACAGTGCGTGCGGATCCAGACCCGACGCTTCTTGAGCAGGTTCGCAGTGGCGATGTGGATCTAGTCACATTTACATCTGGCTCCACTGTGAAGAACCTCACAGAGGTCCTCGGCTGGGTGCCTTCTTCGCAGCCCGCTGTTATATCTATAGGCCCGATTACCTCAGAGGTAGCGACTGGCCTGGGCTGGGTCGTAAGCCACGAAGCAGCAGAGCACACCATTGACGGAGTTATCGCCACAGCCCTTGCTGCGTGGGAATCAATGGCGTAGCGGTAACGTTACGGGTTATGGCCTTCCCCGAGCGTCGCCCGCGGCGACTTCGTACAACCCCCGCTATGCGGCGACTAGTAGCGGAGACGCGGTTGTCGGTAGATGATCTCGTTGCTCCTTTCTTCGTGAAAGAGGGACTCGATGCTCCAGAGCCCGTGCTCTCGATGCCCGGGGTTGCACAGCACACGATTGAGAGCGTCACCCTAGAGGCGAAGGCATTGGTTGCACTCGGGGTTCCATCGATAATTCTCTTCGGGGTACCGCTAGTTAAAGACGAGAGCGGTAGCGGGGCCGATCGAGCCGACGGGATCGTGCAGACGGCAGTGCGTGCAATCAGAGACGCGGTCGGTGACTCACTTGTGATCATGACCGACGACTGCCTTGACGAGTTCACAGACCACGGACACTGCGGATTGCTTAGACCGGATGGCAGTGTTGATAACGATGCCACTCTGGAGCGCTACGCATCGATTGCAATCTCTCAGGCCGACGCAGGTGCAGATGTAATCGGACCTAGCGGGATGATGGATGGGCAGGTCGGTGCAATTCGCGCCGCGCTCGACTCGTCAGGCCACGCTGATACTGCGATCCTCTCCTACGCAGTTAAGTACGCGTCGGCGCTCTACGGCCCCTTTAGGGATGCTGCAGAGTGCGCGCCCAAATTTGGGGACCGTCGCGGTTACCAGATGGACGCAGGGAACGCGCGCGAGGCACTCGAGGAGGCAGCCCTCGATGTCGAGGAGGGTGCCGATATGTTGATGGTCAAGCCCGCGGTCGCTTACTTGGATGTAATAACCGCTCTTCGAAACTCATTCGATATTCCGGTTGCCGCCTACCACGTAAGCGGCGAATATTCGATGATCAAGGCCGCTGCAGAGCGTGGGTGGATTGATGGAGACGCAGTCGCACTCGAGCACCTTCTAGCTATCAAGCGTGCGGGTGCAGATTTCATACTCACATACTTGGCCCGCGAGGTCGCAGAGGTTCTCAACGCATGAGTCGCAATGAAGAGTTGTTCACGCGC
>CALQAT020000108.1:0-6541 GCA_943328625.2 Bordetella parapertussis | reverse complement strand
AGCAGTGGAATCGGGGTAAAGCGAACCATCTGATCGGCCGGTAGCGGCCGTGACTCAGACCACGCGTTGACCTGATCGAGGGTTACTCCCTCAGCGAGTTCAAACATAAACATCGCAAGCCCGGGATATCTGCGGTCGAGTGCTAACTCGGTGGGTACGCCATCCTCGGTTGCATGCTGCTCGCCGGCCACCTTGTACATCAGGGTATGCACGTGGTCGCGATGGGGGAACATTCGATCATTCTCGTGGAGCCAATTGACCTGATCCGTACCCCATTGAATCCACTCACCAAACTTGCCCGCCAGTATCCAGTACAGCGCTAGGTAGGAACCCTTGCTGGTATCCGGAGCAAATGAAGAGTTGGCTGGATAGCGCTTCGCTTTGCAGTCGCTCGTCGCAACAAAACGCGTGCCAGCGATTGTCCATGCACCAATCATGCACCCCGAGTAGTAGTGGTCGCGCTCGTACCAGCGGTTGTACTCGACCTCATGCCCGCGGTGAGGCTCAACGAGAGTAACGAGCGCCCCACCAAGTTTGATGGGCTTCTTGCGTGTATCTCCACTCCCTACTTCTTGGATTGCCATTATTCCTCTTTTGCTTTCGCTAGTTCAGTAAGGGTCTTCTTATCGACTTTCAGCATGCTCGTGAGCGGCAATTCGTTCATGATAACTATGCGCTCAGGGGCTTTGTAATCTGCGAGCTTGTTCTTCAGCCATGACCGTAGCGCCTCAAGTGTTGGAGGGTTGGCAGCATCCCGAGGGACAATGAATGCAACTCCGATCTCGCCGAGCACTGGAGCTGGAGCAGGCACTATTGCCACTCTCCCTATCTGCGGGTGCTTACTCAAGACATTCTCAATCTCTGCCGGGTAGACGTTATAGCCCCCGCGGATGTACATCTCCTTTAATCGCCCCACTATCCGTAGGTTGCCAGATTCATCGCGCCGAGCTAGGTCTCCGGTCCTTAGCCAGCCATCTGCCTCGAGCACGCTTGAAGTTAGGGACGGGTCTTGCCAGTACCCGATCATGACCATCGGGGAGCGCAGAAGAATCTCACCTACCGCTCCTGGCTCGACATCATCGCCATCCCCGTCAACCAAACGCAGTTCGACTTCGCTCGCCGGCTTTCCTACCGTCTCGGCAACGACCTCGTCGGGGTCCCCAATCTCGGTACCGGTACTTACGCCTGCCTCGGTACTCGTATATCGATTCATGACTGGGCATGCGAGGGCAAACCTCATGCGCCTGATCAAGTCAGGCGAGACAGCCGATCCACCGATGCCACATAGTCGAAGGTGTGAGCAGTCAGTTAATGCAAGGTCCGGATGGGCAAGCACCAACTCCCACTGTGTCGGGACCCCTGTTCCAACCGTGATCGATTCATCGCGTAGGAGGCGAAGCGTCTCGCTGGGCGACCAAGGCTCGCCGGTCATGACGAGAGTTGTTCCGTGTGCAATCTCATCCCAGACTCGGGTCATGTACCCGACGTGGGCGAATGGGAGGGATACAAGCCGTCGATCGGCATCTGCAGTTAGATCCCCAATGTTGCGCGAGATCGCCTCAAGGCGCGCGTGGTCATAAACAGCGCCTTTAGGTTCACCGGTTGTTCCGCTTGTCCAAACGATGCATGCAACCGTGCTCTCATTGATGGTCGGCTCCTCTGCGAGTGGGCGCAAATATGCGGACTCGAATGCCTCAGAGGTAATCAAATGGCCACACTCGAGACCAAATGGCGCGTCGTTAGGCTCCATGACGATGCTGACTCTTGGCATTGTTCTCGAGATGATGCTGCGCTGCTCTGGCTCCGCGAGGCGACGATTTACTCCAGTCGCTATCGCTCCGATTCGTAGGCAGGCCAAGTACCAAATTGCGTAATCGACTCCGCTAGGCAGCAGGATCGCCACTACATCGCCAACCTTGACGCCGGACTCCATTAGGAGCGAACCCGCCCCTTTGCTCGCCGCCTCAAGTTGGGCATAGTTGATGCGACGCTCTCCGTGGACGTAGGCCTCTCTCTGTGGATGGCGTAGGGCAGCAGCCCGGAGTGCGTCTCTGGTCGTGAAGCCAGTATCGATGCCTAGTGAGTGAGGCTCTGAGGTAGGTATTTCATTGCTTTGATCCACGCAGTTATGGAGGTTACGTGGGCAGAGTCTCCATTGGCGTCTCCGGCAGTACGGTGAGGGCTGCGCCAGGCCCTCTGCCTCGCACGGACCTCTCGCCGCTTGTTAGATTCGACGGCTCTAACCTTAATTAATTCTCCATACCCGTCTAATCCTCCATAAGGGAGTTCCATGCCCCGCTTTACAGACCGCACTGCAATCGTTACTGGAGCGGGCTCAGGCCTAGGGAAAGCCACGGCTGAACTATTCGCCGCTGAGGGCGCAAAGGTCGCGGTGTTGGATATAGCGGAGGAGGCAGCCGAACGAGTCGCTGCCGAGATCGTCTCCAACGGAGGTAAAGCAACAGCCTTCCGCTCCGATGTCTCTGATTTTGATGGATGTATCTCCACGGTGGAGGCCGTCTCGTCCGCCCTCGGTCGCCCTCAGATACTCGTCAACTCTGCAGGCATTCTTGGCTCTGCGCGATCTGAGGAGGAGACTGCAGAGCAGTGGAGAAGGATCATCGCTGTAAACCTCGATGGGACATTCTTCATGTGCCGCGCAACCCTTTCTTATCTTCTTGACGGTGGGGGCACAATCGTGAATATCGCGTCGAATGCGGGCTTCATGGGTCAGCCGTTTAGTGCCGCGTACTGCGCATCAAAGGGCGGAGTCGTGAATCTCACGCGTGCTCTCGCGGTTGAGTACGTAGCGCGTGGAGTCAGAGTCAACGCTGTCGCTCCAGGCGGAATGCGCACGCCTCTTACGAAGTCATTCAAACTCCCCGAGGGTGCCTCTGTTGATGATCTTCGTACGATTATCTCGAAGATCGGCGTATCTCAGGCAGAGGAGGTCGCAACCTGCGTTGCATATGTAGCCTCAGACGATGCTCGCTACATGGTGGGTTCGATCGTTAACTTCGATGGTGGTCTTGTTAGCTATGGCGGAGGATTCCCCGAATGACACAAGCGAGCGGAGCTAATGGCTGGTTAACCGAGTGGAGCTCACTCTGGGATTTGATCAATCAACGCGCCGAGGTAACGCCGGATGCTCGTTTCGCTATAGATGAAGACGGTCGCTCCCTGACGTTTGCCGAATACCGTGATGCCGGACTGCGCTGTGCAGCAGGCTTTGCTGCGCTAGGCATCGGTGAGGGCGATGTCGTTGCATGGCAGTTGCCGACGTGGCTTGAGTCCATGGTCCTTGTAGGCGGCCTCTCCCGCCTCGGTGCAGTGCAGAATCCAATCCTTCCGATATACCGTGATCGTGAGGTTGGTTTCGTTGTGCGTGAATCTGGTGCAAAGGTATTGGTCGTAACCGGCGAGTGGCGCGGCTTTGACTACGCGGCAATGGCGAATTCAATCGCGATCGAGACGCCCGGGCTTAAGGTGGTCGTTGTTGAGCGCAGCAATCTTCCAGAGGGCGATCCAAAATCTCTTGGCGCAGAGCCGACTGGAGCGTTGGGCACTTTTAGTCCAGGCATGCAGATAGAGGCGCCGCTCCGCTGGCTCTTCTATACATCTGGTACTACTGCTGACCCAAAGGGAGCACGCCATACCGATATGACGGTTGCTCACTCCGGCTACGCGATGGTCGATGCGTTCCAGCTCACCTCCGCAGACCGCAACGCTTTGATTTTTCCCTTTACACATATTGGTGGAGCGGGCTGGCTTTTCGCTGGCCTGATCGCAGGTACACCTCAGGTCATCGTCGAGGCGTTTCTCCCTGCAACAACAATCCCTGTGCTTGAACGCGAGAGAGTAACTGTCGCAGGCGCTGGCACCTTCTTTCACCTTGCATACCTAGAGGCGCAGCAACACGCTGACCACCCGCTCTTCCCAGAGACACGACTCTTTGTTGGCGGGGGAGCCGCGAAGCCTCCTCAGCTTCATTACGACGTAAAAGAACAACTCGGGGGTGTCGGAATTCTCTCTGGTTATGGGCTTACCGAGTGTCCGATCCTCTCCATGGCGCGCACGACCGATACTGATGAACAACTTGCAAAGACTGAGGGCCCGCTAACCGCAGGGGTCGTGGTCAAGGTTGTGACAATCGAGGGAGAGGTCGTGGGGCGCGGGGTAGAGGGAGAGATCCGCGTTAAAGGCCCTCAGATGTGTCTTGGGTATACAGAACCTGCTCTAAATGCCACTGGGTTCGACGATGAGGGTTACTTCCGAACAGGTGATCTCGGCATTGTTGATGCTGACGGTTATGTCACGATCACGGGTCGCCTTAAGGATGTAATTATCCGCAAGGGCGAGAACATCTCCGCTAAGGAAGTTGAGGACCTACTCTTTACTCACCCTGCTGTTGCAGATGTTGCTGTTATTGGCCTTCCGGATCTTGCATCTGGTGAGCGGGCATGCGCGGTAATAGTTCTTGCTGAGAACGCAGCCGCGCCTGAGCTGACTGAACTCTTTACTTTCTGTAAGGACGCAGGGCTGATGATTCAAAAAATTCCGGAGCAGCTTGAGATTCTTCCCGCTCTCCCGCGTAACCCAACAGGCAAAGTATTGAAGCACGAGCTGCGCAAGAAGTACTCGGAGGTTTGATCCCTCGTGCCACTCAATGAGAATCAGCGTGCCCTTGCAGCGAGGGTATCTAATTGGGGGCGCTGGGGAGCCGAGGATCAACGCGGCACGCTCAATCTCCTAGATGCTGCCTCGACGAAGCGTGGGGCCTCCGCTGTTCGCCGCGGAGTCTCTTTCCCTTTAGCAATTCCAGTAGATGCAGATGGTCCCCAGACGGGCCGTATCCCTGGTCGGTCGAATCCTCTGCACACAATGACATCTGTCTCGTATGCGTTTACCGGTGATTCCGGCGATTTTGCAACGAGCGACGACAAAATAGAGACCGGGCTTCAATCGACAACGCATTGGGATGCGCTTGCTCATGCAGGTTATGACGGACTCCTCTTCAACGGATTGCCGGCATCGGTAATCTCGCAGGATGCGGGAGCGACTCGGCTGGGAATCGAGAATTTTGGGCCAGTGGTTACGCGCGGCCTTCTCTGCGATGTTGCACGCCTTAAAGGGGTCGAGTGGTTCGAGGAGTCGTACTCGATTACCGGTGCAGATCTAGAGGAGTGCCTATCCACTGCTGGGTTAACTGTGATGCCTGGTGATGCGGTTCTTGTCCGAACCGGTCAGATGCATTTCTTTAAAATTGGCGACAAGCAGCGCTACGCAGATATCTCCCCCGGGATAGGTCTCGATGCAGTCGAATGGCTACACGACAACAATGTCGCCTGCGTTGCAAACGACACGCACGTTTTTGAGCCATACCCTTGCCCGGGAGCCAATCCGTATCTCTTTCCTGTTCACATGATCATGCTTAGAGATGTTGGAATGCCGCAGGGGCAGCAGTGGGATCTAGATGAGTTAGCGCAAGACTGCGCAGCCGACGGTGTCTACGAATTTCTCCTGAGTGCAACCCCTATTCCAGTTACTAATGGATGTGGTGGGCTACTTGCTCCGGTCGCGACTAAATGACTCAGCGAACATTTGCTGTATCGGGTGTCTCATCTGGCCTCGGCGCTGCACTGCGCGCACGCCTTGAGGCTCAGGGAGATCGCGTAATCGGGATCGACCTTCACGGCGCAGAGGTAAATGCTGACCTATCAAAAGTTGAGGGGAGACTTGCTGCAATCGCGGGGGTTGAACAACTTCTCGACGGAGCCCTTGACGGCGTTGCCTCTGTAGCTGGAGTCGGCCCATATCTGGAGTCTCCGTTAGTTGTTGCGGTGAATTTCTTTGGTGCACTGGCTCTGATTGACGGCTTGTTTCCTTTGCTAAAGATGAGCGAACGAGCAGCCTGTGTAGCGGTTTCTTCAAACTCCATCACGCTTGACCCAACAGTTCGCGCCGATCTAGTTGATGCATGCGTGGCTGGAGACGAGGCGCTAGCGCTCTCAATCGCTGGTGATGTCGCTGGCAATACTGCCTATGCCTCATCGAAGTTGGCAGTGGCAAGAGCAATCAGGCGGCGTACAACTCTCTGGGGAGAGGCTGGTGTGCGCTTAAATGCAATCGCACCTGGGCCTTTTGCGAGTGCACTCCTCGACGCATCGCGTGCAGACGAAACTCTTGGGCCGCTTGTCGACCTTGTGCCTATTCCCTTGGGGCGCCAAGGGAGGGCGGACGAAGTCGCTGCTCCGATTGCATGGTTGCTGAGCGATGAGGCCTCGTGGGTACACGGCAGCCTTCTCTTCGTAGACGGCGGCACCGACGCACTCATTCGCCCGAACGCAATATAAGTTCGATCAGGTTCTCTCGAACCAGATTTTTAGAGGCGCCCGTAAACAATGAGGTGGCGGTCGCCTACCTCCTCAACCGTGAGCGTTAGACCAGCTTTAGTTAGTTGCTCGCGTACCTCGGCTGCGGTATAGGAAGCCCGAAGCGAGTTATGAAAATCCGTTATCAGTGCGTGAGCAAAATCCTCTGT
>CALQAT020000107.1:0-6587 GCA_943328625.2 Bordetella parapertussis | reverse complement strand
GGCGAGCCCATCCACTTAGAGCCTCTAGCCCAAGTTGAATGTATTGAGGGTCGTCATATGTAAGTCGGAAGACGCGCTCGGTGCCGTGTGAAGAACCGCGCAGGTGAGACTCCTCGAATCTCTCAAGAACAGTGACCCGGTGGCCGAGTTGAGCGATAGATCTAGCGGCTGCGCTACCCGCAAGCCCTGAACCGATAACGACGACATGTCTTGACACGCCCCAAGTGTCTCACGCTCTTCAGGCGAGAGCCTCAATTAGCCCTGAGCCTCGCTCAGTAACTGTCTCGACGGCCTTAGTGAGGGCTGAAGCCGTGCAGATCAAGGTCACAGAGTGCTTAGCCCGAGTAACAGCGGTATAGAGCAACTCGCGTGTGAGTAGAGGTGAGCCATCGGGTGGCAGCACGACAATTACATGCTCATACTCAGAGCCTTGGCTCTTATGGATTGTGATTGCAAAGGAAGTCTCTACCGGTGGGAGTTGTACCTGCTCAAACTCCATTGGCTCAGACTCTGCTTGGCGCGGCGGGAACCAAGCCTGGGTCCTGCCGTCATGACTGACCATGATCCCTGTATCACCGTTTACTAGACCGGTGACTGGATTGTTCTGCGTGACTATGAGTGGACGCCCCGCGTAGTTTGCACCTGCACACCCAATTGAGCGCTCGAAGTATTCGTTCCAGTCGCTTACGCCTGCTGCCCCTGCTCTATGCCCACATAGAACGCGATGCGATACCGAGGCAACATGAGCGGAGACTCCATCACCAGAGACTGCAGAGTCGCGTGCTGATTTTGTTGCGGCTACCGCATTGGTAAGGTGCTCAGCAACATGAGTGGGGCCGCTCTTGCTGGTCTCAACGAGTACTAAGCGATCTGGAGAATTGGTAAATGCTCTACGAACTGCGGCGTCGTCACCATCGCGAATTGCCTGCGCTAGCCCTACGATCGCCTCGCCTGCTCTATGGCCTGTCGAGAGCGTCGAGATACTTGCCCTGATTGAGGAGCCTTCTGCGTTAGCAATATCACCGAGTACTGATCCTGCCTCAACGCTTGAGAGTTGATCGGGGTCGCCGATTAGCACAATGCGAGCATTTGGATTGATTGCCTCGAGTGTGCGCGCTGTTAGTTGTAATGAGACCATCGACGCCTCGTCTATGACAACAACATCATGGCGAAGGGGGCGCGCAGTGTCATGACTAAATCGCGTCGAGATGCCTCGCGCTCCGAGTAGCCCATGGATTGTGCGCGGCTTTAGAGCAGAGAGAGTCTCTGCCGTAACCCCAAAGTCTTCATCTATAGCCGCGGCGATTGACTCCTGCATGCGAGTCGCTGCTTTGCCGGTCGGTGCGCAGAGAGCGATCTCTAAATCTGGCTCAGCGGAGAGGAGGGCACCGAGGGCACGCGCGAGTGTGTAGGTCTTGCCCGTGCCTGGTCCTCCGGTGATAATCGTTAGTCGTCGTGATAACACCATCTCGACAGCGTCACGCTGGCTCTCGTCGAGTTCCTTAGCCGCCCTATCAAGGAAAGCATCCGCTGCGGCCCTATTACTAATCGCTGCATCTATACAACGTGCCTGAATCTGCTCGGCGACGCTGCGCTCATCTACAAATTGGCGCTGCGTATATAAGCGATCTCTCCAGAGCACTAACGGTGAGAGGTGTGCTGCTGCTTCTGCATGTGTCCCCGGTGAGTCGGGTAGGTGGTGCACGATATCTAGCCGACTTGTCAGCGCTACTCGTATTGCTTGAGCAGTCGGGAGCGGGGGTAGCTGATCCTCCGTTTGAGTATTGGAGCGGTTCGCTGGAGTGCTATTCCCCGGAGTGCGCCGCGCTTGGCCTAAGACGATCTCAATGCGCGATAGGTCTACGCCGACGTGGCCAGTGCGGTCGGCCCACACAGCAATCGCAGTTGCAAACGCGATCACGGGGTCGCTTACCTGCCAGCGGCGCTCTATCAGGTCGGCTGCGAGTCTCTCCGTAGAGGAGAGGATTCCGTAGTCAATCAAGCCTCTGACGTAGCTATAACTCTCTTGGCTTGTCTCTGTAATCATTTCTTCCGCGCTCATGATTGACCCCCGAGAAGATTGTCGAGGCCATTGATGAATGCAGCAGATGGAGTCCATGAACAGACGCCGTTGCGCTCTCCATCAGTGATTGGGGTATCCGCACCGAGCAGGCCTCTCATGAACCAGTAGGAGGCGCCCCCAAGGTGGAGTGCCGGGTCGTAGGAGTCTCCGATGCGTAGGCGTAGATAGCGCTGTAATGCCACAAGGTAGATAGCGGCCTGAAGCGGGTAGTTGCCATGCTCCATCAATCCTCTAACCGCGGCGGGGTCATAGTGCCCTTGTCGCTGACGGTTGGTCTTGTAGTCGACAACGAAGTAGCGCTGCACGCCAGAGTCATTGGGCGCCCGTACTACAAGGTCGATGCTTCCACTTAGGTAACCGGATACGACATCTGCACTAAGCATCCCCGGCCCGATACGAGCAAAGTAGGAGCGGAACGGATCATCGGCTGCTAACTGATTGCTCAGCGTTGCGATCAGAGCAAGGTCTGCAGAGCCGCCTGTTGCCCCAGGGCTGCTCCCTAGGTTGAAGGAGAAGTCGAGTTCTCTCAGGCTTCCATCTGCGATGACCTCGGCGATACTGCGATTATTGAAGCCTGCATCTAAGGGAGTGCGCACTGCATCTAGGAGACAGTCGCGCAGAGTCTCAGGCTTATCACTCGGACTGAGCCTGTATTTATGAACCATGACAGTCTCAATCAGGCTTGCCTTTGCCGCTGTGTCATCCTCCGCTGGCCGGAGTAAAGCAAAATCTGCCTCCTCGAGTATCCGATGAACTGCATCACCGAATCCGGTGCCTGCTGAGAGTGCATCCCACGGGTTGGGCTCGCTAGGGGACTGGGATTCGCTTAAGTGCTCGTTGGGCTCATCGTCGCGTAGTGCCTCTGGTCCGTAGTTAGAGATAGCACTCTTGTCATCGGTGAGAGATGAGTATGACCACGCGCGCCAACCAGCTCGCAGTAGCACTCGCTCTGCATCAAGAATCTTGGTTGCCGGTGCGCCGCCCTGAGTAGCAAGAATCTCGGCGCCGCTGCCAGGCGTCTGCATCCAAATCTGGCGGTGTGAAATTGATAAGGGGGCTAGCGCAGCGAGAGCCTCGTAGCAGGCTGTCGCTTCAATTGCCGTCGTAGGCTTTACGACTCCCGACTCAGGATCCTTAGCGAGAGGCGCGTGTGTGTCACTCGGTTTCGTTAGTGCACCATCGACTCGCTCTCCCCAGAGAAGTCTCCCGAGTCCGCCCTTCTCTGAGCCGCGCGAGTGTCGAACCCAGATGACAAGGCGATGCTTGGCGCGGGTAAGCGCGACGTATGCAAGCCTGCGATCCTCTTCGTTGACCTCCGCCTCAGAGAGACTCTTGCGAATCGAGCGATCAGCCGGTGTCCCCTCACGCCCCGGCTCACTCCAACTAATACCAGGGCCAGCGTCTACAAGGCGTTCTCCTGCGTAACCAAATACAAATGGTTCTGGGTTTGTGTTGTTGGGCTGCTTCGTCACTAGAGGTAGCAACACAATCGGGTACTCAAGCCCTTTAGCGGAGTGAATAGTTGTGATCTGCACAGCGGCAGAGTCTGAGTCGATACGCCTGCGCCTCTCCTCGCTCTCGGATGCGTGACTCGCTAAGTCATCGAGGATGCTGATGCAGAGATCGACTGAGCTAGGGCGCCCCTCCAAGCATCGGTTCAAGACCTCAATAAGGTGCTCTAGGTCTGTGTAGCCGCGATCGCCATCACCATGTGCTGCGATTGAGATTAAGGAGCCGGCTCTATGCCTAATGGTGGTCCATAAGTGGAATACGCCGAACTTAGCGAGTGCATCCGCCCAAGCTGCGAGTTGCTGCTGGATCTCGAGAATTGCAGTGCCCTCTAATGCCTCGGTAGGTGTAAGCCCGAAGAACCACCCGTTGGCTACTAGGCGCCCTCGGCGCGTATCGCTAGGGCGCTCCATGGCGTAGAGAAGCGCGCGTAGTTGTACGGCGGCAGGGGACTGCTCGACACTCCCGACGCCAGAGCGCACCGCAGGTATTCCGTGCTTTCGAAGAAGCAATGCAATCTTGTCGCCATCTGTATTGCTCTTCACGAGTATCCCTATGTCTCCAGGCTCGACATCTCGTCTGCCAACCTCGCAGCGCTCTGCATCGAGGACGGGGAGAGTGGCAACTAAGTGCTCGCGCACAACATCAACGAGGTCGGCGAGGATTATGTCAGTTGACGCAGAGGTCTCATCAGGGGAGACCCATCGAATCTCGATTGGCTTAACAGACTGGAGCGCGCTCTCTGGCGTCTCTTGAGCAGCGGGGAATGAAATCCCCATCTCTGATGCGCCGTCGCGTGCGGCGACGGTCTCGTACTTGATGCGATCCGCCCCATCAAAAGTTGAGCCAGCAAAGAGTGCATTCAAGCCCTCTAGAAGCAGCGTGTCAGAGCGCTGGTTTACCGCGAGGGCGTGGAGCGAGTTGGCCTGTGTATGCGCGGCTGAAATGTAGGTTGCTACATCTGCGCCGCGGAATCTATAGATGGCCTGCTTTGGATCGCCCACAATGATCAGGGTGCGTGGATTCGCAAGAGATGTATCGGCAAAGCCGCGGTGGAATATCTGCCACTGCATGCGGTCTGTGTCTTGGAACTCGTCGACCATAATCACCGAGAAACGGCTCCGAAGCGCTGCTGCAGCGGCATCGCCATTTATGCCAGATAACTGCTCAGCGAGATCGGATATGAGTGTGTCAAAAGTCGCGACCCCGGCACTGCGTCTTCGGTCCTTAATATCTGCGACGATGTCCTGAACCAGTGCGCCCCAATCTCCTGCGAGAGAAATAGCGGCATCAGGCTCTGCAATATTTACATCAGGGGAGAGTAGAAGACTGCCTTGATTTCCGAGAAAGCGATTGACAACTGTTATCACAGCCTCTTCAATTTTCCTCGGAGTCTCCTTTGACTTCGATGTACTTAGAGCGTCGTCGGCGCGTGAGAGATCATCAGGCTTCATGGCTAGTCGGCGAAGTAGGTGATCGCGTACTACCTCGCGAATCAATGCTTCATTTGCCTCATCGAATGTATCTTTACCGACGCGCCCAGACTGCACGCCTAGAGAACCCAGTGCAACCTGACAGAAGCCATGGATAGTTGTGATTGTGGCGGAGTCGAAGTTCGCAATAGCGTCCTCTAGGCGGTTGAGTGCGACCTCTCTCCCGACCGCAGGCTCAATTTTCCCTGATGCGATCTCATCTCGCCATGAGACGATGGCATCGCGTGTGCGAGTTCGCAGCTCAGCAGCAGCGGCACGCGTATACGTGACGATCAGGAAACGATCGATCTTCACATCCTGCTCAATAATCTGCCGAGCGACGATATGGGTAAGCGTGTAGGTCTTCCCGGTCCCTGCACTCGCCTCGAGCGCAGCGAGGCCTGCTGGTAGAGCATCATGTTTTACATCGAAGGTTGAGCTCATTGTGCTGCCTCCACTTGGGGCTTGAACTCTGTAATGCGTGCAGTACTCGTGAAGGCAGAGCGGAGGCTGAGGACATAGGCGAGCGCTGCGCTAATTGAAGCGGCTTCTTGGTTTTCCAGACCATCTTCTCCGTTGTTTGAATCGCTCCCGAATGTATTTATTAGGCCCGCTTCGTCACTTGTTAGAGGCGTCTCCGCGAGAGTATCTAGGGTCGACCCAGCAAAGAACCACTGTGTTGATGCGCGGTCTAGATCATTCGTGAGCTCGTTCTCGAACTCAGTTCCTAGCGCATTCCCATCCGCTTTGCCCCAGCCTTTGACACCGGCCTTACCGAGCGCCGTTGCGGTACTCGCTCGAGGGAATAGTGCTATTGGCATCATGCGCGCTGCAGAGCGCAGGCCTAGAGCGTGCGTAATTACATGGCTAGCAGTATCGGGCAGGAGTTTTATCTCCCTGCAGTGCGGGTAGTAGTTAGAGACTTTATTTTTGCTCTGCGAAATCTTTCCTGCGACCAGCGAAGACCAAGATCTCGAAGGATCATGAAGGTTGAGCAGCGCAAGAGTGAGCCACGGCTCGATTAGGTGGCGTGCCTGCAACTTTGTGTTGTGAATTCGAAGCACGGAGTCTCCGATTACATCTATCTCGGCCTGGATGAGAGAGTCGCCAACCTCGAGCGAGACCTCAATGCGCTCAGTTGGAGTCAAAATTCCTCCCGCCACGTTGATGAGCCCCAGAACATCGGTGATCAACGCGTCGATAGCACAATCACCAAGAAGCCCAGGGGGGAGGCTCTCGCGCCGCTGAATTCCGATGCGCCAATCGAGGATCTCTCCGCCTGCAGCGATGTGTTCTATGAGGTCACTTGCGAGAATGGATTCCTGAAGGTTGCTGATCTCAAGGTCTACCTCCTCGTCTCTACTCCCCACCTCAATGGGGAGTGCTGCATCTAGGCCATCGCGTAGGTATAGGTCATGAGGCGAACGGTATGGAGCGGTTAAGTCGCGAATCGTCAGCAGGTCTTTCTCAGCGCGCATAATTACGCTATTAGGTGTGGCTTGAGCTTGAGTTCGTGTTGCCTC
>CALQAT020000106.1:0-6612 GCA_943328625.2 Bordetella parapertussis | reverse complement strand
GCTCCGGTCACACCCTGGGGACCAGCAGGACCAGCAGGACCCTCAGCACCAGTCGCACCATCAGAACCGTTAGATCCGTCTGAGCCGTTGGCACCAGTTACACCGTCAGAACCGTTCGATCCATCAGCACCAGTTGCACCGGGAGCTCCGGTCACACCCTGGGGACCAGCAGGACCAGCAGGACCCTCAGCACCAGTCGCACCATCAGAACCATCAGAACCGTTCGCACCTGTAGCACCGTTAGTTCCGTTGGTTCCATCAGCGCCAGTTGCACCGGTCGCACCGGTCGCACCATCAGAACCATCAGCACCGGTCGCACCTACCCACAGCGCGCCAGTCGAGCCGATCGCTCCCGGGTCACCCTGCGCTCCAGTTGCGCCAGTCACGCCTTGGAGTCCCTGGTCGCCAGTAGGTCCAGCAGGCCCCTGAGGCCCGACGGGTCCCGCAGCACCGGTAGCGCCATTAGCTCCAGCGGCTCCGTTGACACCTGCCAAACCATTAGCTCCAGTTGCACCTGTTACACCGGTTGCGCCAGTTGCACCTGTAACACTTGCTCCAGTCGCACCCTTTGCTCCAGTTGCACCTGTTACACCGGTTGCCCCAGTTGCACCTGTAACACTTGCTCCGGTCGCACCCTGAGGCCCAGCAGCACCAGTTGCACCCTTGGTGCCAGCAGCACCGGTCGCTCCCACGTTCCCCTGAGGACCTGTAGCTCCCTTAGGTCCAACGGCACCCTTCGCACCGACCGCACCAGTATTACCTGTCGCACCAGTGACCGATGGACCTGTCGCACCCTTAGCGCCAGTCGCGCCTGTTGGACCTTTTAACCCTGTTGCGCCGGTCGGCCCTGCATATCCACCGATAGCGAGAGGCACTTCGTCAGAGGTGCAACCATCTGCACTTAAAGACACGTGACTAATCGTGTTCGTGACCATGTTGTAGCAGAGCCAACCGGTCGTCGCGTATGTAGTCGCGGATACGGGAAGGATCTCTACCTTTTGATTCTTATCTTTCGCACTAGCTTCTGAACGCGTCATTGCGCCAGCGGCGCCTGGCACTGCTCCAAGTACAACGGTACCGAGTGTGGCGAGAACGATTGTGCGCTTCGATGACATTTAGATCTCCTAGATAAAGGGGGAATTCCTAGGAGAAATAATGCCGAATCAGGCTTGCTACGTAACCCCCCAAAATGGGGAAATGGCCATACGCAATTTTGATGATCGGGCATGGGCATTAGTGCCTAAGAGGCAGTCACAGAGCGAATAAAACGCGCGTGCGTCCCTTACCTAAAACTTACGAAGCGCTATTTGGCGTTCTTCACCAATGGGTGTTTTACGAAGAACCTCCACATAATTTCATTTGCGGAGATTGTCATTGTTGTCTTACCAACAAAGGCTTCGATCTGCTGGGAAAATGCGCTACCCGGCCAGCTATGCCCACCACCTGTCACGCGATACAGCGCAACATCTCGACTCTTCGAACACTCATAACTAATGCGTGTGACGTCACTCGAGACTCTTTTCTGCAACTGCTTCGCGTTGCAACTATTTCTCCGAGCAATTGCCTGCATCGTCTCGGGAACGCTCGGACCTTTTGAGGATCCTTTGGGAAGTTGTCCAGACTCTTCGAGTGTCTTGCCTGAACCGTCGGCCGCGGGGAGCCTTCTTGCTCTATCACCGATTCCACCGTCGTAGCCAACAAAACCGTCTTCCGTACCATGAAATGCGACTACAGGAACCGCACGCGATTGCCTGCAGCCTTTAGGTGCCTGTACCCCAGCGACTGGTGCAACTGCGGCAATTTGCTTTGAGAGCACGCACGCGAGCGTTGAGGCCATAAACGCACCATTCGATAATCCGGTAACAAATACGCGATTTGTATCAACACAGAGATTCTTCTCGACGTCAGAAATCATCGCTTTGATAAATGCAACGTCAGGGCTTCCCTTGAGCGCAGTGTCCCAACGCGGCACTACTCCTTGCCCCTGAGGTGTGACTGTGATGAAACCTTTCCTGTCTCCGTATTTACCGAGCGAACTCATCCCCTGGTGGACCGTTGCACCCTCGCTATACCCATGCAGATCGACGACTAGGGGCAACGGTTTTATGCCATCTGGCTGAGGAGGAACGTGTTGGTAGTACCAACGTGTTGAGAGTTCGGGCGCGACGTTTGGCACAGCGAGATCGATCTTCGCATCTTTGGCTAGATCAACGGCGCTGTTTTTGATAGCGCATCCAGGAGACCCCTTTATCGCGACCCCTATCGGAGCTTGAGTCCGGTTCACCGGTGCTCCCCACGCCGGAGCGGATACTCCAGCAACCAGACTCAACGAGACTACAGAAACAGAAATAAACCTATTCATCCAAAATTCTCCATTTACAAGAGGCTCGACGAGCGACTCCGGGATCAAAGCATAAGGCAAACGCCCGGATGCAGCACGGCACCGGCCTTGATTACCTAGCCCGGCCTTTTGACTGTCACACCCCTAAGGCACAATGCATTACGTGACACGCACCGGGCATCAATGCCAACCTGAATCAAGACCAACCCGAATCAACACCAACCAATAAGGGGAACGAAAATGACAGACTCAAAGAAGAACAACAGCACCAATAAGAAAAACACCAGCAAGAAAGCAGCGCCTAAGACGACTAGTCCTAGCCCCGCAGTAATTAGAGCGAGGCTAGAAGCGCTTCGTGGACGAGCGGCGGAGGCAACTGTTGAGTCAGCGCGCCTGCACCTCCTCGGTCAAGGACTCGATAACTTGATTCAACGTTTTCGAGATCCGAGCGATCCAGAGGCCCCTGTGATCTCCATACCTAATACACAGCCCTTTGTTGCAGTGCTTGAGGCATCCGCTCTTAGTTCGTGGCTGGCGGCAAATCGAGCAGGATTAATCGCACGTGAAATTGAGCTTGGTAGCGAACCTGATTTTGATGCGATCTTGCATGCGGTTCAAGAGAGCGAGAATGATTACGCCGCTGCGGCTGCAACTCTGCGCGCTCTTGCTACCGCCCTGCTTGGAGTGACTAGCCAAAATGGCGACAACGACGAGATTCACTTCTATGAGCATGTGGCGACAATGGCATTGACTCAAGCATCGCAGAATGGCGAACGGTTTGGTTCGGATCAATGGGTATTGCAAGGAAGCACCCGGGCCGAGTTGGTCACGGAGGTAGCGGGGATCTGTTGCCGCTTCCTCTGCGAAGACTTCGATGACGAGCACAGCTACGCGGCCTTTGAGACACCAAGTGGCTCTTGGATTGCGCTCGAGGGCGACACTCGGGGAATTGTTCTTATGACCAATGACTCCGGCCACGAACTTACCCTTGATGTCGGTACAAGGGCGGTCCTTGATCGCATCGGTTGGACCGAGTCGAGTCTCGAAGGAGACGTGCTGCTTGCGACGGCCGACTTCACCGAGAATCCCGCGACCTCAGAGATCGCCGCGTTAGTGGCGAGCACTCTCTTCGATGTCTACGGCATAGATGACGCCTCAATCCTCGAGCGGAGATCCACACTCGTACCCAGCGACACCCTCGACTGAGGAACTAATCCTGCGGATTCACAGCATCCACCTACGACAGATAGCGAGATGAACCTCGGTGCATCCGAACTCAGCATTACTCGAGTTCGGATGCACCCGGGAGCAACTCATCAGCAACCGGGATCCTAGGAATCGCCTCTATTTGGTTCAGTTCTGGAATGGGAGTCGCATTAAGTTTTGCGAGATCCTGCATAGAGCGTGCCGTAGGCAGTAGGCGACCTTCGATTGAGCCAACCGCTTTGTTGTAGTGGTCTACCGAGGCCTTGAGGCTCGTACCCACTTTGGAGAATGTCTCCGCGAAGGTCTTGACGCGATCTACAAGAGTCCCCCCAAGTGCTGATATCTCCTCAGCATTGCGGGAGAGCATGTCCTGATTCCAGCCATATGAAACGGCCTTTAGCAGTGCTATCAGCGTCACTGGCGTGGCGATAAAGACACCCTTCTTTAAAGCGTCGTCGAAAAGCGAAGGGCGCGCCTCATATGCAGCGGTTAGAAATACATCACCGGGCACAAACATGATGACGATATCCACAGACCCTTCGACAAGAGTCGTGTAATTACGCTTCGAGAGCGCATCGGCGTGGCCCGCCATTGCATCACCATGAGCTTTCAGGCGAGCTTTTATATAGACCTCGTCATCCGAGTTATGGGCTTCTAAATATGCTGTCAGGGGCGCCTTCGAGTCGACAACTATCGCCTGCGCTTGGGGTAGCCGTACAACGAGATCAGGTCTCCCTGCACCATCCTCCCCGGATGTATGGACCTGCTCACTAAAATCACAATGCTTCTGCATGCCCGCCAGTTCAACTACTTGCCTTAGCTGCTTTTCGCCCCATGTACCTCTTACCCGATTGTCCTTCATCGCACTGTTGAGAGCGCGGGTCTCGGTTGTAAGAGTGTTCGTAGACGCAGCTAATTGCTCGACCATCTGCCTGACGGTCCCTGAATCTTGGGCGCGCCTCTGCTCCACGGCTCCAATGTGCTCCTGGAGTTTTGTTAGCTGGTCCCCCACTGGCTTGACGAGATTCTCAACCGCCACTTGTCTCTTAGCAGCCTCGGCCTCGGCGGCTTGATTGGACTGGTCGATCTTCTCCTGTGTCATTTGAATCAGGCGATCTGTGCTCCCGCTCACCGCTTCCTGAGCAGCCGCCTTGAACTGGTCAAGCATTGCATCACTCGAACCGGCTCCGGCTTGCGCCGCTACTAACTCTCCCTTTAACGCTGAGACATTGCTCATGTGCCATGCGTATACGCCTAGACCACCGATAACCAAACCAACTACTAACGCAATAACAATCATTTCGCACTCCTCGCAGACTCCGGTGCCGCATCGCACCGATCGGCCCATGGACAACTTGAGCAGTACTCGCCGGGGCATGGTGCGAACTCGGTATCCGCCTCCGCTTGGCGTGCTAACCCAACCAACGATGCGACTACTTCATTCATCTTCTCGGGTAATAGCTCTGTGCTAACAGTTGATCTAAGTGGCGGATAATGATGAGTAACCACGACGCGATCTGCCCAGGAGTATTTCTCGAGTGCAAAGAAGCCATAGAGATTGAGCTGTGCATTCATCTGCAGATCTTCTGGAGTACTTGCATGGCTAGTGACCTTGTGGTCGACAATCTCAACTGTGCGTTCATCGAGTCGCAGTACCAAATCGGCGAAGCCCCCAAACTCGAGCCCTGCGTTCATTGAAGACTTGAAGTACTGCTCGACCCCAAGAATCTCAGCGACTCCAATTGGGTCCTTCTCAATAGCGTCAGCAACAACCTGCTCAGCGCGTGCAATCCACTCTGCGTCATCGGGCATATCTTCCGATACCCACGCGGCGCTAAGAGCCTCAAGCGCTACGGATTTTGTCTGGGCTAACGGCATCCCGCGCAGCACCTTCTTATATGCGGCCTCAAGCGCTGCATGCACGACGCTTCCATATCTCCACGCAGCCGGCACAAGGCGATCCTGGGGAAGGCGCATGACATATCCATACTCGT
Source organism: Bordetella parapertussis (assembly GCA_943328625.2). Lineage (GTDB taxonomy): Bacteria > Actinomycetota > Acidimicrobiia > IMCC26256 > IMCC26256 > IMCC26256. The sequence continues at coordinate 1,071 of CALQAT020000106.1, read as the reverse complement.
AGCGTCGCGGGCAGCGCTCATACTCGTTGCATGAGGAGACCGAGTGTCGGCGCTTCTTCCCACTCGATGCCCCAAGAATTGGATCACCTGAACTTCCAGATTTGCTTGACTTCGCAGGCACGAGTGCCACCCTCCACTTCATCAAACCCGACGAGAGCATCCCCGTAGGCATTCACGATCACGACAGAGCCACGACAGAGCGCCGTGCCAACTATTTAAGTAGAGACAAGTATGTAGAGGGGGTGGGACAACTCGGCCTGAGACAGTTACTTAAGGTGTGCCGCAGAGCGTTTAGAGGCTTGTCAACACCTTGCCAAGCATCTCAACATTCTCAGGCTTGTGGCCCTGCGCCGGCATGCTGACGGTAAAACCATCGGTTCCCAAAGCCTTCCACTCCGCAAACTGCGCACCGATCGTCGACACGTCCCCAACGGCTAGGTAGCGATCCACCATCGTCTGGAAATCCTGCGTCAACGACTGGTAATCCATTCCACGATCCAGGAGGAATGCGTCTCGATCCTTCTCAGCCTCAGCGGTCGTCTCAGCAATACAGACGGCTCGATTCCAAGACATGACGATCTCTCCACGGTCCCTCCCAAGACGTTCGCAGTGGGCATCAAGTGCATCGAGCTTGCGACCAACCTCGCCGGGCTCACAGTTCAGGTTCCCGAGGTCTGCATACTGGGCAACCATGCGAAGTGTCTTCTTCTCTCCGCCTCCACCAATCATTACTGGAATGCGTGAGAGTGGCGCAGGCTCATTTATTGCCTCGACGACGTTGTAGTACTCGCCAGAGAATGTTGGGCGTTCGCCGCGAAGCATCGGGAGGATGATCTGAAGCGACTCCTCTAACTTCTCAAAGCGATGCGTGAAGGTACCAAAGTCAATACCAAACGAGTTGTGCTCCAACTCAAACCAACCAGCGCCGATACCTAGCTGTGCTCGCCCTCCAGATACGTGATCAAGCGTGGTTAAACACTTAGCAAGAATCGCAGGGTTCCTATAGGTGTTCCCTGTTACTAATGCACCGAGGCGCACCTTTGAAGTGTGCTGTGCAAGTGCGCCTAGCAG
>CALQAT020000105.1:0-6680 GCA_943328625.2 Bordetella parapertussis | reverse complement strand
CCGTAATAACCGTCTTAAGCGGCTACTTGATCTCGGTGCGCCAGAGATCATCATCAACAACGAGAAGCGCATGCTTCAGGAGGCTGTCGATGCACTATTCGACAATGGTCGCCGTGGACGCCCGGTAACGGGCCCAGGTAACCGCCCCCTGAAGTCGCTCTCTGACATGTTGAAGGGTAAGCAGGGAAGATTCCGTCAGAACCTTCTCGGCAAGCGCGTTGACTACTCAGGCCGCTCCGTAATTGTCGCCGGGCCTCAGCTCAAACTCCGCCAGTGCGGACTTCCAAAGCAGATGGCACTCGAACTCTTCAAGCCTTTCGTAATGAAGAAGCTTGTAGACCTTGAGTACGCGCAGAACATCAAGTCTGCAAAGCGCATGGTTGAGCGTGCCCGCCCACAGGTGTGGGATGTGCTCGAGGATGTGATCATGGAGCACCCAGTGTTCCTGAACCGCGCCCCAACTCTTCACCGCCTCGGTATCCAGGCCTTCGAGCCTGTGCTTATTGAGGGCAAGGCCATTCAGATTCACCCACTCGTCTGCTCGGCGTTCAACGCCGACTTCGATGGTGACCAGATGGCCGTTCACCTTCCGCTTAGTTCTGAGGCTCAGGCCGAGGCCCGTATCCTCATGCTGAGCGCACACAACGTGCTCTCACCTGCACATGGAAGCCCGATTGCGGTTCCTAGCCAGGACATGATTATCGGCGCCTACTACCTAACGGTTCTAGAGACCGATGACAAAGGTGTGATCCGTAAATTCTCGGACCTCGCAGATGAAGAGCGCGAGGTATTCGCATCTCTTAACGAAGCGACGATGGCATACGACACGCGTGCCGCTAACGGCGATCCAGGCGTAAACCTTCACCGCCCGTTACGCATTCGCGTCTCCGGCGAGAGGTTCCCTGAGGAGCAGTTCAAGGCACGTGAGAACTGGGATGAAGCTAAGGGCGAGTGGATTACTGATCCAGCCGCAGCGGATAACCCTGTAGTGCGTCGCGCCTCTGATGGACGAGTCCTTGTTGAGACATCCCTTGGGCGTCTCCGGTTTGCCGAGGCTCTCCCAGCAGCGATGGCTTTCCCGTTTGGGAACAACGACACAGCGTTCCGTAAGGGCGATGTCTCCGATGTTGTCGGAAACTTGGTTGCGCAGTTTGATAAGGCTGAGGTTGCTACTTCACTAGACAACTTGAAAGACCTTGGATTCGACTACGCAACACGTGCTGGGCTCACTATCTCGATTGCTGATGTTCGTACGCCGCCCGAGAAGGCAAAACTCCTCAACGAGAATGAGGTCAAGGCCGCAAAGGTTGAGCAGCAGTACGAGCAGGGCATCCTGACCGACGAAGAGCGTCGTCAGCGTGAGATCGAGATCTGGACTAGCGCGACCGAGGATGTAACCAAGGTGATGCGCGAGCTTCAGCAGGGTGACATCTTCAACCCAATCGAGATGATGATTGGTTCCGGTGCTCGTGGAAACGTTATGCAGGTTCGTCAGATCGCAGGTATGCGTGGTCTAGTGGCTAACCCTCGTGGTGAGATTATTCCTCGACCCATCAAGAGCAACTTCCGTGAGGGACTCTCGGTCCTTGAGTACTTCATCTCAACTCACGGTGCACGCAAGGGTCTTGCCGATACTGCACTTCGTACCGCTGACTCTGGTTACCTAACACGTCGACTCGTCGATGTTTCGCAGGAACTAATCGTGCGTGACATTGACTGTGGTTCAACTCGTGGAATCTGGATTGAGGATGTTGGTCCTGAGTCCCAGCGCACACTGCGTACAACTATTCGCAGCCGCTGCCTCGCCGAGGACCTTAAGTTGGCCGACGGTACTGTGCTCCCGCGTAATACCGAGATCACTGAGGAACTAACCGATGTGCTGCGCGACGACTCCGCCGTGAAGCGTATTCGTGTTCGCTCTGCACTTACTTGTGACTCAACTCGTGGAATCTGCAGCTCTTGCTACGGAACGATGCTCGCAACTGGAAAGATGGTTGAACTTGGCGAGGCAGTAGGCATCATCGCTGCTCAGTCCATTGGTGAGCCTGGAACACAGCTCACCATGCGTACTTTCCACACTGGTGGTGTAGCCGGAGAGGACATCACTCACGGTCTGCCACGCGTCGTTGAGTTGTTCGAGGCACGTACTCCTAAGGGTGCTGCGGTCTTGACTGAAACAACCGGTGTTGTGCGCCTTGGCGATAATGAGAAGGGTGAGTTGGTCATCACTGTTATCGCAGATGATGGAACCGAGGTCGAGTACCCAGTATCACGCCGTGCTCGCCTTCAGGTTGCTAATGGCTCAGAGGTAACTGCCGGAGATGCACTCGTCGGCGAGGCCTCAACCCCCCGTGATCCAAAGCGTATTCTCGATATTCTTGGAATTCGCGCTACTCAGCAGTACTTGGTTGACCAAGTTCAGAACGTGTATCGCGAGCAGGGTGTATCAATCCACGACAAGCATGTCGAGGTAATCGTTCGTCAGATGCTTCGTCGTGTAACCGTGCTTGAGCCTGGAGACACGGAGTTCCTTCCGGGCTCCAAGGTCGACTCTCGCAAGTACGCCGAGACCAACAAGGCACTCGTTGATGATGGAAAGCGCCCCGCTGAGGGTCGCCCAGAGTTGATGGGAATCACCAAGGCATCTCTCGCCACGGACTCATGGCTATCGGCTGCCTCCTTCCAGGAGACAACCCGAGTGCTTACCGAGGCTGCTATCGAGGGTCGTGAAGACGGACTCGAGGGCCTCAAGGAGAATGTCATCATCGGGAAGCTCATCCCGGCTGGTACGGGAATGCCCGTCTACCGAGAGATTGCTACCGAGGCCCCCTTCTATGAGCCAATGCCTTATTACTCATCAGACACAGAGGGGCTTCTCGAGTACTTGACGACTGCCCATGAGGAGCAGGCGGCCCCGGATCTCTCTTGGATTCAGCCGACAGCTGCCGAGGAGCAAGCCTTCGTTGAGGCGGTTATCGAAGAGGTAATCGAAGAGGTAGTGGAGAGCGTCGAAGAGACGCTTGAGATCCTTGAGGAGATCGTCGCCGAGGAGGCCGTAGCTGCAATCTCGGACATCATGGAGGCAGTCGCAATCGCTGAGGTTGGGGCAACTCCAGAGGAGATCGCCGAGATTGAGGCAATCGCCGCTGTAGAGATTCTCGAGGAGATTGTCGCCGCTGAGGTGGCTATCGAGGTCCTTGAAGAGCTAGCAGTCATCGAAGAGGCCGCCGAGGTTCTAGAGGTTCTTGAGACCCTCGAGATTCTCGAGGTAGACGAGACAGACGAGCCGGGGGAGAGCGCAGCCGGAGCTTGATTCAATCCCGAGAGGGGCAATAATCGCTGGGGTTTGCCCGGCGAGGCGCCCTGACCGTATCCTTGGCGCTCCGGTGCGCACCCGCCTTCTGGCGCAGCGCACCGAGATCGTCGTTATCCGAGAAGTCTTAAATATCACAGGAGACCTGTGCCCACCATCGCTCAATTGGTCCGTAAAGGCCGAGAGTCCAAAGTAGATAAGTCAAAGACCCCAGCGCTTAAGGGATCACCGCAGCGACGCGGCGTATGCACGCGCGTCTTTACGACAACCCCCAAGAAGCCAAACTCGGCGCTCCGTAAGGTTGCTCGTGTGCGTCTCAGCACCGGTGTTGAGATTACGGCTTATATCCCAGGCGTTGGCCATAACCTGCAGGAGCACTCCATTGTGCTTGTGCGTGGTGGCCGCGTGAAAGACCTCCCTGGTGTCCGCTACAAAATCGTGCGCGGTGCGCTCGATGCAAGTGGCGTCGCCAACCGCAAGCAGGCCCGTAGCCGCTACGGCGCGAAGAAGGGCTAGAGATGCCACGTAAAGGACCAGCAGCACGCAGAGAACTCCTCCCCGACCCGGTTTACCGTTCGGTTGTAGTTACTCAGCTCGTAAACAAGATTCTTGTTCAAGGCAAGCGCTCGACAGCAGAGAAGATCGTCTATGACGCACTCTCTGAGATTGAGCGCAAGACAGGCTCCGACCCGGTGCCTACTCTCAAGCGCGCAGTAGAGAATGTTCGCCCAGCACTTGAGGTTCGCAGCCGCCGCGTCGGTGGAGCTACATACCAGGTCCCCGTCGAGGTGCGCCCTCGCCGTGCAACGACCCTCGCTATTCGCTGGGTAGTGGGTTACTCACGCCAGCGTCGCGAGCGCACAATGGCCGAGCGCCTTGCATCTGAGATTATGGATGCCAGCAATGGTCTTGGTGCCGCTATCAAGCGCAAAGACGACCTTCAGAAAATGGCCGAATCTAACAAGGCATTCGCTCACTACCGCTGGTAGCAGGGGCTTATCCATAGCGACGTCGGCACTCGAAGAAGTAACTAACTCGAGTAACTAATTTACTACGCATAACAGAACTCACTCACGAGAGCAGACGAAAACAAATGGCTAGGCAGTTCCCCCTCGAACAAGTTCGCAACATCGGCATCATGGCCCACATTGACGCGGGCAAAACCACTACTACTGAGCGCATCCTTTACTACACAGGTCGTACTTACAAGATCGGTGAAGTGCACGAGGGCGCAGCAGTAATGGACCACATGATTCAGGAGCAGGAGCGCGGTATCACTATTACCTCCGCTGCTACAACCTGCGAGTGGGATAACCACAGAATCAACATCATCGACACCCCCGGTCACGTTGACTTCACTGTCGAGGTAGAGAGATCCCTGCGTGTTCTTGACGGAGCGGTAGCGGTATACGACGCGGTCGCCGGAGTAGAGCCCCAGACGGAGACCGTTTGGCGTCAGGCTGACAAGTACAACGTTCCGCGCATGTGCTTTGTCAACAAGATGGACCGAACCGGAGCCGACTTCTATCGCTGCGTTGAGATGATGAAGGACCGCCTAGCCGCCAATACTCTCGTCATCCATCTCCCCATCGGCGCCGAAGGCGACTTCCGCGGCATCGTTGACCTTGTTGCCAACAATGCTCTCGTATGGCCGCTCGACGATGACTCTCTCGGCTCAACCTTCGAGGTAGTACCGATCCCCGATGACCTTGTTGAGCAGGCCGCCGAGTACCGCGCTGCGATGCTTGAAGAGGTTGCTGCTGCAAACGATGACTTGATGGAGAAGTACCTCGCTGATGAGGAACTCACCTTTGAGGAGATTCAAGCGGGTATTCGTAAGGGAACAATTGCGAACGTATTCGTACCTGTGCTCTGCGGTTCGGCCTTCAAAAACAAGGGTGTCCAGCCGATGCTCGATGCGGTCGTGGCTTACCTGCCCTCCCCGCTAGACATCCCGCCAACACCGGGTACCGACATCAGCGGAGATGTTGAGATGTCTCGAATCGCTAGCGATGATGAGCCTTTTGCTGCTCTTGCTTTCAAGATCGTTGCAGACCCATATGGGAAGTTGACCTATTTCCGCATCTACTCAGGGACCCTTGAGAAGGGTGCAGATATCTATAACTCCACCAAGGAGAAGAAGGAGCGCATCGGGCGACTTCTCCGCATGCACGCAAACGAGCGTGAAGATATTGAGATTGCTTACGCTGGAGACATTGTTGCTGGCCTTGGATTCAAGGGGACCACAACCGGAGATACCCTCTGCGAGCGCTCTAAGCCCATCGTTCTTGAGCGCATGGTCTTCCCCGAGCCAGTTATCTCGGTTGCTATCGAGCCTAAGACCAAGAGCGACCAGGACAAGTTGGGCAAGGCACTTAGTTCCCTCTCTGATGAGGACCCCACATTTAGGGTCCACACCGACGAGGAGACAGGCCAGACCATCATCGAGGGAATGGGCGAGCTCCACCTTGAGGTCCTAGTTGACCGTATGACGCGTGAGTTCAATGTTGAGGCCAATGTTGGTAAGCCTCAGGTTGCATACCGCGAGACGATTACTAAGAAGGTCGAGAAGATCGAGGAGCGCTACATCCGTCAGACCGGTGGTAAGGGCCAGTATGGCCACGTTGTGCTCACTGTTGAGCCGACCGGCCCCGGTGGTGGATATGAGTTCGTCAACAAAATTACCGGTGGAGTGATCCCCCGTGAGTACATCCCGTCTGTAGATGCTGGGATCAAAGAGGCACTCGAGGGTGGAATTATCGCCGGCTATGCAATGGTCGATGTGCGAGCCACCCTTACCTTCGGCTCCTACCACGATGTTGACTCCTCAGAGATGGCCTTCAAGATCGCAGGCTCCATGTGTGTCAAGAAAGCGGTTCGCCAAGCGGCCCCTGTGCTCCTTGAGCCAGTTATGGCTGTAGAGGTTGTAACCCCGGATGACTACATGGGTGACGTCATTGGAGACCTCAACTCAAGGCGTGGCCGCGTTGAGGGCATGGTCCAGGTGGGTAATGCCTCCGCCGTAAAGGCCCAAGTGCCGCTTGCAGAGATGTTCGGGTATGCTACGGATCTTCGTTCACGCACCCAGGGGCGTGCCACGTACTCCATGCAGTTCGACTCGTACCAGCAGGTACCTGAGTCAATCGCCTTAGAAATCACCGCAAGAGTTCGCGGCGAGTAACCGGCGATTAGTAGCAGTTCAACAGTTCAAGATTTCAGAGTTTTAGTAAAGATCACCAGTAATAGCAGCCAGTAAATAAGCCAAGAAATAATGAGCAACTACGCGTTCGACGCGAGAAGGAGCGAGACCCAAAATGGGTAAGGCAAAGTTTGAGCGTAATAAGCCGCATTTGAATATCGGAACGAT
>CALQAT020000104.1:0-6717 GCA_943328625.2 Bordetella parapertussis | reverse complement strand
CGGGTTGCCCGCGACCATAGCGACTCTCCGGGCCGGAAAGCGGTTGGCGTTAGCGAACAAGGAGAGTTTGATAGCAGGCGGGCCGGTAGTAGCAAAGGTACGCGACTCTGGTGGCGGAGAGATAGTCCCGGTCGACTCCGAGCACTCTGCGGTATACCAATGCCTTCGTTCAGGCACTACTAGTGAAGTCTCCAAGATTGTTCTAACCGCCAGCGGTGGACCATTTCGCGGGAGGTCTCGTGAGGATCTCGCGGGTGTGACAATTACAGAGGCGCTCAAACACCCAACTTGGTCAATGGGCCCAAAGATCACAATCGACTCGAGCACTCTCATCAATAAAGGCCTCGAGGTAATCGAGGCACATGAGCTGTTCGGTGTCTCATACGATCAGATCGAGGTAGTTGTTCATCCTCAATCGATTATCCACTCGATGGTGGAGTTTCAGGATGGTGCCACTATCGCGCAGCTCTCAATGCCCGATATGCGTCTCCCCATAGGCCTCGCACTTGGAGCTCCTGAGCGCCTTGACCAAGCTTTCGGGTCCTTGGATTGGGCCAGTCTCTCGGAGCTCACATTTATGGAGCCAGATCGGGCTGCCTTCCCTGCTCTTGACCTCGCGTATGCAGCGGGGCGCGCCGGCGGATCGGCCCCTGCAACTTTAAGTGGAGCGAATGAGGTAGCGGTCGAGGCCTTCTTGAATGCGCGGATTCCATGGATCTCAATCACAGATATTGTCGCAGAGGTATTAAATCTAGGAACCGGGAACATCTCAGAGGTTGAGGACGTTCTAGAGGCAGACAGGGTTGCACGCGAGCGGGCAGAGCGAGTGCTCCAAAACAGTTTTTAGTAAGCCAGATTCTCCAGATTTTGGGTTTTAGGACTCTACGAGACTTAAGGATTTAAGTACATGAAGGACCCTTTAGGTGATGCCCCACCCGTTGATTCTCGACGAGCGATTCTTGGCGTCTCCGTAGCGATTGCATTGTTCGTTGTCTTAATTTTTGTGCGGCCTTCAATGGCGATGACTATCGCAATTGCAATCGGGCTCATATTTACGATCATGCTTCACGAGGCTGGCCATTTAATCGCAGCCAAGCGCGGAGGCATGAAGGCAACAGAGTTCTTCGTTGGTTTCGGGCCGCGGCTCTGGTCGTTCCGACGTGGAGAGACTGAGTACGGGATTAAGGCAATCCCCGCCGGTGGATATGTACGCGTAATCGGCATGACCAATCTCGAAGAGGTTGAGCCAGAGGATGAGGCCCGCACCTATCGCTCTGCTCCCTACAAGCGAAAAATGGTGATGATCCTTGCGGGTGTAACAGTCAATCTGCTCCTCGCTTATCTATTTACCTTCGCAATCCTTGTCGGTAGGGGCCAAGACTCTGTCTCAACTCGCATCGGGTCTGTATCCGCTGAGTCTCCTGCTCAGATTGCAGGTATGAAGCCCGGAGATCGTCTGCTCTCAATTGGGGGAGTGAATATCTCAGACTGGGACGAAGTCTCTCCGCTTGTGCGCGCAGCGGCCGGTAAGCCGACGGAGATTGAGATTGAGCGAGATGGAGCAACTAGAACGCTCATCGCTACTCCAGAGGTGATCGATGGAGTTGTGCGAATTGGGATCACAGCATCCATCGAGACGACCCGTGTTCCAGTTATAACGGCGGTTGGCCGCTCCGCCACGGTAATTGTGAGAGGTGCAGGCCAGACCGTCACAGCGCTAGGTGACATCATCTCCCCGAGTGGGGTCTCCAGATACACCAAGACTGTTACGAGCCCAGGTGCCAAGGGAGGCTTCTCTGAGAATGAGCGCCCAAGATCTGTTATCGGGATAGTCGCCGATGGTGGGAGTCTGGTCGGGAACGACTTCTGGGGATTACTCGGACTCCTTGCGGCGATCAATGTGTTCCTTGCGCTCTTCAACTTGATTCCGCTCCTGCCATTCGATGGTGGGCATGCTGTTGTCGCTACCTTCGAGGCGGCTGCATCCAAGATTCGTGGAAAGCGTGTCGTGATTGACCAGCGGCACCTTTTCCCGGTGACCGCAGTGGTTATCTTCATGTTGTTAATGCTTGGGCTCTCAACTATGTACCTCGACCTGCGCAGCATCGTCTCGGGGACCTGAACTATCGGTCACATATAGACGCTCCGGTCTGACCTAGCAGCGATCTAGTCGTAGGCTGTAACCAATGGATGAGCCACTGCGAACTACCCGATCAATCAGGCGCGTTACTCGACAGTTGATGGTTGGAAAAGTCCCGGTTGGGGGCGACGCTCCAGTAACGATTCAGTCAATGACCACAACCAAGACCTCTGATGTTGAGGGCACCTTGGCTCAGATCTACGCACTCGCAGCAGCGGGAGTTGACATAGTGCGCTGCACTTGTAACGACGAAGCAGCTGCAGAGGGTCTTGCGCATATTGTTCCGCGTTCACCGGTACCGATCGTCGCTGATATTCATTTTCAGTATCGACTTGCGCTAGCCGCAATGGAGGCAGGCGTCCATGCCCTTCGCCTTAACCCTGGAAACATCCGTAAACCTGAGCACATCAAACTCGTTGCGAGTGAGGCCAAAGATCGAGGGCTTCCGATTCGCATTGGTGTAAACGCCGGGAGTCTTGACCCTGATATTGCAGAGCGTTTCGGTGGATCAACCCCAGAGGCGTTAGTTGCCTCGGCGATGCGTGAGCTCGAGTTGTTTGGCGAAGTTGGTTTCGAAGACTGCAAGATCTCTGTGAAGTCATCCAATGTTGCAGTGATGATCGACGCATACCGTCTGCTCTCTGAGACTGTCGACCATCCTCTCCATCTTGGTGTCACAGAGGCCGGCCCTCCACCTGCAGGGTTGGTTAAGTCGACCGCTGGGATCGGGACTCTTCTCGCTGAGGGGATCGGCGACACGATCCGCTACTCGCTTACGGCAGACCCTGTTGAGGAGGCGAGAGCAGGGCGCACCCTTCTTGAGGCGTTGGGTCTTCGCGAACGCCGCGGACTCGACCTAATTGCCTGCCCGTCTTGCGGTCGCGCCGAGGTAGATGTGATCAAGATAGCGAAGGAGGCGATGGCGGCGTTTGAGTCACGAAACATCCCACTCCAGGTTGCTGTAATGGGCTGCGTAGTAAACGGCCCAGGTGAGGCGCGCGAAGCCGATCTGGGAATCGCCGCTGGTAAAGGGAGAGGGCATCTATTCGTTAAGGGCCATGTTGTGCGGGTTGTCCCTGAGGATGAGATGGTTGATGCATTGATCGAGGCTGCAGAGCGCATCATGGAGGAGGGCATTGAGGCTGTTATTGCCTCCGCAGAGGTCGGAGCAGCCGAGGAGGCAGAGGCGGTTCGCGTCGAGCTTCTTGGGAGCCAAGGAGATGATGCCAACAACTCTGCATCGCGCGTGGAGCGTATTCGCCAGATCGTCGAGTAACGCAGCGCTAATAGTTAGTCTGCTTGGGTCAACCTCGGTGAAGGTTTCGTGTGGCTCGTTTTAACTTCGCACCTCTCAGGGAAGCGAACGCGAGACGCTCTTCACGATATTGATCTACGAGAGTGTCTTCTAGAGACTCGAGAGAGATTCGTGTTGTGTAGCCGATGAGGTAGTCGGCTAGAGCTGGATTTCGCGCAAGAGCCGGGCCGTGTAGGTAGGTTCCGATGACTCCATCCCGCAGCACTCCGTCTACACCATTGCCGTTCCCCATACCTGCAATGACTCTGCCGAGTGGAGCCTCGCCGGGGCCAAGGAGAGTGCGGCCACCATGGTTCTCGAAGCCAGTTAGTAGCGGCAAACCTGTGGCTAAAGAAGGCTGAATTACTACCTCACCGATGATTCGGTCGCTCCCAGCGGTTGTAACCATGTCGACAAGTGAGATCCCCTGAAGCTCAGATCCATCGGCTGCCGCATAGCTATTACCGAGTAGTTGAAAGCCAGCACAGACAGCAAAGATTGCAGAGCCGGCAGTTAATGAACGCTCAATCGAAGACTTAGCGAGTCTCAACCCCTCGGCCGCTGCGACCTGAGCGGCATCCTCGCCACCACCAAGCAGATAGATATCGCATGATTCCGGTATCGAACTCCGTGCATCTACTTCTATGACTTCGGCCGTGATCCCGCGTGCGCGCGCACGATGCGCGAGCACAAGGGCGTTGCCTCTATCGCCATAAGTGCCGAGAAGGTCTGGATAGATAAGGGCGATGCGAAGTGTGGACTCCATCACCAGAACCTCTTCGTCAAGTGAGTGAACTGCGTGTAAGAAGCGATTATGTCTACCTCGTTGCCACCTGCGGCGAGAGCGGCCTTAAGCGGGTCGGCCTCAACGATGCACTCAACACCTGCATAACGAAGTCGTACCGCCACATCCAGCGCACGCTCTCCACTTGCAACCACACTCAGGCCTTGAAGTACCTCAAAATTAACGTCGTACAACCAAGAAGTATCACGTCCATCAGCGATGTGAGCGTTTACTGCGAGCACAACCCCCGCATCGCGCCCCTTGAGCCAGTTGAGTACCTCTGTCCATCCCGCAGGGTTCTTTGCAAGGATCACACGTGCCTCGCGGCCATCATCAAGGCGGTGTTTGGAGAATCTTCCAGAGACAACCGCAACGCTGCTCATAGCCTTGATTGCGTCCTCTGCAGGTATCTCGAAGTGTGCCTCTGCGACTGTGGCTGCGAGGGCGGCGTTCATGAGATTCCATGCTCCAGGTATCGAGAGGTCGAGGTGAATTCTTCGCTCGCCTGCAACGAAGTACTCGCCTTCGAGTCGGTAATCCGCGTCAGGCTCAGCGAATCCGCAGGCGCTGCACTTAAATCCGTCGTCACTCCAAGTTAGAAGTTCACTGCACTGCGGGCAGGTAGTTGCATCCTGTATCCACGGGATCCCAAGTTCAACCCAAGTGACCCTTGCCGGAAGCGCTGCGAATACAACATGAGGATCAGAGGAGTTTGCAATTACATGGCGCGTGGGGTCTGCCTCCGTAATCGCGCGCCAGCGTTTGACTATCGCGTTGACCTCGCCCGAGCGATCTAGTTGGTCTCGGCTTAGGTTGCCAAATACCAGTAGTTCTGGTGAGAGCGGATCTACGACATGTGTGAGCCAACGCTCGTCGACCTCAAGAACCGCAACCGATGCAGCGTGCGGAGCAGCTAGAGCACCGGTTACCCCGCTGGCCATATTTGCGCCGGTGTGGTTGGTCACGACATCTATCTCGGCGGCGCGCAGAATGTCAGCGATTAGTCGTGTCGTTGTGGTCTTGCCGTTCGTCGCAGAGATGCATATCACCCTGTCCTGTGACCCAAGTTTGGTAAGGAGTCCAGGGTCGATGGCGAGCATTATGCGCCCGCTTACCTGAGTGCCTGCACCTCTACCCGTCATGCGGGAGGCCCAGCCTGCTAGGCGACCAATGGTGATCGCTGCTTGGCTTCGGGCTCTACTCACCGCTGCATCATCGCACCAATCGAGCTAGTGCGGTGCAATCCTTACCTCAGTCGTGTATCCCGCACTCTGTCTTATCGATGCTCGACCAGCGCCCGGAGCGCGAGTCATCCCCACTGGTCTGGCGGGTACACGGCCAGCAACCTATAGATGCATATCCGCGATCACTAAGCGGGTGCACCGGCAGGTCGTGGTCCTTTACGTAACCTTCGATATCGAGATCCGTCCAGGTAGCAATTGGATTTACCTTCACAATTGCGCGCCCAATGTCATACGAGACAATCGGAGCGTTACGTCTCTGCGCAGTCTCGCTGCGGCGTAGGCCAGTCATCCAAGCATCACGCCCGAGGAGTGCTCTTTCTAGCGGCTCAACTTTGCGAGCCTTGCAGCACGCGTCGGTATCTGTCACCCACTGATCCTCAGTGGCATTTACAGGTGCCATGATCTCAACATCAAGGTCGTAGCGACGCCTGAGTTGCTCTGCATACCAGAGCGTCTCGGCGAAGTGGTACCCGGTATCTAGAAAGACAACCGGCAAACCCGGCACTGTACGGGCTACTAGATCAACAAGGACCGCATCTTGAAATGATGAAGCGAGGACAATCTGATTCTCGAAGGTCTCGGCTGCCCATACAATTATTCGGGATGCAGGGGAGTTCTCAAATGCTTCGTTGGCACGCGAGATCTCTGCAAGGTCCGGAGTATTGAGGCGTGGGAGTTCTAGCGAGTGGGTCATGTCGCGCACTCGCCTGCCCCGACCTCGGATACGTAAGGTCCTGTCTCATCGAAGTCGGTGTAGAACTCTGGGTGCTCGTCGGGGTCGGGGAAGACATCAAGATCAACGAGTGTGGAACCGATCGCCTGGGCTCCGCCACTTCGATCTAGCCAGCCGCCGAAGGTCTCACCTGCAGTTCGCTCCTCAGCGAAACGCCCAACAACGCGCACAACTGCTTCGCTGGCAGCCTTTGCGGGGAGTTTCGTGGCCTTAGCCCCGAAACCGATCTCCATCTCGCCGACTCGTCCACCAAGAAGCATCTGATATCCGGGAGCCGCTCGGCCATGTGCGCGACGCTCAAGGCCAAAGAAGCCAATATCAGATGTGTGGTGCTGACCGCAGGAGTTGGTGCATCCAGAGATGTTGACGCGCACGCCCCCAACCTCGGAGAGGCCGGCCTCCTCGAGTGCCCGTGCAATGTCGTCGCCGAGCCCGCGAGACTGCGTGACGGCAAGGTTGCAGGTATCCGCACCTGGGCAAGAGACAACATCGCGTGCGAGCTCTGCGCCTGGGGCGCCGAGG
>CALQAT020000103.1:0-6728 GCA_943328625.2 Bordetella parapertussis | reverse complement strand
GCGATGCCTGCAACGACTACTGAGCGAATTGTCCCTGGAGCAAGACACGGGCCTTGACCACTTACTCGCGTATCTATGACGCGAAAAGGATTTACGCCTGTGTATCCACCAGGCGCAACAGCGCTCGCGTTATCTGGGGAAGCCACAATCGAGAGGCTCGCAGCGAAGAGTGCGATTAGCGGCGCCACCTTTCCGATACGAGCTAAAACCCGCGGGCGCGCGTGCACAGCCCTTTGGCCTAGACCTCGAGTACCCATTTTCCTTCTCATCGCTCTCTAAGCCTGCTCTGCACGGTGCCCGATAATGAACCCAATGGGAGAGAACCTCGCCCTCCGGATCGCCTACTGGGGTATCGGCTCAAAATGCCCGGCCCTTTAAGGACTCTTAACAGTGGGCGCAGCCCTGTGGGGCTCTCGAGCCAAGCGCCTCTAAATAGGCCGATTAGGGCGGAGAGGCTGGTTATCGACGAGCGATTAGCAACTCGGCCATCTGAACGGCGTTCAAGGCTGCGCCCTTGCGCAGGTTGTCGCCGGTAACCCAGAGATCGAGCGTGTTGGCTTGGCTCTGGTCATCGCGTAAGCGACCAACCAGAACCGGATCTATCCCGGCACCATCTAATGGAGTTGGAGCGCCATCACCACCATCAACGAGCAATACCCCTGGAGCGGTAGCGAGAATCTCGGCAGCCCGAGCACGGTCCATTGCGGAGTGAAAAGAGACGTTGGCGGTCATCGCATGGCCGACGTAGACGGGGACGCGCACACACGTAGCAGAGACCCGTATCGAGTCGTCGTGGAGAATCTTGGGAGTCTCGTAGACAAGCTTCCACTCCTCAGAGGTATAGCCAGACTCTTGTACTGAACCAGCCAGCGGGATTACATTCCCAGCGATCGGCTTCGACCAGACCTTCCCAGGGACTATCACTCCATCAATCGCAGCTGCGCGCCTTAATGAAGCAAGGTCGCCGGCCCGCTCTGCCCACTGGGCATCGAGCTCATAAATTCCAGACTGACCTGCGCCGCTCACCGATTGATAGGTCGAGACAACGAGGCGGTCTATGCCCGCAACGCGGTGAAGCGGCGCTAGCGCAGTTACTAAGACCATGGTCGTGCAGTTTGGGCACGCGGCAATTGAGCGCGGCAACTCATCTAAATCTTCGGGGTTTACCTCTGCCACTACAAGCGGAACATCGTCGTACATGCGAAAGGCCGCTGAGTTATCAACCACCTGCGCACCAGCTGCGGCAGCAACTGGGGCCCACTCGATCGCAATTGGGTCATCAACATCAACTATTACAAGATCAAGTCCGTCGAAGCAGCCATCGCGCAGCACTTCGCAGAGCACCTCGCCACCCGCGAACGGGAGCGCTCTGCCTTCGGAGCGTGCGGATGCATAGACGCGCAACTCATCGACCGGAAAATTACGCTCGGCCAACAGGCGAAGCATCTCCTCGCCAACTAATCCAGTAGCACCAATAATTCCAACACGTGATCCCACAGCCTTACTCCGCGTCTAGGCCGAATGCGGTATGAAGCGACCGCACAGCCTTCTCGACGTCGCCAGCACGCACAACGCACGAAATGCGAATTGATGAAGTGCTGATCATCAAAATATTTACGCCCTCATCGGAGAGCACCTCGAACATCCGCGCTGCAATTCCAGGGTTTGAACGCATACCGGCACCGATCACAGAGACGCGAGCGATGTCAGAGTCCTGGGAGACTCCGCTTGCGCCTACCTCTCCGGCAATCTTCTCAGCAACTTCAATCGTGCGTGCGAGGTCTGACTCCGGAACAGTGAACGAGATATCAGTGTGGCCTTCAGTGGAGACATTCTGAACAATCATGTCGACATTGATCTCGCTATCTGCGAGCGCGCGAAAGAGTCGTGCAGCGACACCTGGGCGATCATCAACCCGAGTAATCGTTACCTTTGCCTCAGAGGCTTCGTGTGTGATTCCACTAATAATTGCTTGCTCCATTGAAGGGTCCTCCTCAGCAACCCAGGTCCCGTGCTCCCATGTGAAGCTCGAGCGAACGTGCACGCGCACGCCGTAATTCCTTGCAAACTCGACCGATCGCAGAGCGAGTACTCGCCCTCCTGTTGCGGCCATCTCCAGCATTTCGTCGTACGAGACTCTCTCCAATTTCGTTGCGTTCGGAACAATGCGAGGGTCCGCAGTGAAGATTCCGGGTACATCGGTGTAGATCTCACAGGTCTCGGCCTCCAACGCAGCAGCAAGGGCAACCGCTGTTGTATCGGATCCACCTCTCCCAAGAGTTGTGATATCTCGCGATGTCGAGATTCCCTGGAATCCGGCGACCACGGCGATACCACCATCTGCAAGTACCTCGCGAATGCGATCTCCCTTAACCTCAAGAATCTTCGCCTTGCCGTGGACCGTGTCCGTGACAATCCCTGCCTGCGACCCTGTGAACGAGACTGCGTGCACTCCGCGATCAATGATCGCCATGCAGAGCAGCGACATGGAGATTCGCTCGCCGGCGGTTAGGAGCATGTCGAGCTCACGGCCAGCCGGATTCTTCGATACATCATGGGCGAGGCGAACCAGTTCGTCCGTTGCCTTCCCCATTGCGGAGACCACTACACAGACTTCGTTCCCCGAATTATGGGTAGCCACGACGTGATCGGCGACAGCCCTAATGCGATCAGGGTCGGCCACCGAGGTTCCACCAAATTTCTGCACTACTAGTCCCACAGGCCTGACGGTACCAGCCTCGGTGTCTCAGTCCGAACTTGATAAAGAAATCTGAGCCCTAAAAACTCTGTCTGACAGGACGCGATGCCCCTAAGTGTGGAACTATGCGGAACCACAGCCTGCGGGGGGAACCGCTAGGACTTAGCCACAAATCTAATTTGGGAGACTTCGTGAACCAGCTCAGCCGCCGCTTTACATCAACGATAATTGCTAGCGCTGTAGCGCTTAGCGGAGTTGCACTTAGCGCAGGGCCCGCGCAGGCCGCTATGCAGAAGTCTCAGGTCAATGCCCACGGGAGCATCGAGCAGGTCTACGTAATTGAGGCCACACCAGGTGCCGCAGTCGCCATTCAGAACAGCGACAACCGCAGGGTCGGTAAAGGCAAGATCGACTCGCTCGGTGGGTTTGTGTTTCGAGATGTAAAGCCAGGCGATGGATACCGCGTCTCAGTTGCGGGCTCCAAGACATCTAAGCCTCTTACCGTTACCAGCATCAGCGCGAAGCCGCCAACATCTCTCTACTCAAAACAAGATCTTCCGGCTCCTGGGTATGGCTACCTAACTACACGGGATGGAACAAAACTAAGCGTAAGGGTCGCACTTCCAGGTAAGGCAGAGGATGGCCCTTACCCAGTCCTCGTCGAGTACTCCGGATATGACCCCTCCAACCCGACAGCATCACTGAACCTTTTCCAGCTTCTTGCAAACGCACAGGGCTATGCGTATGTCGGAGTCAACATGCGCGGCAGCGGTTGCTCTGGTGGTTCGTTTAATTTCTTTGAGAAGATCCAATCGCTCGACGGATACGACGCTATTGAAACAGTCGCTGCACAACCGTGGGCCGGTCGTGTTGGAATGGTTGGGATCTCGTACCCAGGCATCTCTCAACTCTTCGTTGCAGCAACTAAGCCCCCTCACCTCTCTGCAATTACTCCACTCTCAATCATTGACGACACCTATCGCGGGACTCTTTACCCGGGAGGCATCTACAACGATGGCTTCGCAAAAGATTGGGCACAGCAGCGGCTTGACCAAAACCAGTGGCCTAATCCAAAGGGCGCTGGATGGGTAAAGAAGCGCGTTGAGGATGGCGATGCAACCTGCATCTCTAACCTTGGACTGCGCGGCCAGAACGTAGATTTAATGAAGACGATTCGTGAGAACCCTTACTACTCAACAAGGGGAATCCCGGGCTACCCAGATGGCTATGACACTGTTGCGCCGACGGCGTTCATCAACAAAATTGAGGTCCCAACCTTTATCGCTGGCGCTTGGCAGGATGAACAGACTGGTGGGCACTGGTCTGAGATGCTCGGAAACTTCCCTGCCGATGTTCCACTTCGAGTTACTGGCCAGAACGGAACTCATACGGACTCACTTGACCCTGATGTGATTTCTCGTCAACTCGAGTTCCTAGATTTCTATGTTGCGCGAAAAATTCCCAAAATCGCTCCGGCAGCGCGAGCAGCGGCGCCACAGATTTGGCAGGTACTAACAGGAGTATCGGGAGTCTCACTTCCAGCGGATCGCTTCGATGACTTCACCTCTTATAAGTCAGCCCTCAAGGCATACGAAGCAGAGCCGCGTGTAAGGATCCTCTGGGAGAATGGCGCCAAGCCGGGAGAGGTTGTAGGTGCTCCGATGCCCGCAACTGAATCGACCGCAAAATCATGGCCAATCCCAACTGCTAAGGCACGAACCTTCTACTTAGGTTCAGATGGTTCCCTTGGAGACAAGCGTGACTCCTCAGCCTCGAGCCTCACCTTTAACTACGAGCCCGATGCGCGTCCTCGCAAGACTTATGAGGGCGACGGTAATGGCATCTGGAAGGCCGATGCCGAATACAACTGGGTGCCACTTGACTCAGCATCGTCACTCTCTTGGGTCTCCTCTCCGCTTTCTCGCAATCTCGCTATTGCCGGACCAGGGAGCATTGACCTGACTTTTGCCTCTACAGCGGCCGACACCGATATCGAGGTCACCCTCACTGAGGTGCGCCCCGATGGCAAAGAGCGTTACGTTCAGAGTGGATGGCTGCGAGCAAGCCACCGAGCTTTGGATACAGCCAAGTCAACACCCCTTGACCCACGCCATACCCACACGAAGACTGACGCTGCTCCGCTTGTTCCGGGCAAGGCGACGAGCATTCGCGTAGCGTTGTTCCCAGTGGCTCACGTATTTAGAGCCGGCTCGCGGGTACGAATCTCGGTTCAGGCTCCGGGCGGCAATCGCACCCTCTGGACATTTGAGACCATTAAGCCAGATGGAGTGACTCGCAACAGCGTGGGCACCGGTGGAGTAAAGGCGTCGCGCCTAGTGCTCTCAGAGGTCAAGTCCCCTAAGGGCCTGCCGACCGCTCTCGCTCCTTGCCCCTCACTTCGCGCCCAGCCCTGCCGCACATATGTTGCTCCGGCAGTGCAGACTCCGGGGCCTGCACTTAAGTAACGGGCGTCGGCGGTAGTAAAATTTCGAAACGATTCAAACAGTGTTTAGGAATAAGGAGCGATAGTGGGTAAGGCAGATAAGCGCGAGCGTCAGAAGCAGAACCGCGCAGCGGCCAATGAGGCACAGCTGGTGGCGCAGAAGCGAAGGCGTCGAAACCGGTCGTTGCGCAACCTCGCGTTTCTTCTGCTGCCGGTTGTCGCAATATTTGCTTGGAGTGCCTTCAGAAGCAGCAACAGCAATGAGGAGACGAGCGGCTCGACAACCACGACCACCGCTAATAAAACCTCAAGCACTACCGCTAAGCCGGTTAAGAAGGACACGAATCAGAAGGCTCCTCTCTTAACTCTTGACCCGACCAAGAAATACACAGCAACGATGGAGACAACAGACGGCACGATGGTCATTGAACTCGATGCCAAGAACGCTCCGATAGCTACGAATAATTTCGTGTCGCTATCGCGTCAAGGCTTCTACGATGGCCTAACTTTCCACCGCATCGTTAAAGACTTCGTGATCCAGGGTGGAGACCCTCAAGGTGACGGACAGGGGGGTCCTGGATACGACGTCCCAGGAGAAGTACCTACCAACAACTATGAGCTCGGATCAATCGCCGCTGCAAAAACAGGGGATGCAGCTCCAGGGCTCTTTGGTTCCCAGTTCTTCATCGTCACGGGCGATCAAGGGGTTGGACTCCCCAATGAGTACGCGCGTTTTGGGAAAGTATCTTCAGGGCTAGATGTCGCCCTAAAGATTCAAGATGCACCCAAGGACTCCAACGACAAGCCCAAGAAGCCGATCTACATCGTCAAGATCTCAATTACCGAGTCTGCCGTATAGGAGCCAATCTGTACTGCGTGATCTCCCTCAGTACGGGTGTACAGCGTGACCCAGCCATCTCCTACGACACTCCACTTGCCTTGGTTATCGCGAATAAGTGCTGTGTGATCATCGACGCCAGCGAGCATGTCCGCTCGCGGCAGGAGATCAAGGGATCGATCTAGTAAATGGCGCGGAGCGTTGCCGTGGTGCGGAAGTATCGCTAGGTGATCTACTAGACCCAGGCCGATAGAGAACGCACCACCGCGGGGGTCGACCATTGGATCGCCGAGAAGTGTTGCCGCGGCACCAGATGCTGCGATGAGGGCTCCATTGTTATATGCACTCTGCAAGGCTTTGAATGCCGCGGAGTCTTTGAGCACGGAGCGAAGGTGCAGAGGAGAACCATCTGCTAGATAAATAAACTTCGCCTCTTTAATCTGCGACGCGAGATCCTTATTCTCAGCGTCACGGCGATTCATCACTTCAAGTACCTCGACCTCTGCCCCAAGTGCCTCAAAGCAAGCCTTAGCCGCAGCTACAACTTGGTCAGGGTTAAGAAAAGCGGAGGCCGTCGGGAGGATCGTGACTCTCCCTCCCCCCGCGAGGTCTAAGAGATATTTGTCGAGGCCAGAGGCGAGTGGAGACCACTCCCCTCCGCCGACCAATGCAAGTGTGCCCTTGGAGGTTTTTTCTGCCATGGGTGCACTCTAGTTAGCCGCCCCGAGTCTTCCCTGTACTCCGGCGGC
>CALQAT020000102.1:0-6742 GCA_943328625.2 Bordetella parapertussis | reverse complement strand
TACCGCAAATATATTGAGAAGGATGCAGCGCTAGAGCGTCGATTCCAGCAGGTTTATGTCGGCGAGCCATCCGTGCAGGACACCGTTGCGATTCTCCGCGGACTCAAAGAGCGTTATGAGGTTCATCACGGAGTTCGGATTCAAGACGCAGCGTTGCTCGCAGCAGCGGTGTTGTCGGACCGTTACATTCCGTCGCGCCAACTTCCTGACAAAGCGATCGACCTAATTGATGAGGCTGCCTCGAAATTGCGAATTGAGATCGACTCGATGCCACTCGAGATTGATGTTGTAGAGCGTCGCATCAGACAACTAGAGATTGAGAAAGCGGCTCTTGCAAAAGAGACTGATTCAGCTTCTAGCGAGCGACTTCGCCTACTTGAGTCTGAGTTAGGGGAGCTTGGCGAAGAGCGCAGCGGCATGGTTGCCCACTGGCAGGCAGAGAAGGATGCGATTACTGAGATTCGCGCCCTTAAGGAGCAGTTAGAGACTGCGCGTAATGACGCAGAGGTGGCTGAGCGCACGGGAGATCTTGAGTTGGCTGCCTCCCTGCGATACGGAACAATGCTCGCTCTTGAGAGCGATGTCGATCAGCGATCCAAGCGGCTCGTAGAGCTCCAGCAAGATGTCCAGATGCTTAAAGAAGAGGTCGACGAAGAGGACATCGCAGAGATCGTCGCTAAGTGGACCGGTATCCCCGTCTCTCGCTTGATGGAGGGGGAGATCTCCAAATTGGTACGCATGGAGGATGAACTGCACAGGCGTGTGATTGGTCAAGACGAGGGCGTCATAGCGGTAGCGAATGCGATCCGTAGAAGTCGCGCAGGTCTCTCAGATCCGAACCGCCCGATTGGATCATTCCTATTCCTTGGCCCTACCGGAGTTGGTAAGACAGAGTTGGCTCGTGCCCTCGCAGAGTTTCTCTTCGATGACGAGCGCGCGATGGTTCGCATAGATATGAGTGAATACATGGAGAAGCACTCGGTCTCGCGCCTTCTCGGTGCTCCCCCTGGGTACGTTGGGTATGAGCAAGGAGGACAACTAACCGAGGCAGTGCGGAGGCGTCCTTACTCTGTTGTGCTGCTCGACGAGGTTGAGAAGGCGCACCCCGATGTATTCAATGTGCTTCTCGCTCTGATGGATGACGGCCGCCTAACTGATGGACAGGGGAGAACTGTAGATTTCTCGAACACCGTCTTGATCATGACTAGCAACCTCGGGGCCGGGCTTCCTCCGGAGGGGGTAATGCAGGCTGTGCATATGCACTTCAAGCCAGAGTTTGTAAATCGCATCGATGAGGTCGTGGTTTTCCACAGACTCGGCGAGGAGCACATTGCCGAGATTGTTGGTGTGCAGATTGAGTTACTCCGAGATCGGCTAGTGGCTCGCGGTCTTGGCCTTGAAATTACGGATGCTGCTCGCACTTGGCTTGCCCATGCTGGGTACGACCCCGATTTCGGGGCGCGCCCGCTGAAGCGAGTGCTGCAGCGCGAAGTTGCTGACCCGATTGCGCTCGGCCTGCTTCAGGGGACCTACGGCGACGGCGAGATTGTGCGCATTGATTCGTCGCCGGATGGCCTGGTCTTCTCTAGCGGCGAGCAAGTACGCCAAGGGTAATTTGGTGAGGGAAGTTGGGCTTGGGCATTCCCATCGGCTAGCGTGTACCCAACGTGAGCGACATTCTCGGCCTTAGAAGCCGCCTATTTAGGAGCGTCACGTGCCCGGTGCTGTAATTGTTGGTACCCAATGGGGAGATGAAGGCAAGGGTCGGTTTACCGATTACCTCGCCAAGGATGCTTCCCTCTGCGTTCGATATCAAGGTGGGCACAATGCTGGCCACACGATCATCGTGAATGGCGAGGTCTTCAAACTCCAGTTGGTCCCTAGTGGCGTGCTCTATCCACATGTCGTTCCGGTAATCGGAAACGGCGTGGTAGTTGATCCGGCCGTGCTGATCGCAGAGCTTGACATGCTCTCGGCCAAGGGGGTCGAGACCGCAAGGCTTCGACTCTCGGGTAATGCCCACTTGATCATGCCTTATCACCAAGAGATAGATCGAGTGACGGAGCGTTATCTCGGAAAGAACAAACTCGGCACAACGAAGCGTGGAATCGGGCCCACCTATGCCGATAAAGCCTTGCGCGTGGGCCTCAGGGTTCAAGACCTATTAGATCCAAAGATCTTCCGCGAGAAACTCGATCTTGTACTGCGCGAGAAGAACGGTCTCCTCTCCAAGGTCTACAACCGTCTACCGATGGACGCCAACGAGATCGCAAAGACTTATCTGGATATGGTGCCGCGGCTTGAGCCACATATTGACGACACGGTGCATCTAGTACACGAGTCGTTAGACGCTGGCGAGTGGGTACTCTTCGAGGGAGCGCAGGCAACGTACCTAGACCTCGACCACGGTACATATCCATTCGTCACGTCAAGCAACCCCATCGCCGGTGGAGTCTGTACTGGCGCTGGTGTTGGGCCTCTAGCAATTCAACGCGTTGTTGGTGTTGTGAAGGCGTACACGACGCGAGTTGGTAGCGGACCATTCCCGAGTGAACTCCTTGAGGGAGATCCAATTGGTGATGACCTTGTAGAGCGAGGACGCGAATTTGGTACCAATACTGGGAGGCGTCGTCGACCAGGTTGGCTTGACCTTGTGATGCTTAAGCATGCGACGCGACTCAATACTTGTACCGAACTAGCAATCACAAAACTTGATGTTCTCTCTCCGCTCAAGGAGCTCAAGGTATGTGTTGGCTATCTAGGGGATGACGGAACCCGCTATGAGCATGTTCCTTACCACCAGTCAGTAATGCACAAAATTAAGCCGATCTACGAAACCCTGCCAGGTTGGGGAACCGATATCGAGCGCGCTGAGAAGATCAGCGACCTGCCTACAGAGGCAAAGGATTATGTGCAGTTCATTGAGGACTTCACAAAAGTCCACGTCTCGTTTGTCTCGGTTGGGCCGTCGCGCGATCAGCTAGTGGTCCTACCACGAGGAGAGTGAGTATGAGGGTTCTTGTCCTAGGTGGCGGTGGGCGTGAGCACGCACTCGCTTGGGGGCTCGAGCGCGCAGACTCTGTGGATGAAGTCTTTGTAGGCCCGGGAAACCCCGGCACTGCAACTGTGGCTACGAACATTGCACTCGATGCCGTGAACCCAGAAGCGGTTCTTCAAGTAGCGCGCGACAAAGCGATTGACTTAGTCGTCATTGGACCAGAGGCGCCGCTTGTAGCCGGGGTCGCCGATGTGCTGCGCTCGGAGGGCATCGCAACGTTCGGGCCGAATGCTGATGGAGCACGCTTAGAAGGCTCAAAGGCGTGGATGAAAGAGGTACTTGCCTCTGCGGGCGTCCCAACTGCGATGCACGCAACTTTTGGTGCGGGCGACGAGGATCAAGCGCTTAGTTATCTCGAAACCATGAAGGGCTTCTATGTCGTGAAGACTGATGGCCTCGCCGCTGGAAAAGGTGTCGTAGTAACTGAGTCGATAGATGAAGCGCGTGATGCTGTTCGTGCTTATTTATCCGGCGATGCGTTCGGCGATGCAGGGCGCACTCTGGTTATTGAGGAGGGCCTCACCGGCCCCGAACTCTCGCTCCTAGTTCTCTGTGACGGGTCGCTTGAGGGAGTTGCACTCGCTCCTGCGCAGGACTTCAAACGTATTGGCACCGGGGATACTGGGCCTAATACTGGCGGCATGGGCGCGTACTCGCCGGTTCCATTTGTGAGCGACGAGATTATTGAGAGTGTGATGACCGGGTCAGTAGCTCTCACCTTGGCCGAGTTGAGGCGACGCGATATTGAGTACCGAGGAGTGCTCTATGCCGGAATCATGCTCACTCCGCAAGGACCCAAAATGCTTGAGTACAACGTGCGATTCGGCGACCCAGAGTGTGAGGTAGTCGTGCCGCGCATAGCGAGCGACCTTGGGGTCCACCTCTACGAAGCCGCAACATCGCGCATGACTACGAAGGTCGAATTCACTACTGATGCCGCCGTCACAGTGGTTGTAGCTGCAGAGGGCTACCCAGCCTCACCGCGCACGGGTGATCGAATCGAAGGCTTAGCCGAGGCAGATGCAGTTGAGGGCGTTACGGTGTTCCATGCAGGCACGCGAAGTAGCGACAACGCTGAGGCAGTATTTACCGCTGGCGGCCGAGTACTTGCCGTGACAGGGTGCGGGGCGTCGATCAAAGTTGCAAGGTCGCGCGCCTATCAAGCAGTTGGTTGCCTAAATTGGCCAGGCATTACTTTCCGTCCCGATATCGCCGCTAACGCGGTAGTTGAAGAGGTTTAAAATGATTCCCCGTTACTCCCGCCCTGAGATGGCTGCACTCTTCACTGACGACGCGAAGTTTGGAGCGTGGCTAGAGGTTGAGATACTCGCCACTGAAGGTTGGGCCGCTCTAGGAGTGGTGCCCGCTGACGCCGCACGCGCTGTACGCGAACGCGCTGGCTTCGATGTCGCTGCTATCGAGGAGCGTGAGGCGATTACTGAGCACGATGTTGCTGCTTTTGTCGACATTGTCCAGGAGAGAGTCGGTCAGCCTGAGGGAGCGTGGGTGCACTTTGGCCTCACATCATCAGATGTCGTAGATACTGCGTTGTCACTTCAGTTGACCCGTGCAGCAGATCTATTGCTTGCAGCAGCAGAGAAGTTGGAGACCACAATCGCACGGCGTGCACATGAGTTTCGCGATACCGCGATGGTGGGGCGCACCCATGGGATTCACGCCGAGCCGACCACCTTCGGAGCAAAAATTGCGCTCTGGGCTCTGCAGGTTCGCCGCGACCGCGAGAGGCTTGCGCGTGCGCGTAACGCAATTGCAGTCGGCAAGCTCTCTGGTGCGGTAGGTACGTACTCAAATATTGATCCTTCAATTGAGAAGTCAGTCTGCGCCATCTTGGGCTTGACGCCTGTGCCAGCGACTCAAGTACTCGCACGCGATCGCCATGCGGAGCTGCTCTACGCGTGCGCATCAGTTGGGGCGAGCATCGAGTCCTTTGCATTAGAGATTCGCCACCTTCAGCGCACTGAGTTGCGTGAGGCGGAGGAGCCATTCCGCGCTGGCAAGCAGAAGGGCTCTTCTGCAATGCCCCATAAGCGAAACCCTGTAAAGAGTGAGCAACTCTGTGGGTTGGCCCGAATCTTGCGCGCAAATCTTCAGGCTGGCCTAGAGAATGTTGCTCTCTGGCACGAGCGCGACATCTCACACTCCTCTGTTGAGCGAGTGATTCTCCCTGACTCATGCATCCTTGCTCATTACATGCTGTTCCAAATGGAGCGACTCGTAGATGGGCTTGTTGTCTATCCAGAGCGCATGATTGAGAATCTCAACGCGTCTTATGGTCTCGTGTTTAGTCAGCCAGTGTTACTTGCACTTGTGGAGTCCGGCCTCTCACGTGATGATGCGTACCGATTAGTGCAGCGCAACGCCATGGCGACATGGGATGAGCGTCGGCCCTTTATTGACCTGTTGAGCGCAGACCCTGAGGTTGCAGCCAAGCTCGACCAAGCGACGCTTGCGGCATGCTTCGACCTGAAGAAGGCCCTAAGTAATGTCTCGCGGACCTTCGAGTCACTCGATGCCACGCTTGCAGCCCCGTTCTCTTCAGTCCCCACTTCTTCATGAGCATCGAACTACCTCATCTGTACTCAGGCAAGGTTCGCGACCTCTACGATGCCGGTAGTGATCGTTTGCTTATGGTCGCAACCGATCGGCTATCAATTTTTGATGTGATTCTTCCGTCACCGGTGCCAGACAAGGGCCGCGTACTTACGGCCCTCAGCAGTTTTTGGTTTGAGGCCACAGCGGACCTCATCGATAACCATGTGATAGCAGTCGACCCGAGTGGGTTCCCCGATGGAGTGGGCCCGGAGTTCGCAGGGCGTGCAACTTTGGTGGAGCGCACGACCCCAGTCCGGATGGAGTGCATCGCGCGTGGCTACTTGTTCGGCGGCGCATGGAAGGAATACTCGGAGAGCACCACGGTGCAGGGGCGATCAATGCCGAGTGGCTTGCTTGAGGCATCAGAGTTACCAGAGCCGCTATTCACCCCCACAACAAAGCCCGATTTTGGTCATGACATGCCGATGACAGATGCAGAGGCGATCGATTTAGTAGGGGCAGATCGCTTTGAGGAGATACGTAGCGCAACCCTTGCCGTCTACGCACGTGGAGCGGCTATGGCGAAGGAGCGGGGGATCATTCTCGCTGATACAAAGCTTGAGTTTGGGCTGAGGCCTGATGGCAGCCTGCTACTAATCGATGAGGTTCTAACCCCCGACTCCTCTCGCTACTGGCCCGGAGAGTCATACGCTCCGGGCGGCAGCCCTCCATCGTTCGACAAGCAATACGTGCGCGATTACTACCTTGCAATTGGGTGGAACCAAGAACCCCCGGCACCGCCTGTTCCATCCGAGGTAATTGAGGGCACGCGCGGGCGCTACATCGAGGCCTACGAGCGACTCACGGGCCTTCGGTTCTCTGACTGGTATGGCGGGTAAGGTTCAGAGCATGGCTCGATATGAAGCACGAATAGAGATAACGCATCTGCCAGGAATCCTTGATCCTCAAGGAGTGACCGTAGAGCGTGCACTCCCGTCGCTCGGCTACACGAATGTGACTCGGGTGCGCGTCGGTAAATCAATTCGCCTTGAGGTAACTGCGCCAGATGAAGCAACCGCGAGATCGCAGGTTGTGGAGATGTGCGAACGCCTACTTGCAAATACAGTGATT
>CALQAT020000101.1:0-6749 GCA_943328625.2 Bordetella parapertussis | reverse complement strand
GAGTGCCGGTCCGGAACCGGTCACCACAACCTCAATTGCTACCCCATCATCAACTGTTACCAACATGGACATGCGCTTTCTCTCAGGCGATGATCGCCCTCTTATTGACTATTACGGGTGGAGCGTAAACACTCCCCACCCTAGAGGCGTATTCGGCTGGCTGCTACCTTGAGCGCCGGTCGGGCGAGAGCCCAAGGCTGATCTTCGATAAGAACGCTAGGGAGTCACCTCAGCCCCAACCGCCCTAGGATTACTCGCGATGACCCACGAGTTAGAAGTTGACGCGATTCCTAGGACGTCGCACTCTCCTAGGCGCCGCACGGTAGTGGTTTGGCTCAGGATCCTTGTGAGCGTGGCATTACTGGGGTTACTCATATCGCGCATGGACCTCGGCGCGATAGTCATTCTGAATCGCCAGCGGCATGCCTCGACAGTTTTTTGGCTCGGTGCTGCAATTCTCATGGCAGTCGGGGGTGTTGTTCTCTCGGCCTGGCGTTGGCAACGAGTACTTGTGATCTTCGACGAGCATGTGCCGCTTCGAATTCTTGTGCGTCACTACTTCGCGGGGCAGTTTGTTGGGAATATTCTGCCCTCAACAATTGGGGGAGACGTACTTCGAGTCTCGCGACTCACAACCAATATCGGAGATGGGCCAACCGCATTCG
Organism: Bordetella parapertussis; assembly: GCA_943328625.2. GTDB lineage: Bacteria > Actinomycetota > Acidimicrobiia > IMCC26256 > IMCC26256 > IMCC26256. Next base: position 6,084 of record CALQAT020000101.1, on the reverse strand, counting down.
GATCTGTTGTTCTAGAACGGCTAACTGGATTTATTGCGCTACCGATGATCTGCCTCTTTGGATTCGCAATTAATCCTTCGCTCCTAGGTGAGAAGCGATCATGGATTGCGCTATTAGCAGCAGGGCTGACTCTCCTTGCGCTTGTTTTTATTCTCGCCCTCGCTGCACACCCAAAACTCGCCGGGAGATTTCGCGAGGACGAGGGTTGGACTCGATTCATCGGAGCAGTTCACATCGGGGTTGAGCGCATGCGTCGGCAGCCAAAACGCGCATTAGGAGCCATCGCCACCGCGATGCTCTATCAGTGTTCAATGGTCGCAGTGATGTGGATTATCGGGCGCGCACTAGAAGCCCATGTCCCAAATGGAGCAGTTCTTGCGTATTTCCCAGCTGTAGCAATGGCTCAGGTTCTCCCGCTATCGCTTAGTGGCCTAGGCGTTCGGGAGGGGATGCTTGTGCTTCTGCTAACGCCTTTAGGAGTTAGTACCGGAAAGGCGCTTGGCATCGGACTTCTGTATTATCTCGTGATGCTTGTAGTCAGCCTCCCAGGAGCTCCGTCATTCGCAGTAGGTGCTCGGCGACTGAAAACCGATATCGGTTCGGCATGACACAAGGGACGGGTTCTGGTGACGGTGTTAATACCGCCGGCGCCAAAGAAACTGACGAGAATCTCGGCAATCGCAGAGGCCGATTAAGGGATGGATCCGCTCTGCATTGGTGGAATGAAGCAGGATTTATTCTTGCGTTTTATTTCATCTACTCAATGATTCGTAACTTCAATTCGCGCGACGCACGACAACTTGAAGCGCTTGCCCTTTCACATGCTCGAGCAATAATTCACCTTCAACAGACACTCGGCATTTACCACGAAGAGGCGATACAAAAGTGGGCACTTCAAACTCGCGCACTTATTGTTGGCTCTAACTACTTCTACGGCTCACTCCACTTCGTTGTCACGATTGGTGTCGGTATTTTTCTCTACCGCAAATGGCAGAATGACTACCCGCTTTGGAGAAATACTATTGCGATCGCCACAGCGCTAGCACTAATTGGTTTTATATTTTGGCCGCTTATGCCGCCACGACTATTGCCACCCAATTTTGGATTCATAGACACTCTTGACCGCTACCCCACCATCTGGTCATTTGATTCTGGCACCCTCCAGAACGTCTCAAATCAATTTGCAGCGATGCCGAGTGTTCACTGTGCTTGGGCTCTCTGGTGTGCGTGCGCGCTAGTACCGCGCCTCAAATCAACTTGGGCAAAGGTGATTGCCGCTCTCTACCCAGTCTGTACTGTGATCGTCATCGTCATTACCGGCAATCACTATGTTCTCGATGCCGTAGCAGGTTTTATAGTGCTTGGAATTGGATACTTAGTCGCACGCTCAATAACTAAAGCGGGTAGGCGGTCACCAGTTACGGTCTCTTCTACTGCTTAGATGAAGCACCGAAGTTTGATGAATCCGCTAGCAGGTATGTGAGCGCAATAACGTAGGGCTATGGATCTCGATCACATTGCGCTCGCAACCCTCAACCCAACATCTGCGCTGGCGCAACTAGTAGGCGAACTCGGGGCAACCATTACAGAGGGAGGGGATGCTCCGGATTTTCGCTGGGTACAGTCGCGCGTTGGCGATGGCGAAAAGGGTATGACGGTTGAGGTGATTACTCCTCGCCCAGATTCAGGTGACAGCTTCCTAACTAAATTCATTGCGAGACATGGCGAGGGTCAGCACCACATAACGTTCAAGGTCGATTCTCTGCGGGATGCAATTGATCAAGCGACACTGGCGGGCTACCACCCGACCGGCATCTCCTTTGATGACCCGGAGTGGTTCGAGGCTTTCTTGTCTCCGAGAGAAGCCCAGGGAACAGTCATTCAACTTGCTCAAGTGAATCCAAGTCCAGGAACGTGGACCAAGCGATGGGCTGACCACGCAGAACGCGGCACCCCTTTAGGGCGCCCCATCTGGTGGGAGGATGCCCCTGAGCCAGCGACCGACAGGGCCTCTCTGAAGAGAATTGTTATGCGAACCGACTCGATTACTTCTTCCCTCGGTCTCTGGTGCGGCCTTCTTGGTGGTATCCCGGAGTACGAGACCGATGAGAGTATCGAGCTCTCTTGGCCTGGCGGTCGGATACTTGTAGTTGAGGACCCTGGATCTACTCCTGGGTTTGAGCGACTCGAGGTCGAGTCACTCGTGGCGATGCCCGCTACACGAATCGGCGGGGCAGCCATACATTTTTCTCAGACTAAGTAGCTCATACTCTTTGCTCCTCGTATCATCGCTGCTTTTTCCCCGCGTTCGCACGCAGACTAACTATCTCCAAAATATGCTCACGCACCGCTAGATCGGCAGCCGATAGTTGAGTATCTCTAAGCGTCACGAGAACAAGGCGACGCAGCGGAAGCCCCTCGATCGGCAGAGTGCGCAACCCTGGAGTCTCAAAATCGAATGATGTCTCTGGCAGAATCGAGATACCAGCATTCGCAGCAACAAGGTCTCCGATCAGGCGTACACCCTCAACCTCGATCGGCACGTTAAGTTCAACGTTGATTGCCTCTGCTGCAAGCTCCACCTCCAACCTAAGCGGGTTGTTTGAAGGAGGCATTACCAATCTTTCTTTAGCGATCTCTTCGAGTTTGATTGCTCCACGCCCGAGGAGTCTCGATCCATTAGGCACAAGCCCTACCAAACGCTCGTCCAGTAAATGCTCTTCGATGAGTTTCTTATTTGCTACCGGTGCCGTTACAACTGCTTGTGCGAGTTGAAGATCTAGAACCTCTGCCACCAATCTCTCCGAGGCACCTTCATTTATACGAAGCATCACGTCAGGCGCCGCCCGCTGCATCGCACTAACAAGGTCGGGGACAAGCCACTTGCTCGCGGTACCGACAACGCCGAAGGACGCGTTGCCGATCTTCAGCCCGAATACGCCAGCCACATCAGAGGCAATTTCGCTTGCCTCATGCTTGATACGACTCGCTCGCGCTAGCACTGCGCGCCCGGCCTCGGTAAGGCTGGCCCCTTGACGGCTCCGCACTATTAGCTCGGTACCGAGTTCAGCCTCAAGTTGGCGGATCTGCTCGGAGATATTGGATTGGACTGTGCTTAATCGGTCAGCAGCGGCGGTAAAAGAACCCTCCTGGGATACAGCAATAAGTGCCTCAAGATGCTTTAACTCCATTTCAAATCCATTTCAGTTGCCTCCAACTAGCCAAATTTGGGAAAATAAAAAAATAAATTCTGCGCGCTGATAGTGGGAATATCCCTCAAACCGGCTATGAAGCGGCACTTCTTAGCCTCCATCATAGATTGAGATGGGAAGTATCGCAACTAACTGTTGGACAGATTCAGGGCTTTGGACTCTAATTAGTAGCAATCACCTTGCGGGGGAGCATTAAGAAGCCCTAAAAGGTGTCTCAAGTCCTACGGCAACAGTTATCCCACCGGTAGCCAAAGCACCGGATGGCACTTTAAATATAAGCACTTCGAATCCCAATCGGTTTTGATAGAAGAACCAAGGAGCGCAAAATGGCAGCAGAAATCATGTCAAGCATTGTCTTCACAGGGCCACTCGCCTGGACCACTGATGCAGCATGTCAAGGGCGAACAGAGCTCTTCTTTGCGCCAGCAGGTGAGCGCCCGGAGGCACGCGTTGTACGCGAGTCCAAGGCACGTGGCGTCTGCACCGAGTGCGCAGCGATGGCACCCTGCCGTGACTGGGCACGAGAGAACCGTGAGTATGGGTTCTGGGGCGGCGAGTCCGAGGAAGAGCGTGCAGCGGCCGGCTACCGTGTGGATATGCCTGTTGGGCGTGTTGCTCGTTACCCAAAGGGCGATGGAACCCCGGTGGCACCTCGCACTCCTCGCGTCGCCTGATACACATCTAAAGATCTCCGCTCTCAAATTAGGGGCGACGGCGACTTCGATTATCGAATTCTCGGTTCTTCTCGCGCCATTTTTCTCCGCAAGTACTAAGAAAACATCTAGCGTCTGAACTCCAAGATTTTTACAAGATATAAAACTTAGGAGTAAACGCCTTGAATAACAATGAAACCCCAGAGAGCAACGACCCCGGCATAGATCTTCTCAGAGTTGAGCCATGGTTCGCAGCGAATATCCAGGGGTTTGGAGGCTCTCCGCTTACTGCAACCCTCATCGCAGGTGGCCGCTCAAATCTTACCTACCTACTAACTGATGGCGAGAGCGAGTGGGTACTGCGTCGCCCTCCTCTTGGCCACGTGCTGCCGACCGCTCACGACATGGCTCGCGAGTATCGCGTTCAACATGCTCTCCAAAATACCGCAGTCCCAGTGCCGAAGATTCTTGGGTTCTGCGATGACCTAGAGATAAACGATGCAGTTTTTTATGTGATGGAGAGAGTCGATGGAGTCATCTATAGAGACGCATCATCTATAGCCTCGCTCTCGCCCAGTGATGCAAAGAATGTGTCACACGCACTTGTAAATGTTCTGGCGGATATTCACTCGGTTGATTACAACGCTATTGGACTTAGTGATTTTGGTCGGCCCGACGGATACTGCGAGCGCCAGGTGCGCAGATGGGGAGAGCAGTGGGAGCGCTCCAAGACTAGAGAGATACCCGCCGTCGATGAAGTTGCTCGGCGTCTTCGTAACTCTCTACCCGTTTCCGGTAGCCCCACCATTGTTCACGGCGATTACCGTTTAGACAACACCATGATGGACCCCTCCGATCCATCGAGCATCGCAGCGGTTCTTGACTGGGAGATGTCTACCCTCGGCGACCCGCTAACTGACCTCGGACTTTTTCTCCTCTACTGGGGACAGGCGGATGCCCAGGTGATCGCTACGGGATCGGCCATTGGTTCTCAAGACGGATTCCTTGACCATGATGGGATTGTCGAGGCCTATGCACTCAAGAGCGGGCGCAGCGTCGATGACCTCGATTGGTACGAGGTATTCGCAGCCTTCAAATTGGCGATCATTGTTGAGGGTATCAATGCTCGTTTTCAGATGGGCAAGACCCTCGGAGATGGTTTTGAGGCAATGGGCGCGCTGGTTGCAGGGCTTGTGGATGGAGCGCTAGAGCGCGCATCGCATTCCACGATCGCTGCACTTAGGGGATAGGGCTGTGGTTAGGCCTCACTACAGAACCTAGTCATCATCTGAAATCAGAGGCGATCCTCCCCTAGGCTCTCAACTATGAGCAGCCTCGTCTGGGAAGATCACCCCGTTCTGCGTCATCCAGTTCTAGTAGCAGCCTTTACTGGTTGGAACGATGCTGGAGATGCGGCAACAGACGCAGTAGAGCGACTCGCAACTCAGTACGACGCTGAGCAGTTTGCTTATATTGACCCAGAGCGTCACGTTGATTTTCAGGCGCTGCGACCGACAGTTGTTATTACAGATGGTGTAACCCGCGAAGTGCGCTGGCCCGGTACGCGCCTACTCGCGGTGCGAGTCCCTGGATCATCTCGCGACTTGGTTCTCGTCCTCGGCCCAGAGCCTCACATGAGATGGCGCGAGTTCTGCGACGCGATTCTTGAAGCAGCCGGCGAGTTGGGGTGCGAGTTAGCGGTGACCTTTGGATCGTTGCTAGCCGATGCAGCACATAATCAAGTCGTCAAGATCACTGGATCTACAACAGAGCCCGCACTGATGGACCGCCTTGGGATGACACGCTCGCGCTATGAAGGCCCTACTGGAATTGTTGGAGTTCTCCACGACGTCCTGAGGTCATCGGGGATTCCATCAGCATCCCTCTGGGCTCCGGTTCCTCATTATGTTGCAACCCCACCCAACCCCCCAGCGCAGGTTGCTTTGCTTGAGGCGCTATCAAATATCACAGACATACCGATCAGCCTCGGAGAGTTGCGTGTGCAGTCTGCAGCATGGAGAGCGCGCATCGATACGTTTGTTGCAGATGATGACGACCTACGTGAGTACGTAGCGCGCTTAGCGGAGCAGTCGGAGGACGACGACGATCTGTTTATGGATCCTCTCTCCGATAACCCTGACGGCATCCCGACAGGTGACGACATCGCCGCAGAGCTCGAGGAGTTCCTAAGAGAGCAGGGTCTTGAGTAGAGCAGGTCT
>CALQAT020000100.1:0-6800 GCA_943328625.2 Bordetella parapertussis | reverse complement strand
CTTTTACCTCGAGCAACCCCAGGGCCTCGGTCCTCGACGAACACGAGGATGTGGTCTGCATCTCGAGCTGCGCTTACGTCAATAGGGGAGCCGGGAGCATATTTGCTGGCGTTGCTGACTAAGCCGTGCACAACCTGGGCAAGGTCCTCTGGTGAACCGACTGCAACTAGGTCTTCGTCTATATCGAATACGACTGGGAGTGACGATGCAGCAACCAGCAGGGTGGAACGGAGAGATTCGAGAATTTGAAAGGGCCCGTAAGAAGGAGGTGTAGGTGCAGCTACAAGGTTTCTTAGGCGCTCTATCTCGTCCCTAATCGCTCTAGTGAGTTCGCTTTCATCTCCAACTGAAGCGACAGCAACGCCGCCCTCGATTGAGAGCACACGGGAGCGCACTTCATGAATTTGAGCCATGCTTGCCGCTTCACTGGTCTTTAGTGTCTCAACTTGGTCTCGTAATTCGGCGGCATGTGTGATCGCTTCGAACTTTTCTCGTGACGCAGCGAAGTGGAGCTCTAGAGATGATCCGGCAATTGCTACGCCAGCAGCAGCGAATCGCATCGCACCGCCGTACTCGGATCCAAGAATGTCGTAGCCTTCGCTCAGTGCAACTAACGGAGCGATTCCAATTGCAAACAGCGTGGGTACAAACCACATCCCGTTGAGGGAGTGCTCTGCTTTGAATCGGCGGTAGGTAGCAGCGGCTAGGAACAGAACAAATAGTCCTAGAACTGTGAATGTGTATTCATGATGCGGTCCTTTTTCAGACGCTCCGACTATTAGCCCAGCAACGCCAGCAGCAGTAGCAGCCAACACCTTCAATCGATATTTCGGGGCAAGATCAACTACAGCGCTTCGCAACGCCCAGGTGGAGAGGACCGCCGTAGCAGCAACGGTGCCTAAGAGGAGCGCGAGGGTGGTCCGCTCGTTAGCTCCGATTCCTAGCAACGGCACTAAGCCGACGATCGAGGCCAGCCCATACCAAAACGAGCGTGCCATGCCGTCTAAACGCCAACGAATTAATGAGAGCATGCCGGCAATGGCTAAGGCAATGATTGAGACGACGTAGAGGGTTTCGCGCTGCAGGGTTTCGTAGAGAAAACCTGGAAAGTAAACGTTGATCGCTGCAGAGACCGCGCCTATTAGTGCGATTACGAGTATGGAGAGCCGGATATCAAAATCAGGGAAATCCGCCATCAAGTTGCGCCTGTCAGGGCCCCGATATGAGCCGTCATTCATATTGTCGGCGTGCTGGGAGTACGGCATCTTTGGACTTTCCGGTGAGCGATATTTTGCCTAATAGGAGTGTTCGTACTTATTCAGTGCTCTGTGCCTAGCTTGCTATTGCTGTCTGACCTTGTATCCATCGGCCTCCTCGCCTCCAAGGTTTAGTGATTTATGGGGCTAAGTACCCGCTTCCTTCTAACTCTCTGAGCGGTCACAGGCCCAAGAGTTGAGGCTGCCTGCGCTATCGTGTGAACCTTGCGGGCGATTAGCTCAGTGGTTAGAGCACTTCCTCGACACGGAAGGGGTCGGAGGTTCGAGTCCTCTATCGCCCACCTGCAATGGTCCCAACGGACTATTTTTAGTATTTCGATAGGAGTTGGGGTCTTAGCCAAAGAGGCTTAGACCCCTTCTCTATTTACTCCAAGGTCACGGCCGACCTTGGGCCTAGGGGCATCTATGGCGCACGAAGGGTTTATCCATCAACTGCCAGATAACGATCCGGTAGAGACGCTTGAGTGGCTCGAGTCCCTAGACAGTGTGATCAGTACGCAGGGCATAGAACGTGCACGATATGTGCTGCTACGCCTACTTGAGCGTGCACGCAATTTAGGGGTCGGAATCGGCGGTTCTTTAACTACTCCCTACGTCAATACGATCCCCATTGAGTCTCAGACGGCGTATCCGGGGGACCTTGTTACCGAGCGCAGTATTCGCGCCGCAGTGCGATGGAACGCAGTAGCGATGGTTGATCGCGCTAACCACAGGTTCGATGGCCTCGGCGGCCACCTCAGCACGTACGCCTCAGCGGCATCGCTCTACGAGGTTGGTTTCAACCATTTCTTCCGCGGGCCAGATGCAATTGGGGGTGGTGACCAGGTATTTTTTCAGGGTCATGCTTCTCCAGGGATCTATGCGAGGGCATTCTTAGAGCACAGACTCTCTGCCGAGCGACTAGACGGTTTTAGGAGGCAGGTCTCGGGAGCGGGGCTCCCTTCTTATCCGCATCCGCGTCGCATGCCAGATTTCTGGCAGTTTCCAACCGTCTCAATGGGGTTAGGTCCGCTGAATGCTGTTGCTCAAGCGCGCTTTAATCGTTACCTATCTCAGCGCGGAATCATCGACGTATCTGATTCGCGAGTCTGGTGCTTCGTAGGCGATGGCGAGATGGACGAACCTGAGTCATTGGCGGCGGTAGCAATTGCAGGGCGTGAGAATTTAGAGAATCTGATTTTTGTTGTGAACTGCAACCTCCAGCGCCTCGACGGACCAGTGAGGGGAAACTCGAAAGTCATACAGGAGTTCGAGTCTCTCTACTCAGGGGCTGGTTGGAGTGTCGTCAAGGCAATCTGGGGATCTGGTTGGGATCCGTTGCTCGCAGCCGACTCTGATGGAGCGCTATTAAACCGAATGAACGAAGTGCCTGATGGTGAGTTCCAGCGCTATTCGGTAGAGGCCGGCTCCTATATTCGCCAGCATTTCTTTGGCTCTGATCCTCGATTACTAGCGCTAGTTGAGCATCTTAGCGACGAAGCGTTGGAGCGCCTGCCACGTGGTGGGCATGATTTTGACAAGATTTTCAATGCGTATTCGCGAGCGATTGAACTAAGTGGCAAGCCCACGGTTGTGCTTGCAAAAACAGTTAAAGGTTGGGCGCTTGGAGACAATGTAGAAGGGCGCAACGCAACGCATCAGATTAAGAAACTCTCCAAGGTTGATCTCTTAGCACTACGCGATCGCCTCGCTATCCCAGTATCGGACAGCGATTTCGTTGACGGCTTAGCGCCATATTTTCGTTTTGAGAAGGGGAGTGATGAGTATGAATACATTGCCGAGAAACGCAATGCGCTCGGGGGTTGGATTCCTCAGCGACGATTAACTTCGCCACCCCTTCCAATGCCCAATGGTGAAGTATTCGAAGAGTTCAGGCAGGGCTCGCCAGAAGGATCAACGGCGAGTACCACTACTGCGTTTACTCGTCTGCTCAGAAGGCTGCTATCTGATCCCGAGATTGGAGAGCGGATAGTCCCTGTTATTCCAGATGAGGCTCGCACGTTTGGGATGGATGCGCTTTTTCGCGAATTCAAGATACATGCACCATTTGGTCAGAAGTATGAACCTGTTGATGCGAGCTTGCTCCTCTCTTATCGCGAGGCCACCGATGGGCAGATACTTGAGGAGGGGATAAACGAAGCAGGAGCGATCACCATGTTCACCGCTGCCGGAACCTCATACTCAACTCACGACACGCCAATGATTCCATTCTTCAGTCTCTATTCGATGTTTGGTTTCCAGCGTGTTGCCGATCTCGTATGGGCGTTTAGTGATCAACTTGGGCGAGGGTTCATGCTCGGTGCAACCGCTGGGCGCACGACACTTGAGGGTGAAGGTCTGCAACACTGCGATGGGCAGAGCCAGCTCTTAGCAACTGCTTTTCCAAACTGCAGGGCATATGACCCCGCATTTGCTTATGAGACTGCTGCAATTGTGCGCGACGGAATAAGTCGAATGTATGGGGAGGCCCAGGAGGATTGCTTCTATTACATAACTCTTTATAACGAGAACATTCTCATGCCCGCTCAACCCGAAGGAGTAGAGGAAGGGATCATCAAAGGCCTCTACTGTCTCGCCCCAGTTGCTTCGAGTGCGGCAAATCGCGCAACAATCGTTGCGAGCGGATCCGCTGTTCCAAACGCACTCCTAGCAAGCGAGATACTGCGTGATAAGTATGGAGTCGAGACTGATGTCTGGAGCGCAACTTCATGGAAGGCGCTTCGAGATGATGCACTCGAGATTGAGCGTTGGAACCGACTCCATCCAAGTGAGGCTCGAAGGACTCCATTCGTTGCTCAATGCCTAGCGAGTGGCGAGGGGCCGGTCTTGGCTGTCTCGGACTGGATGCACAGCGTCTCAGACCAAATAGCGCGCTGGATTCCAAGGCATTTCATCTCGTTGGGCACTGACGGTTTTGGGCACTCAGATACGCGAGAGGAGTTACGCAGACACTTCGAGGTAGACGCGCAGCATCAAGTTGTAGCAGTGCTCTCTGCCCTTGCCGATGGTCTCGGTCTAGATCCAGGAATCGTTGCAAAAGCGATTGAGGATTTTGGGATCAACCCAGACTCAACTGATCCTCGCCTCGCTTAAAACGAATCAGTCGCGAAGAGCGTTGATCTCGTCGGGGTCCCAAGGCTCGGGCTCGCCGCGATCATCTTCGTCTTCAAGATAGACAATGCCGGCGTCTTCATCCCCGACATCGGCGAGAGTCCGCCCATCGTCGCGAAAGAGCCCGTCATCAAAACCTTGCTTCATCTCGCGCGCTTCTCTAAATCTGCGCGCTCGCCCTTTTCTGGCCATTTGTTCACCTGACCTCGTCGGGCCCAATCAGTGGGCCGCAAGCTTTCGATTATCCCTCATGAAGGGGGGTAGTGCCGAATAGATCTCAGACTTGTTTGGATATCGCTTCGCTTGTGTTCTCGCTCCTATCAATGAATCTGAGTAGGGGCCCTTCTGAGAACTACGCCTCTAAGAATACTCGGTTCCCATAGTGGTCAAGGTGTAGGACCTCCTCGAGAGGCTTTCGAGTATTCGGGCCATACCCCCCTCGGACAGGCCAACCTAAGGGGATGACCGCAACTGGCGTAATCCCACGAGGCAGATTGAGAGTTCGCCGAGCGAGGGTCTGGGACCAAAGGGGGAGCGTTGTCAGCGCCGCTCCTAGCCCAATTGACCTAGCGGCCAGGAGCAGGTTCTGAACCGCTGGGTAGATCGAGCCGTAGAACGAACTTCTGGCCATGGGGGTAAGGAATCCTCGCCCGTGAAGGCAAGCAACGATGATGACAGGGGAGTCCTCTAAATGGTCTGCCTGCCATTGGACTGCCTCGAGCATCCGGGCAGCCTTTTGGTCCCCGTTGACCTTCTTTGCGTACATCCTGCGGGCAAGCGACCATGACATTCGGTTTAAGCGAGCAATGGCGTGTTTTACGTCGGGGTCTCGTACTGCTATGAACTCCCAGCCCTGAGCGTTCCCTCCGGTTGGGGCTTTGGTGGCTAGGCGGAGAATGGCCAGCAGGGTCTCATCGTCCACCGGATCCTGTTTGAGGCGTCGAACTGCACGTTGAGTCTCCATTGCCTCACCTAGGGGCATTGAAAACCCGTGCTGAACTTCTTCAAATGTTGACATGTGCGCCTCCAAGATGCCGCTCGCGTTCGGTCTCTGCCGAAGGGCGAAGCGTAGTGTCAACATTGGAGACCGTGTGGTGCGTTGTAGTCTGCACCTCTCGGGCGATTGGCTCAGTTGGTTAGAGCGCTGCCTTCACACGGCAGAGGTCGTGGGTTCGAGTCCCGCATCGCCCACGGGTTCTTAGGAATATTTGTAAGGAGTATGAGGTTTGGCCGGGTCAGTTGCGCCGCGCTTCCGAGGGTCGGCACCCGCGCCGAATACTTCAGGCGAGCATGGGGTAGAAATGTCATATGGCTCGATATCTGGTTCGTGTGCGTTCACCGAAGTCTCCCGCCGAGGTCTTTGCCTACATGGCAAACCTCTCAAACTTTGCCGAATGGGATCCGGGCGTGACCCGCGTCAACCAGTCGGAGGGTGAGGGTCCGGGGCCGAGTGCGGTATACGACGTAACGGTAAAGGGACTCCCTGCGCCACTTCGTTATCGCACAACGCAGTTCGAACCCCCGAACTCGATCGTCGCGCGCGCCGAGACACGATTCCTCACTTCGCTCGACACGATCACAGTTGAGGGTGATGGCACGGGGTCGATCGTGACCTACGACGCCGAGCTGAAGCTCAACGGGCCGCTCGGTCTCGCCGATCCGATCCTTCGCCTGACATTTGGGCGCATCGGAGATCGAGCAGCCGCTGGATTGATTCGAGTGCTCGAAGGCGAGCGACTCCCGGAGCAACCTCGATGAACATTCGCAACATTGTCGACGCTCTCGTGGAGGCTCCGGTCGTAACGAGTTTCACGCGAATCGGTTACGCCATTCGGACTCGGCTCGACGATTGGCAACCACTTGGAGAGTATGACCTTGCGGGACGGGTGATCGTCCTCACTGGTGCGACCTCCGGACTCGGAAAGGCTGCAGCAATGCAACTCGCCGAGTGCGGTGCAACGCTCGTGCTCGTCGGGCGCGATGCCGATCGTAATGATCAGGCCGTCGCAGCGATCATCGAATCGTCTGGCAATCCGAATGTCACCCAAGTTGCGGCCGACATGGGAGACTACGACCAAGTTAAAGAGTTGGCCAACCGAGTGCTCGCGGCGCATGATCGACTCGATGTACTGATCCACAATGCCGGGGCCCTCACTCCGGATCGACGCACCGCACCCGACGGCACCGAGGCCACGGTAGCGAGTCAGGTGGTCGGGCCATTCCTGTTGACGAGTCTGCTCCTTGATCAGCTCGCAACCACACCACAGTCTCGGGTGCTGACGATGTCGTCGGGAGGAATGTACTCATCCGCCTTGACCGTCTCTGGGCTCCAGATGTCTGAAGCGGAGTACCGCGGTACCGAGCAGTACGCGCGTGCGAAGCGAGCCCAAGTTGTGCTCAACGAGATGTGGG
>CALQAT020000099.1:0-6929 GCA_943328625.2 Bordetella parapertussis | reverse complement strand
GTCTCAGTTACGGTGACGTTCCTGCCATCAGCGGAGTTGATCTTGAGATAACGCAGGGAACCACCCTCGCGGTCCTTGGTGCATCCGGAAGTGGAAAGTCCACTCTGCTTCGCGCAGTCGCCGGGCTCGGGCCGTCTCGGGGAGAGATCCTGTGGGGCGATGAACCACTTCACCGACTCCCTACACATAGGCGTGGAGTTGGTTTCGTATTTCAAGATCACGCATTATTTCCCCAACGCAATGTTCTTGAGAATGTGCGCTTTGGGCTTGAGACGCCTCACTACAACCGGAGAGATGCAGCGAAGAAAGCAAGCGCCCTCCTTGACCGAGTCGGTCTAGCCGGTTTTGAGGAGCGACAGACTCACGAACTATCCGGAGGAGAGAGACAACGAGTTGCCCTCGCACGAGCGCTCGCACCGGCTCCTCGCATTCTGCTCCTAGACGAGCCATACGGAGCGCTAGATCGCGAACTTCGTGAGCGCCTCATGCTCGATGTTCGCGAGATCCTGCGCGAATCTGGAGTCACTGTCATCCACGTGACCCACGACCATGACGAGGCCTTCGCTCTAGGTGACAAGGTAGCGATCCTCAATGCTGGGGAGATCTCACAATGCGCTACTCCGAGCGAGGTCTGGGAGCACCCATGCGACCTAGTAACTGCAAGATTCCTTGGGCATACAAGCAGTCTTCACGCCGAGAAAGTTAGAGCGGAGGGAAGTAGCTCAAGTTCGGTGCTCAATCTCTCTACAGCCTTAGGAGACTTTGCAATCCCATACGAGAACGCGCCTACCGTTGGCTCATTCGATGACGAGTGTTGGGTGACATGGAGACCAGAATCCCTAAGGGCAGAATCCCTCAGAGCAGAGTCCCTAAATGGATCTACTGAAGTTGGCACTCCTCTGGATCAAAGGGGGAGGCCGTTGCTCTGGGTCGACGGAACTGTTGTGGAGTGCTCATTTAGGCACGGCCATTATTTACTCTCGCTTGAGACAGCGGCAGGCCGAGTCGAGGGCATCTCTAGAGAGTCGGTGTCACGGGATCAGCGCGTAACTCTTGCGCTAAATCTCGATGAAGTGCGTGCCTACGCGCTCTGATACTTACGTGACGCATGACTCAACGCGTCTCTACTCTGAGTCGGTTGTCTCAAGCCGAAGCGATGCTGAGTTGATACAGAACCTCTGGCCTGTTGTCTCTCTCGGTCCATCATCAAAGAGATGCCCGAGATGACCATCACAACTAGCGCATCGCACCTCAACTCGACGCATTCCATGCGAGTTATCCACGTGCTGAGTCACTGCAGCATTAACAATTGGCGCATCAAATGATGGCCAGCCAGAACCAGACTCAAACTTCGTGTCAGAGGCAAATAACTCGGCCCCGCAGCCTGCGCAGCGGTACATGCCGTCATCATGATTATCCCAATATTCGCCAGCAAATGCGCGCTCTGTTCCTTGCTGACGCAGAACTGAATACTGCTCAGGGGTGAGTCGCTCGCGCCACTGCGCATCACTTATCTGTCTTGGGTCAATTGCTGGCTCAGTCATGGCAGAGACTCTATGGCCCGTAACCCACTTTCTCCTCAGCAGAGGGCCAATCCGAGATCTACGAATACAGATATCTACACAGAATCTCCACATGCTGAGAGCGCCCTAAGGCAGCAAATCTCTCTAGCCTAAGAACTGTGAACGAGACCGCAGAACTCACCCTCTCTCTTCACACGATTCTCATTATTGAGGATGAGGCGCCGATCGCTGCTGCGGTGGCCGCCCGCCTCCGCTCTGAGGGGCTAACCGTCGAGATCGCCTCAGATGGGCATGCAGGAGTAGCAGCATGCGAGCGGCTAAAACCTGACCTCGTGATTCTTGATTTGATGCTCCCAGGTATAGATGGGCTTGAGGTCTGTCGCCAGATTCAAAGTAATCGGGCGGTACCGGTAATCATGCTCACGGCACGCGACTCCGAGGAAGACCTGCTTCGTGGATTAGCCACTGGTGCCGACGATTACATGACCAAACCGTTTAGCACTCGAGAACTTGTGGCGCGTGTGCACGCCATGCTTCGGCGGGTTGAGAGGCAAGCTGAGGCGTTGAGGTCTGGTGGAGTCGAGGCCTTGAGTATCGGCGCTGCGACGCTGAACGCCGTTACACGCAGAGCATCCCTTGGGCAGGAGAACGTGCATCTAACACCGACTGAGTTTGATCTTGCACTCACCTTCGCGTCAGATCCCGAGCGCGTATTCACACGCGAAGAACTGCTGGCCGCAGTCTGGGGATATGACGTGGCTGCCGGGGAGCGCACAGTGGATTCTCATATTCGTTCGCTTCGAAGCAAACTCGGTGCCGACTCAATACGCACCGTCCACGGAGTCGGCTACGCCTGCCATGGGAATATGACATGAAGAGGCGTTTACCGGCCGGAGTTCCTGAGGCGTTGCGGCAAGTACAGGAGCGACCACTTAGCCCCCTTCCTACACTTAAATTTAAGTTCGCTACTCTGCTATCCGCAGGAGTAGGCGTAACGATTGTCATTTTCTGGGCTGGAGATCATTTAGGTATCTGGCCGAGTATCAGCGCAGTACTTGCAGGAACCGCTGCGCTCATATGTGTGAGATTTCTCGCGCGTGGGGTTACGTCACCGCTGCGCGAAATGTCAGAGGCTGCAGACGCTATGGCGCGCGGAGATTACTCACGTCGTGTTAGCGCTACATCTACTGATGAAGTAGGCCGTCTAGCGCGCGCCTTTAATCGAATGGCATCGGAGTTAGACGAGACCGATCGCGTGCGGCGAGATCTTGTGGCGAACGTAAGCCACGAACTACGCACCCCTATTACTGCACTCCAAGCACGCCTAGAGAACCTCGTTGACGGCGTTGAAGAACCTGAGCCAGAGTTGCTTCTTACGATGCTTCGCCAGACGGAGCGTCTTGGTCGCCTAGTTAGTCAACTCCTCGACCTCTCCCGGCTCGAGTCTGGGTCGATTCCACTTGACCGCCAAGAGTTCCAAGTTGCACCTCTTCTCGATCATGCCGTGCGAGAGCAGGCTCTCAACGTTGGGGATGTAGAGGTAAGCGTCGTACTCGATGACCTATCGCTCACTGCAGCAGGAGACCCTGAACGGGTGCATCAGGTGCTTGCGAACCTTCTGGAGAATGCCGTGCGCCACTCCCCTGCTGGAGGCAAGGTTGAGGTCACTGCTCGGCGATCTGCGGGGAGTGTCGTCTTCGAGATCTCTGATGAGGGGCCAGGAATCGCAGTCGCCGACGAGGAGCGAATATTCGAGCGCTTCTATCGAGCAGATGCGGCACGCTCGTCCCAGGCCGGGGGCGCAGGACTCGGTCTTGCTATCGCACAGTGGATCGTCGATCTGCATGGCGGAGAGATTCACCCAGAGCGCAGAGAGCCTCATGGGTGCCGAATGGTCGTAACCCTTCCCAATGCCGCATAATCACGGCAACGAAAATAAACAAGGAGCAACATGAGCACATTCGCCAGCATCGAGGAAGCCATTGACCGCATTCGTGCGGGGGAGATGGTTCTTGTGGCCGATGACGAAGATCGTGAGAACGAAGGCGACCTAACTATGGCCGCAGAGTTTGTTACCCCAGAAGCGATCAACTTCATGCTCCGGTTCGCGCGCGGTCTCGTATGTATGCCCTCTGCGCCGGAGTACCTTGAGCGCCTTGCAATTGGGCCAATGATCCCTGCGGGAGAGGAAGGCTGCGACACGCCCTTCACCGTCTCCATTGATCACCGCGACTCTGGAAGCGGGATTGGCGCCGCCGATCGCGCTCGAACAGTGAAGAATTTCTTAGACCCAGCATCAGTCGCTGCCGACTTCATCCGGCCAGGGCATGTCTTCCCTCTTAGAGCAAAGCCCGAGGGAGTGCTAGAGCGCCGCGGACATACTGAGGCGTCGGTAGATTTGGCTCGCCTCGCAGGGCTGCAACCTGTAGCAGTTATCTGTGAAGTGCTCGATGACGACGGCTCGCCGGCACGCCTACCCTTCTTAGAGAAGTTCGCTGCAGAGCACGGGATTTTACTCATAAGCGTTGAGCAACTCGCCGAGTATCGAGAGGCAGCACTCACCTCAACAAGTTAGAGGCTTCCAAACGCTCTGCATCTTCTCTATTGCCCCGGATCTTCGCCAATCTCGCGTAGCGCCGCTGCAATCGCCGCACGCATTCGACGCGCAGTATCCGGCGCGAGCTGAGCGACTACCCCGAAACCTGCACGCCCAGCTTCCTCGAGGGTAACGCTGACACGCGGCGAACCATCGTCGCTTGCGTCCGGATCGTCAGATAGACCAACCATCCAAGAAACGGCAGGGCGCTCTTCATCTATAGGGTGATCGTCACTTGCATCATCGATAGACCTTCGCATCAAATTCTCCTTTAGCTAATTAGGGACAGGACGAGCAGTGCCTGCCCAAGATGGTACGTAGTGATAACTGCTATTGGGCCCCAAGACCGCTCACCCACAAAACGAGTCTCACCGATGATCGAGTCGGATAGGACAAACAAGAGCGCACCGGCAACCGCAACCAAGTTGCCACTTGCTAGCGCTGCCGCACCCATGACCCCTATTACAACCACATATGCCGTAACTGGTGGCAAGTACGCACTCTGCCCTCCCGACTTCATTCCAGCAGCGAGCCTTCTCCAAGAATTTGCAGAGAAAATAACGACTAGCAGCGTCGTAATAATCGGAGCGGGAGAGCCTGGGGAATGGATCAAAAACCCAACCGAGTAGGCAACATGCGCAAGTAAAAATGCTGAGAGGCCTGGCACAAATCGATCTGATGGCAGCATCAAGAAGATGTCACCGATAAGCGATAGAACAAGCGCCGCTACAAACCAGTAGCGCATTGAAGAGTAAGTGGGGTCGAGAGTAAGCGCTACGCCGATCAAGAGAATGAGCACGCCTGGCTTAGCGACATACTCGACGCTCTTATTTGAGCGCAGCACCGCCCACCAATCGACGAGGGCAGCGCCGCACGAAGCAAGGAGCAGAGCGATCGCCAGAGGTGTCACTTGGCAGACCTGCATATTGGGGTACAGATTCTCAAATATCTAGACATGAAAAGACCTTCTCTGCTTGCTCGGATCGTACCCACACCATACGACCGAATCTAAGGGGCTATCTAAGGGTCTATCCTCTCACTTCGTGCTTACCCTTGTCCCCATGATTCTCGTCTCTAGAGAGAAGAGCATCTAGATGATGTTCTCTGAGATATGGAGCTTGAGCCTCGCAGTAGCAAAGAGATTCTCAGAGAAACGCGGATCAAACCTGGCTGCAGCGATTGCCTTTCGAGCTTTCCTAGGTCTGTTTGCCTGCCTTGTCCTGAGTTTCGCTATCGCCGGTTATCTAAATGCAAGCGGGCGTGCAGTAAGCGAGTCGATCATTCGCAACCTCGGTCTCTCCGGCGATGCCGCAAAATCCGTATATAACGCAGTTAAGCAAGCACAGAGCAGCAGGGCAACGACGACGATCTTTGGGCTTCTCGGACTCGTCTGGACAGGAACCGGTCTCTCCATGGCGATTGCCTATGCATGGAACTCAGCATGGGGCATCCCTGGAGGCGGATTGCGCGGAAGGGCTAGCGGAGTGCTGTGGATGCTCGGTAGTGGAGCCTGCATACTCGTAGCAGTTGGCTCAACCTCTTGGATTGCAAGCCATCATGCGCTCCCCATAATCGCGATAATCATCGGAATCACTTCCGACTTAATGCTTGTGTTACTAACGGCCGTGCTTTTGCCGGCGCGCCATATTCCGCTGCGTTGGATGTTGCCAGCAGTGATAGTCACATCCATCGGTCTAAGCGGTGCTCGATTTGCTGGAGCAACGGTGCTCCCCCTCATAGCAAGCGACTCCTCCGCTATTTACGGCACCCTCGGCGTGTTCTTCGCCTTACTAATCTGGATGCTTGTTATTGGTTACGTGCTTGTTGCTGCCGCAATGGTGGAGGTAATAATTTGGGAGCGCACCCATGGAACGGTCGATATAAAGGTTGTGGTGCCGCGCCCTCACCCCCACCTTCGGCATAGAGACGCTAAAAGGAAATCAAAGATAGATAGAAATTCTTAAGGCGCCAAGCGCTCGCGAATCCAGTTATCACCATTGCGAGTAAATCGGAGACGGTCGTGGAGTCGATCGCTTCGATTACCCCAGAGTTCAATTACCTCCGGAATCAACCTGATACCACCCCAATACTCTGGTCGCGGAATCTCTTCTGCTCCTTCGAAGCGCGTCTCGATCTCGGCGAGGCGATTCACTAAGAAGGCTCGATCATCAATCACACTGCTCTGCGGCGAGACCCATGCTCCGATTTGATGACCACGAGGGCGCGCAGCAAAGTAAGCATCTGACTCTTCTGAACTGACATGCTCGACCGCTCCCTCAGCGCGAACCTGACAACCAAGCTCAGCCCAATGGATTACAAGGGCAGAGCGATTTCCTGGGACCAGCTCAGAGCCTTTGCGACCCTCGTAGTTTGTATAGAAAACAAACCCTCTTTCATCGAGTGCGCGTAGCAGAACGATTCGGTTAGACGGGGAGCCGTCGGCCCCGACAGATGCGACAGCCATAGCGCTCGAACCCTCTGGGGAAGGATCGATCTCTCGAGCGGCAACCCACCATGCCCGGACGGCTGAGATTGGTTCGTCTCCGATCTCGGACTCAAATAACTCCAGCTCCGGTCTCATAGGCAAAGGCTACGACTTATCCACCGAGCAGCCTCCACCGTAAGTTCATAGGTGCATCATTGACTAAGCACTTGGGGTTCAACGCGCCTACGCTGGGCGGATGCCTGTTCATCACCTCGCAATTGTGACCCGTGACCTACCCGCCTCGCATACCTTCTACACAGAGGTAATGGGCTTTACCCTTGCCAAGGTTGAGGTCGGCCCATACGAGGGCGGCACGGGTTGGGCG
>CALQAT020000098.1:0-6933 GCA_943328625.2 Bordetella parapertussis | reverse complement strand
TCCTCTTTTCCGACAGCCATGAACTCATCGTTCGGCCCAACGTTCCAGCCGTATGTTGCGTCATCGGTATAGAGCTCCGCCATCGGCTCCCAGTTGAGGTTCTTCTCGCACTCTTTGTTGATCGCTAACCAACGCTCAACCATCTCTTCAAGCTCGGCACGTGGGTATGGCATCGTTACTCCTCTTCGCTAATTGATATTGCATGGGTAGGGCAGTACTTGACCGCAGCCATTATTTGAGGCCGAAGTGATTCATCTGGATTCTCATTGAGAACGGTGACGGTTGCTGACTTTGGTGGAACGCTAAAGACTGTGGGTGCCTCCGACTCGCAGACGCCGTGTCCCTGGCATAGATCGCGGTCAATCTTTATCTGCATCACAGGCCTTTCACGCGCCGCTTGTAGCGGACGCGCGCAGGCTGTTCAAGCTGAATAACCATCTTGGACATATCTGCTCGGTATGAATCCGAGGGCTGTGCGAGCTCGAGACTCCAGTCGCGAAAGAGCACAGTAAAGATTGCCTTCAGCTGCATCATCGCAAATGCTGCACCGACACAGCGGTGGCGCCCTGCTCCGAATGGAATCCAGTTCCAAGGGTTCAGCTCGTCCTCGGCTCGCGGGTCGATATAGCGCTCACACTCAAATTGATTGGGGTCCACGAAGGCTTCAGGGATTCGATTGGAGACCCATGGAGAAGCACCGACCATCTGGCCTGCCTTAACGGCTAATCCTTGAATCTCTAGATCAACTTTCGCAACGCGCAGCAACAAAATTAGTGGCGGGTGGAGCCGGAGAGTCTCTTTTAAGGCGGCCTCTAGCCAAGGCATCTCGCGCAATACTCCGTAGGAGATCTCCTCCCCGCCGGCATTGAGGCGATCTGTCTCTTCTAAAACTCTGCCGAGTTGCTCCGGTCTACGCAGAAGCTCAATGAGCATCCAAGATGCTGTTGTGGAGGTTGTGTGATGCCCCGCAAACATCATCGAGATGAAGATTCCCGTTACCTGGTCCGCAGTGAAACGTAATGAGCCGTCCTCCTCTCGAATCGACATGAGCACATCCAAAAGGTCTCGATCGTCACCCTCAGCAGGAATAGCCACCTCACGATTAGTCATGATGCCTTGTACAAGTTCAACTAAGGCTGCGCGAGATGAGTCACGAATGGCGAACGACTCGATATCTGCATATGGATCAACAAATGCAAGTGCGTCAGTGCCGCGCTCTAGGTCGTGGTAGAGGTCTGCAAACCTGCGATCGAGTTCGTCACGAAATTTCTTCCCAATCAGGCAAGCCGATGAGGTGTAGATGGTTAGCTCGGCAAACCAATCAAGGAGATCGATCTCTCCTGTGTCGCTCCACTTAGCGGTCATCGCCTCAACCTCTGCTGCGATAGTGGCTGCGTGGCCCCGCATGAACTTGTCTCGCAGAGCCTGATTGTGAAGCATGTCGCGACGTCGTTCAGGGGAGGCGTCGAATACAACACCTTCACCAAAGATTGGCTTCATAAAGGGGTATGCCTCAGCCTGATCGAGCACCTCCTCTGGAGCGCGAAAGAAGAACTCGTTTGCCTCGGCTCCACTCAGAAGGACAACCTCGCGTTCGGCGAGGTTGAATATCCCTACGTCGCCGCACTCGTCGCGCACGCGCTCAAGGAGCCCGATTGGATCGGTACGAAGCTCCTCAAGATGACCACTTTTACCGTCTGAGCCTGAGACAGTCGGTGGAGTCTTTATCGGTGTACTTGTCATTCGCCTACCTCATGAAGTGGCGCCTCTGGATGAATCTCGAGTGTTGTGATGTGGGTGCCACGCGCCATCTCCACTACCGCCATCACTGCCTCGGCGACACCCGCAGGGCGCATGTAATTGTCGTGGCGCGAGAGGCCCCATTTTCTCCAGAGATCGAGTGCTGCGTTGGTTGCGTCTGCGTCCCAGTCCGTACCCATTCCGGTGAGTGTTGGGCCAGGGCGAACAACCGTGGCGCGAATTCCGGTTCCCTCCAACTCCATCTGCAATGCGCGCGCATACCCCTCGAGGCCCCACTTCGACGCAACGTAGGCAACCATTGATGGCCGTGGATTCACAACTACATCCGAGGTAATAAAAACTACGTCGCCACGTTGTCGCGTAACCATCTCGGGGAGAAGAGTCTGAATGATGCGATGAGTACCAGCAACATTGACAGACATCACCTCCTCGAACTCCTCAGGTGAGGTTTCAAGTACCGAACCAACCTGGTTGCGTGCGGCGTTCGCAACGATGATCTCGATCTCGCCTAATGCATCGAGTGCTGTGGAACAGAAGGTCTCGATTGTTGCAGGATCAGCAAGGTCTAAAAATATTGGATGAGCCTCACCACCATTTTCGCGAATGCGTGCAGCGGCTGCCTCAAGCTCGTCGACGCGACGCGCCCCTAGAACGACTGGGTGGCCCGCGAGCGCCAAGGCTTCAGCCGTAGCTAGGCCAATCCCCGAGGATGCACCGGTTATTACAGCACCGCGACGTTGTGGGTGGGGAGGGAACTTCGCCATTTCAGCGCACCTTTACGGTTGTCGGGAGAGTCGCAAACCCACGCACGTTCGCAGAGTGGACACGCGCCATAAGTGCCTCATCAATCTCGTAGTCACTTACGTGCTTCACTAACTCATCGAGAGCGATTCGAGCTTCATGACGAGCAAGTAATGCGCCTAAACAGAAGTGCCTTCCGTTTCCAAAACTCATTAGGTCTCCGTTGGGGCGATCAAGGTCGTAGACATCTGCGCGGTCGAATACATCCTCGTCCCTGTTGGCGGAGCCGATGAGAAGAAATACTCGCGCACCTGCGTCAATGTGAGTGTCTCGGATGACAATAGGAATATGTGTTCTTCTCAGCACCATTTGAGTAGAGCCATCGAAGCGCAGTGTCTCTTCAACCCAGTCTGAGATGCGAGTTGGGTCGTTAAACGGCTTGGCTCGTTCCTCGGGGTTACACCACGCCCAGTACCACGCATTGCCAAGGAGCTTCGTTGTTGTTTCGTTCCCGGCAACGACGAGGAGAAACAAAAAACTAATTATCTCCTCGTTGGTCAAGCGGTCTCCATTGACCTCAGTCTCTATCAATTGAGTGGTTAGGTCATCGCCTGGGTGCAGCCGTCGATCAATGAGAAATGCTTCGTAATAAATGAAGAGTTCAATCGCTGCCTCAAAGCCTTGGGGAGTGACGTCAAATACGCCCTCTTCGCGATGCACGAGCAGATCAGCGAGCCGCCGTAGTTCGGCGCGATCCGCATATGGCACCCCAATCAACTCTGAGATGACATCCATCGGCACAAGACCCGCGAAATCATTTATGAAGTCAAAGGCTCCACCCTCGAGTGCTGGCTCTAGGTGCTCTCGAGTAATAGCGCGCATGCGGGGTTCGAGTGCTGCGATCTTCTTAGGGGTGAACTCCTTGGTAACGATTGATCTGATGCGGGAGTGATTTGGGGGATCCATTGCGAGGAGAGACATCGTTCGATGCGCATTAGGGCCATAGGCAGATGGATCGAGTGCAACTCCGAAGGAGTTAGAGAAGACCTCAATATTGCGGAATGCCGAGAGAATGTCGTTGTGGCGAGAGAGCGCCCAAAAATCAAACTCCTCGTTTCTAAATACGGGGGCCTCAGAGCGCATGCGCGCATAGGTCGGGTATGGGTCCTCATGTATTCGATAGTCATACGGGCTGAACTCGATTGGGCCGCGATCAAGAGCAGAGGCTCCTGTCATTTGAGATTCTCCCGACGCTCTGTCATAAGTAGCAATGCGCCCTCAACAAATGCTGGAACATCACTGTGCTTCATATGCCCCATGCCTGCGCTGAGCAGTGCACCAAAGTAAGTAGTTACTAGTACATCTATTAATTGGTTATCGCGTTGGTCGCCCGAAGCATCTGTCATGCGCCTGCGAATATCTAGGCCAATGCGATCCCGTAACGGCTTAACGTCCGGATTAGAACTGAGCAGCGCTTGGGTGCAGGCTGCAATTACTTCAGGGCTTCCATTTGTTATCTCGCCAAGGTCGTAGACAACGCGAGCGAGACGTGCGGCGAGTGGGGATACCTCTTTGGCGCTCTGCTCATTCTTGGTCTCAGGCACCGCTGCAATCCTGCGCCAGAGCAACTCGCCTAAGAGGTGGTCCTTCGATGAGAAGTATGTATATGCGGTAGCGGAGGCGAGCCCAGCGCGTCTTGCAACACCGCGCATGGATAGAGCGTCGTAACCGGTCTGCTCTACCTCAATCTCTGCAGCGTTTAGTAGTTGCTCGGCCGCTTCAACTTGGCGATCGGTTAGGCGTCGGCGAGTGGTTTCGTAAGCGACGGACACTTAGTTACCTACCGCTCTCTATGGAGTGTTTAGTTGGAATATGTGGGGTGCCATCGCGCATTGGAGGGTATTTAAAGGTTGCAGCGGTTGTGCCTCGGACAATTTTCGTGATGTCAGCCTCTGGCACTGTCTCGTTGTCATCGTCAATGGTGATCTCCCAGCGGCAATGGGGAGACTGGTCACTCGGAACACGTGGTGGCCTGTGCACGTGCTTTATATGAGCCTTTGGGTTTACTGCCTGAGCGGTGTAGTCAAAGGTTCCGTCTTCGATGTGGTGACACATGCTGGTCACCATCTTCTCGCCCCAGGGCTCCGCGTCCATTAGAGCGCCGCAGTAGGCAAGTTCAAAAAAACCATGACTCTCATCAATTAGCTCGTAACGAACATCGAGGTAGTGATGTGGGAACCCAGGGTCGAGTTGCAGAACCTTAAATATTGCGGAGACGCCATCGCCCTCAATGTTCATGATCTCGCGGAGTCGCTCGCCGTAGACAGGGCTCGCGCCACGCCACTCTTCAATCGCAAGGCGCTGCACCTCCGCTCCACCATGACTCATTCCAATAGCGGCACACATTGAGCGGTCAAGCAGGTGGACAGCCTGGGCGAACTCCCGCACAAGCCTCACGAGCGCTGGCTTGGAGAGATCTTCGTAACGGAAGTCGGGTGTGAACTCCCCCGAGTAATCGTCTCGCTCAGGTGGAATGGGTGCTTGCGCGCGGCGAGGAGTGATAGAGACAGGGGATGCTCTAGGGGGTAATCCTTCAGAGGGGGGCATAGAGGTGGGGTCAGGCATGGGGTCAGGCATGGGGTCAGACTAGTGTCCAGACACTTGTCCACCAACCCAAGTTTTAGTTCCAGTCATCGAGTAGGTAGGTAGTCATGCAGCAAGAAGCCATCCAGACTCCAAATATGAAGAGCATGAGTATCGGAGTAGTTGGGCTTGGTGATATTGGTGGTGGCGCCGCGAGATCAATCGCGGCGGCGGGGCATCAGCTAGTTGTCTGCGATCTAAGAGCCGATGTTCTCGAGGGGTTCTCGGGGATTGCGACCCTCGCTACGAACCCGGCTGATCTCGCTCGTCAATGCAGCATCACTCTGATCTCAGTCGTCAATGATGCGCAGGTGCGCGAGGTGGTGACCGGAGCCAATGGTCTCCTCAGCGGCGCTGCCGCCGGGAGCATCATCATCGTCGCGAGCACCATCTCACCGGTGACAGTTATTGAGATAGCGGCAGAGGCTGAGAAATCTGGAGTCTCGCTCATTGACTGTGGCGTAAGTGGTGGCCCAAGTGCAGCGGCCACCGGCGATCTGATCTGCATGGTTGGTGGCGACGAGGAAGCGATAGAGCGAGCGCGACCGGCACTGGACTCCTTCGGGTCGCTCGTGGTTCACATGGGCCCTCTCGGTAGTGGACTCATCGCCAAACTGGCTCGAAATGTTGTGCAGTACGGCGCTTGGCTGGCGGCCTATGAGGGGCAGCGCATTGCAGAGGCAGCGGGAATTGAACTCTCAAAACTCGCCGCTGTAATCCGCGCAAGCGATGCAAAAATCGGTGGCGTCTCGACGCTTATGTTCCGCCCGACAGTGGCGCCGATGGGCCCAGATGACCACGAAGGTTTAGTAAGTGCAATGCGTGCCGCTGCAGCGTTAGCGCAGAAAGACCTCGCTACCGCTATTAAAACAGCATCAGAACTTGGGCTCGAACTACCTGGAGCCCTTGTGACACAGAAGAACTGCGACTCAATATTCGGCGTAGGGGAGGCGCTCTAGTGGCGATTCTTGGCGAAGAGCGTGTCTTGATTGATGGTGTGCTGCGGGCTGGATCATCGGGGAGAGTCTTTGAGACTATTAATCCTGCAACCGAAGAGGTCCTAGGCGTCGCAGCTGACTGCGACCTGACTGATTTGGATAATGCGATTGGTGCAGCAAGGCGTTCATTCGATGAGACGACTTGGTCTACAGATGTCGCCTTCCGCGTAAAATGCTTGAGGCAACTCCGCGATGCATTCCTTGCGCACTCAGACGAGATTCGCGCCATGACAATTGCCGAGACGGGTTCGCCGTTGATGCTCACATACTCAGCGCAACTCGATACACCTGTCGAGGCACTTGGCTGGATTGCAGATTTAGCGGAGAGTTACGAGTGGGAGCATGACCTTGGTAGAGCAGAGCCGTTTGGTATGCCCGCGCATCGCTGGACGCGCAGAGAGGCAACCGGCGTAATTGCTGCGATTACCCCTTGGAATGTTCCCCATCAAATCAATCTTGCGAAGGTTGGCCCCGCGTTAGCAGCAGGTAACACTGTTGTGCTCAAGCCCGCGCCCGATACTCCTTGGTGCGCAACAATTCTTGGGCGCCTCATCGCCGAAGAGACAGATATCCCGGCTGGTGTGTTCAACGTAGTTACCTCAACGGATCACGGAATCGGTGCAGCCCTTACCTCGGATCCACGAGTTGATCAGATCTCGTTTACAGGCTCGACCGCGACAGGCCGATCAGTAATGCGCAGTGCATCTGAGACTTTAAAGAAAGTGTTTCTTGAGCTCGGCGGGAAGTCCGCGTTTGTTGTTCTTGACGACGCGGACTTAAAGGGAGCAAC
>CALQAT020000097.1:0-7022 GCA_943328625.2 Bordetella parapertussis | reverse complement strand
TGGAGTTCAGATAAGCACTACTTGATTGACCTTGAGCATGCAGGTGTGCCGATTATTCCGAGCACGTTCCTCCACACAGGTGACGCTGTGACGCTTCCCAGCGTTGGCGAGTTCGTCGTTAAGCCCGCCGTTTCAGCTGGTTCGCGCGACACGCAGCGTTATCGCTCTAATGAGAGCGAGAAGGGAGCACTCCATGCAAAGAGGCTCCTTGCACAGGGGAGAGATGTACTTATCCAACCTTATATAAGAAGCGTGGATGAGAGAGGCGAGACTGCCCTTGTCTGTTTCGACGGGGTAGTGAGTCACGCTCTGCGCAAGGGCCCAATCCTCTCGCATGGTTCCGCTATGCGAACCGTCGACGGACTTTATGCAGTTGAGGACATCTCGGTGCGGGCCCCCACAAGCGAGGAGATCGAAGTTGCTGCACTCGTAACAGCAGCGATTCCATCCTCCGGCCCCCCAACGTATGTGCGAATAGATCTTGTTGAGGGCGATGGGGGAGAAGTGCTTGTGCTTGAGGTCGAGGCGAATGAGCCCTCGCTCTTCCTTGATCTAGTACCGGGATCGGCCGAGAAATATGCCGCAGCAGTTGCGCGCCATCTCCGCAAGTAGAGCGAGTCATTGTCGGGGAGCAGAACCGCTTCAGGGCTAGCGTGCCTATATGTCAGCAATCTCCAAAGGCGCTCTGCCTAATCTCCTCCTTGCGGGCTTTCCTAAAACCGGTACCACTTCATTATTCTCACTCCTTGCGCGCCACCCTGAGATTGGCGGGTCAAGAGTAAAAGAGACTGAGTACTTCTTGCCTGCGCGCTACGGCCAGAGCATGAGCCCAGTGAGCGATTACCGAGGACTCTTTGCCGGGACAGAGCAGTCGCTTCTGCGCATGGAGGCAACGCCGGCCTATGCCTATGGTGGCCCACCATTACTTGACGCGGTGGAGTCTCTCCTAGGAAAACCAAAGGTGCTATTTACCATTCGTGAACCAATCGCTCGCCTGCGCTCCTACTACCGAGCACAGCAGGCGCGTCTGCGAATCCCTGTTGAGATGACCTTGGCTGAGTACGTCTCGCTAAGCGCGCCACTAGGCCGTGAAGCATTGGGTGACCAATCCCAGGATCCATACATCGGTGTGATTGGGGGCATGTACTCCGAGTTCATTCCGGAATGGTCCAACAGATTTGATGTCCGTGTCGTTGCATTTGAGGAGCTGACATCGAATACTTCAGAGGTACTAGCCGCACTAGCGCAGTGGCTCGGAGTGGATCCGGAGCCTTTCGTTGGGCTCGCGTTGCCTCATGACAATCCCTCTGTGCTCTACAGGCGCAAAAGGCTTCAGAGGGTCGCTCTCGCGATTAACTCGAGTCTTGAGCCGATACTTCGAAAGCACCCCTCAATAAAGACCAAAGCTCGTGCTGCGTATTACCGCGTAAATGGTCGACCGATGCCGAAAGCGGAGGGGGAGATTGATTCGGAGGTGTTGCTTCGCTTCAAGGAATCGAACATCTTGCTTGCCGAGCAACTCTCTGAATTAGTGGCCTATAAAATGCCACCTTGGTTGAATCAGTAGTTAGTAATTTACGAGCAGAGAACACCGAATACAGCGCAAGGATACATTGCAAGGATACAGGGCAAGGATACAGCGCAATAGGAGCCTGATGACTACTACCTCTGAACCTCTCGACTCTAAGCAAGGCTCTAATCAACTCGGTGGCAGAGGTCTGCGTTTCTGGCTTCCTATCTGCGTCTTAGCCTTCGCGCAGTTTGTGATGGTGCTTGACAGCACGGTGATGGCCGTCTCGATCAGTGCAGTAGTAAAAGACCTCGGCACCACAGTCTCAAAGATGCAGCTAGCAATTGCATGCTTCAGTCTCGTGATGGCGGCCTTCATGCTTGCAGGGGCAGGGCTGGGGAATCGTTTAGGGCGAAAGCGTGCGTTTGTAATTGGTTTAGTTATCTACGCCTGCGGCTCATTCACGACCGCAATTGCGCCGACCTTCACTGCATTGTTTATCGGCTGGTCTGTACTCGAAGGCTTAGGAGCAGTGCTCGTCATCCCTGCTATTGCTGCGCTTACTGCGGCGAATTACAGCGGTAAACAGCGGGCACTCGCCTTTGGAATTATTGGGGGCATCTCGGGTGCAGCGGCTGCAGCCGGGCCTGTTATCGGCGGTTGGGTCACCTCGGCATACTCCTGGCGCTACATATTTGCCTCGGAGGTTGTGATCTGTCTTGCGGTGGTCGCCTTATCGAGATTCATAAAAGAAGGGGAGCGCCCCACTGTAGGAAAGGGCTTTGATTTCCTCGGGGTTGCACTCTCCGCAATCGGGTTCGGTCTAATCGTCATCTCCCTAGTGCAGGCAGGAATCTGGGGATGGGTAATGCCTCGCGAAGCGCCCTTCACAGTTCTGGGTTTTTCTCCGACAATTCCAATGGTTGTTTTAGGGATCTTCGTGGTCTGGATATTCCTTGCGAGCCAGGCGCGCCTGAAGGAGAGCGGAGGCACTCCGCTGCTCGACCCTGAGTTGCTCCGTATACCGTCGCTATCAGGAGGTCTCGCGACACTTGGGGTTCAGCAGTTCGTAATTGCTGGTCTCTTCTTCGTTCTGCCCCTATACCTTCAGTATGTTTTGGGATTAGATGCCCTTGAGTCTGGACTCCGCATTCTTCCGCTCTCTGTCGCGCTACTCCTCGCATCATTCTTGGGGGCTGCACTCTCGTCTCGATTCTCGGCTCGCAGACTTGTGCGCGTTGGCCTATCAATAACGATCCTCGGAGTTGTGTTCTGTATCGCTGCTGTGGATGTCCATCTCCGGTCGAATCTGTTTGCACTTGCAATGTCAATTACTGGCGCAGGTATCGGCATCGTGGCTTCGCAACTTGGAAACGTTACGCAGTCATCAGTGAACGTCACCCGGAGTAATGAAGTAGGCGGGCTTCAGGGGACTGCCCAGAATCTCGGAGCGTCACTCGGGACAGCACTGATAGGAGCAATACTCTTGTCAGGGCTCAACTCTGCTTTCGTGCGTACTGTCGGTGCTAATCCAAAGGTGGAGCCACAGACCAAGGTAGCTGTAGAGGCTGCTTCGAAGCAGGGGGTTGCATTCGTCTCGGAGGATCAGGCGCGCGCTGCAGCCGAGGCGAGCGGGCTCTCGAGTAGCGAAGTGGATACCGTGGTAGACGACTACGTCACCTCTCAGATAGATGGTCTAAAAGCAGCGCTCGGTGCGGTCGCTATTCTTGGTTTATTAGGATTGGTAGCATCTCGGCGGATCCAGAATCACCCGCTTGCGGGCGACGATCCTGATCTGGAAGACGATTTAGAGAACGAAGAGATAGTTAAGAACCAATAGGAGCAGAGATGACACAGGCGAGCCTCCAACACCCGTTCATTCATGGTGAGTTTGCCCCTGTAGTTGCTGAAGAAACAGGATTTGATCTGAGCATCGAAGGCTCTCTGCCTATCGAGCTCACCGGGCGTTATCTGCGTAATGGACCCAACCCGATTGGGGCCATTGACGAGCAACGTCACCATTGGTTTCTTGGCCACGGGATGGTGCATGGTGTTCGCCTGAATGATGGCCGTGCAGAGTGGTACCGCAATCGCTACGTGCGTAGCGCAGACGTGAGCGACCTCTTAGGAGAATCGCATATCCCTAACCCATGGGCATCAAACCATGTAACTGCATCGGCGAATACAAATGTCATCTCCTTTGCAGGTAAGACGCTTGCTCTAATTGAGGCCGGATTCCCGCCCATTGAACTCTCAGAGGAGCTAGAGACTCTCTCTATCTCAAATTTGGGCGGCACCCTTGCTGGGTCCTTTAGTGCACACCCAAAACTCGATCCAATAACGGGTGAGCTGCATGTCATGACCTACCACTGGGAGCGAGGCAACTCGGCTCAGTATGTAGTAGTCGGTCGAGATGGGCGTGTACGTAAGACCCTCGATATTCCATTGCCGGGTGGTCCAATGATCCACGACACTGCAATTACTGATCGTTTTGTCGTCGTATTTGATCTGCCTTGCGTCTTTAATCTTGATGCAGCGGTGGAGGGTTCTCGGTTTCCATATCTCTGGGACGCTAATTACAGAGCACGCGTTGGGCTTCTCCCTCGCGACGGGGATGCAAGTGAGATCAAATGGTGCGAGGTTCCGTCTTGCTACGTTTTTCATCCAATGAATGCTTACGATCGGGCCGACGGCAGCGTTGTTCTCGACGTGGTTAGGCATCCGAGCATGTTCGATGTAGAGCGTCGCGGGCCGTCAGAGGGCGACTCTGTACTAGAGCGATGGGTCCTCTCGCCGGAGACAGGTAACTGTGCAGTTGAGCGACTCGATGACAGAGTGATCGAGTTTCCACGCGTCAACGAATCCCGAGTAGGGGCGGAGAATCGATATGGGTATGCATCCGCTCTGAAGGATCAGTTTCACCAAGGAGGGATTCTGAAATATGACCTATTGAATCGCACCTCAGAGGTGCGCGATGAGGGCGACGCGTTTGGGTATGGAGAGGCAGTCTTTGTCGCTCGCGAGGGAGCGACCGCTGAGGACGATGGATGGCTCATGGGCTTTCGCCTTAATAAGGCTGAGGGAAATAGCGATCTCGTCGTGCTAAATGCTCAAGACATCGCCGGGGATCCGGTCGCAGTCGTGCACCTTCCTGCAAGAGTCCCCGCAGGGTTTCACGGAAATTGGTGCCCAGACCTATAGGTCCTGACGTACAGGTCCTGACATGTAGGTGCTTTTTAGCGATCGATGGATCGAGCGCCCATTACCTCTAGTTCTGCTCGATGCTCCATGCGCGCTATTGCCATCAACGAAACAAGCACTATTGCCGCACCTATAAAGGCAGTTGTGGTCGTCTCCTCCCCGAGAATAAATACGGCTCCTAGGAACCCTGTAACAGGGATCAGCGCCAAGAACTGAGCGGTAGTTCCGGGGCTCACGTGTCGTAATGAGGTCAAGTAGAGCCAGAATGTTAAGGACGAACTCGTTACTCCAATGATCGGAATCGCCAGCCATGTAATGAGAGACGATGCAGATCCAACTCCGTTCGTGAAGGTGATTAAAATTAGGGGTGGCGCAATAATGGCGAACGCAAAAACCTGTTGGATCCAAGCGACTGTTA
Source organism: Bordetella parapertussis (assembly GCA_943328625.2). Classification (GTDB taxonomy): domain Bacteria; phylum Actinomycetota; class Acidimicrobiia; order IMCC26256; family IMCC26256; genus IMCC26256. The sequence goes on along the minus strand of CALQAT020000097.1, from coordinate 1,893 downwards.
GCGGCTTCATATCCTCAACAACGCGGCTGCTCCCAACTGCATAGAGCGATGCAGAGACGAATCCGAGTGCGACTAGAACATCTCCGAACCAGTCTGCTCCGCTACCTGTCGCATTTGCGGTTACTACCAATACCGTTCCGATGAGTGCTGTACCCATCGGCAATAGGAGGCGCCTCGGTAATTTCGAGCCAATCAGGAACCAAGCCAGAAGTGCAATGAGTGCTGGCTCAGTGGCGCCAAGTAGTGCAGCGTGCGTAACGGATGTGCGGGCGAGGCCAAAGTTCATGAGCACGTATGCAAGCCCGGGTTCAAGAATCCCAAGTGCACCGACTCGAGCGTTTTTCCTAAGCGAAGGAAGTCGGGAGCCGAGAACGAGCGACATAACCGTTAAGAACACGATGCTCGAGCCGATCTCGATGATCGTGAAGATCGAGGTTGAGACACCGGCATCTAGGACGACAAAAGTTGCTACGGTTCCAGTTCCCCAAAGAATCGCTGCCCCCGCAGCGGTGAATACTCCAACTAGCGCTGAGCGCTGACTCTCTGGGATGGCGTGAATGAGGGGATCGGTTGGCACTCAGTGAGGGTACATTGCCCACGGAGGATTTAGCGCTCTAAGTGTTGATCTTGCACTCTGCTGTGCCTCCAGGCAGGCGATGCCTGTTGGCCGCAAGAAGCCTGTAAAAAAATGGTGCGATCCAGCGCGCTGGAGGGGCGTTGATTACTCGCCCTGCCAAGCGCGTCCATCCCGAAGTCGCGAGAAGCGCAAGCCCGATTGCTCTCGCCCCAGCATGGGCCTTGGAGTCAGAGTCAATCCACTGCACGGCGGACTCGACGCTTAAGCGTGTCAGCCCAAAGGCGGCTAGTTGGTTGTCATCTAAATCTCGCGATGCAACTAGAGATACCTCGCTTGATAGCCAACGCGCCTCAATCCAGTGGGCGCTAACGGTGCAGAAACCACAATCAGCGTCGTAGATCAGTTTGCTGGGCATAATCCAAACCTAGCGCTCATGAATCACCGATTTCCCACCGCAGTAGTTATGCTCAATTAATGATTATTTCTATTGCAATCTCAGCCCTTGCTGTTGTAGCGGTTATGGCGGTGGCCTTTACGGTCGGGCGTATTCTTGGGCGTTATCGAGACATTGATGTCTTCTGGCCACTTGGATTTGTGGCTGTAGCTGTAGTTGGATTTTTTGCATCCGCTGGCACCTCTGGGAGCGACTCTACTCAGCGATTACTTCTCCTCGTAATGGTCTCCGTATGGGGACTGCGCCTCGCGTGGCATCTTGCATGGAGAAGCAGAGGCGAGGGTGAAGATCCGCGGTATACCCAAATTATGCGTGGTGCTAAGGGTGGCAGCGAGATCGCTTATGCGATTCGTGTTGTCTACGGATTGCAGGCAGGGCTCCTTATATTTATCTCCCTACCGGTCACAGTTGGTATGAATGCCGGCTCTCCGATAATCCCGCTTGAAATAATTGGAGCAGTTATCTGGGCAGTGGGTTTTGCATTTGAGTCAATCGGTGATTGGCAACTCTCTAAATTTGGTGCAGACCCTGCCAATAAGTCTCGTGTGATGGATCAAGGGCTATGGGCATGGACTCGACACCCCAATTATTTTGGTGATGCACTTGTCTGGTGGGGGATCTTCATCGTTGCAGCATCGGGTGGGTGGGCTTTACTCACGATCCTCTCGCCGCTTGCGATGACTCGCTTGCTCACGAGTGTCTCGGGTAAGCCGCTATTAGAGAAGCGCATGGCGAGCACGCGTGAGGGCTTCGCCGAGTATGTAGAGAAGACTTCTGGTTTTATTCCTAGACCACCAAAGCGCTAAGCGCATGAAGGTTGAGCAAAAATGAGCATGATCACTCGCACACTTGGTGACCTAGA
>CALQAT020000096.1:0-7095 GCA_943328625.2 Bordetella parapertussis | reverse complement strand
GAATGAAGACTCCGAGCTTCGCGTCGTCGTACCAACTCGGAAGCTCGTGACTAGATACTGAATCCCAAGTTGGTTCAAACGTCACGACTCTCTCCTCTTTCAATGCAGCGCAATGGTTTGTGACGCTTAACTGGGCTTCCTCAAAATCCTCAGACTCCCTGTTGTAGCTAGGGGAACGTATCCATCTTTTACAGCACGCTGCCAGACCAAGAAGGGCGCCTGCCCACCATCGGCAGGGTCTTCGAAGCAGTCGTGGATCGCTAGAACTCCGCCGGGTAGAACGTGCTTGGCCCAGATCACATAATCAGCCATCGCTACCTCTTCAGCATGACCTCCGTCGATAAAGAGAAAGCCGACTGGGGTTTGCCATGGAGTACCGACCCTTGGGGAGTCGCCAATAACAGCGATCACACTCGCCTCTAATCCTGCAGACTCAATCGTTCGACGAAAGTACGGAAGCGTATCCATGCGACCTGTCGCCGGATCGACGACGTCTGTATCGTGGTGCTCCCACCCCGCCTGATTCTCGTCTGAGCCTCGATGGTGGTCGACTGTAAAGAGCACAGTCCCGCAATCGCGCGCAGCTGCCCCGAGATACACAGCAGACTTCCCGCAGTAGGAACCGATCTCGAGCAACGGGCCTAGAAGGCCGCCTACTAGACCTGCCTCGTGGAGCGCTAGCCCCTCATCGTCGGGCATAAAACCTTTTACGCGCTTTGCAACTGCTAATTCATTGTCAGTGAGCATCAAATAACCGGAGTCTCTCGGTAACGCCCAAACTCATCTGCGAATGTATTCATGATCTCCCCCACAGTTGCATAAACGCGCACAGCCTCAATGATCGCTGGCATTGTATTTATAGTGGGGTGGCCAGCAACGCGCTTAATCTCGGCGAGAGAACGCGCAACCGCCTCTCCATCTCGAAGTCGCTTTACTTCGGCGAGGCGCGCCAGTTGCTTCTCCTCAAACTGTGGACCAATCTGAAGCGTCTCCGGCGCAGCGTCATCGTTGCCCTCAAGGAAATCATTTACACCAACGACAATGTGGCGGCCGTCATTGAGTTTGCGCTCTAAATCGTAGGCGGCCTGAGCAATCTCTCCCATGAAATAACCACTATCAATACCGGCGAAAACTCCCTCAAGAATAGATCCGTTGCCCAAATCATCAAGATAAGAAAAGACCTCTTCCGCGAGGCGCTCCGTCTCATCAGTAAGCGCCTCTACATACCAAGAGCCACCGAGTGGATCTGCAACATTTGCCACGCGCGTTTCGTGGGCGATTACCTGTTGAGTACGGAGTGCAAGTCGCGATGATTTCTCCGATGGAAGCGCCAATGCTTCGTCGAAGGAGTTTGTGTGGAGGCTCTGTGTCCCACCAAGCACGCCGGCAAGCGCCTCAATAGCGGTACGCACCAAGTTGATCTCTGGCTGCTGCGCAGTGAGTGACACCCCGGCGGTCTGCGTATGGAACCGAAGCTGCATTGCTCGCTCAGTAGTTGCCCCATAACGATCGCGCATCCAGTGAGCCCAGATACGCCTTGCTGCTCTGAACTTTGCAATCTCCTCGAAGAAATCTACGTGAGCATTGAAGAAGAACGAGAGGCGCGGTGCAAACTCATCGACACTTAAGCCACGCGCAATCGCAGCCTCAACATAAGCAAAACCATTCGCAAGCGTAAACGCCAACTCCTGCACTGCTGTAGAGCCCGCCTCTCGGATGTGATACCCAGAGATTGATATTGGGTGCCAACGCGGCATCTCATTAGCGCAGAACTCCACAACATCAGTAACGAGGCGCATGCTTGGGCGCGGCGGAAAGAAGTACTCCTTCTGAGCCTGGTACTCCTTGAACATGTCGTTCTGGAGCGTGCCGCCGAGTCGAGAGCGCGGCGTACCTCCATTCTCGGCGGCCACCAAGTACATCGCGAAAAGAATCGGGGCGGGAGAGTTGATCGTCATTGACGTTGTGACCTTCGAGAGGTCAATATCTCGATATAGGTCCTCGACGTCAGCGAGGGTATCTACAGCAACTCCGCACTTCCCTACCTCGCCTATGCAGAGGGGATCATCTGAGTCACGCCCCATGAGAGTCGGTAGGTCGTAGGCGGTAGAGAGCCCCGACCCGCCCGCTGCGAGTAACTCCTTAAAACGAATGTTCGTATCTGGTGCAGTTCCGAATCCTGCGAAGAGTCGCATTGTCCATAACTTGGATCGGTACATCGAGGCGTGGGGCCCACGCGTATAGGGAAACTCACCGGGGCGCTCTGCATCCTCCGGTCCGTATACGGGGTCGACCTCAAGGCCTGAGTACGTCGTGAAATCTGCTCTGCGTTCATCCATACCCATTACCCCTTCCTCCCATTGGAGACTTCGCTTGGCGATGCATTTGTCGATCTAGCCCACATAGTTACACGCTCTAGGCACAGAGCCCCAATGTCCCCTATGCAAGCCCTAGTAACTCCGATATGCCGTGGCGATGCCCCGCTGTATATCCGCCATCAACGGGGAGCGCAACACCTGTAACGAAAGAAGCATCGTCAGAGCAAAGAAAGAGCGCAACCGATGCGATCTCCTCAGCGCGGCCCAAGCGGCCGAGTTGATGTGAGGATGCGATGTCTTTCATCACTTCCTCCATCCCGGGCATTCCAAATACTCCAGATAGCAGCGGAGTATCTATGAACCCGGGGCAGATCGCATTGACTCGGATACCGCGCCTTCCGTAATCAATCGCGAGATTCTTGGTGAGAATCACTACCCCACCCTTAGAAGCGTTGTACGCACTCCCACCCTCAGTGCCGATAAGGCCCTCAACACTTGCGAGATTCACAATCGATCCGCGTTGTGCGCCATCGATCCCAAAGAGCGGCTCCTGTTCGAGCATCGCTATGGCCGCGTATTTATCTACTAGGAATGTCCCCTTTAAATTGATGTTGATGACCCGGTCCCACTCAGCGGTCTCAAGCATGTTGACTGGCCCGCCACTTGCGATGCCCGCGGCATGAACAACACAGTCGACTCGGCGATTGGCCTCCACCACGGCGGCGAATCCAGCCTTGACTGCATCCTCGTCGGTTACATCTATCTGCCTGTAAACAACCTCAGCTGGGAGTGGCACAGCAGGAGCGGCAGCGATGTCCCACGACTCAAGCGTGGCACCCTCGGCTAGGAATCTCTCGACCGTGGCTCGCCCAATACCTGAGGCCCCGCCTGTGACTACCGCTATACGAGCATCTAATCGCCCCATTTAAGAACCCCCATCACGATTTATCTCCAAATACGCCTCGTGGCGATATCTGCTCCCCCCACCTTACGGGGAACTCTCACGGCAGAGTAGATTCTCGCCTCATGGATCATCAGCCCGAAGCACCCGACCGCAACCTCGCAATGGACCTCGCTCGCGCGACAGAAGCAGCTGCCCTAGCGGCCGGCAGGTGGCTTGGGCGTGGCGATAAAAACGGGGCCGACGGAGCTGCAGTCGATGCCATGCGTCTTGTGCTCAACACAGTCCCAATGGAGGGGGTTGTGGTCATCGGAGAGGGCGAGAAAGACGAAGCCCCCATGCTCTACAACGGCGAGGAGATCGGTTCTGGCGGGCCAGCCTGTGACATCGCTGTAGACCCCATTGATGGAACAACGCTCACCGCTCTTGGGCGCGACAACGCCATATCTGTAATTGCTCTCTCAGAGCGCGGAACGATGTTTGACCCAGGGCCCTGCGTATACATGGACAAAATCGCTGTCGGTCCCGAGGCGCGAGATGTAATCAATCTCGACGCATCGGTCGCAGACAACCTTAAAGCAGTAGCCAAGGCTAAGGGCGAGAGCGTGCGCGACGTAACAGCGGTAATTCTTGACCGCGAACGCCACGCAGACATCATCAAAGAGTGCCGCGAAGCTGGTGCTCGAGTTCGCATCATTCAAGACGGGGACGTAGCGGGTGCAATCTCGGCAGCTTGGCCCGAGTCTGGTACCGACATCCTCTTCGGGATTGGCGGAACACCAGAGGGGGTAATCGCTGCTTGTGCACTTAAGTGTCTTGGGGGGCAGATCCTTGGTCGTCTATGGCCACGGAATGAAGCAGAGCGCAGAGCGGCTCTAGACGCCGGATATGACCTAAGCCAAGTGCTCACAGCCGATGACCTCGTATCAGGCGATGACGTCTTCTTCGCAGCCTCTGGGGTCTCTGACGGCGACCTAGTGCGTGGCGTGCGCTACTTCGGAGACCACGGAACCAGTGAGACGCTGGTAATGCGCTCTCGCAGCGGAACAATCCGCAAGATTCGCTCGCAGCACCGCTGGACCAAACTCGCCAAGATCTCAGCTATAGATTTCTAGAACAGCAAGTTCTAAGGGATTTAAGCGTTTGCTCCGGCTGCGTCTAGGCGCACCTCTGCACGCTGTAGAGCTTTCTTAGCCTCAACGTTCTCAGGGTCAGTGCGGAGTGCCGCCTCAGCAGCCTCCATCGCCGTACGCGCACGTACTACGTCTACGTCAGTACCCAACTCGGCAATATCAGAGAGAATCTTTACGCCCTCGCCTGATACCTCGACGAAGCCTCCGTGAACCGCTACTGCTGTCTCAAAGCGCGGCCCGCCATCTACCTCTTGCATGATCCTCAACTTCGAGATTTCGAGTGCCCCGAGATATGGCACATGCCCCGGTAAAAACGCAATGTCGCCACCCGTGGTTCGGGCAACGACCATTACAGCATCGCCCTCGAAGAGAATGCGCTCCGGAGAGACGAGCTCAACGAGAAATGCCATTAGGCGTTCTTCTCTAGATCGCGCTGCTTGGCGAGGACGCTCTCTACGTTGCCGACGTTGAAGAACGCCTGCTCGGGGACATCATCCAAGTCGCCGTTTGCAAGCATCTCGAAGGACTCAATGGTCTCGTCAATCGGTACGAAGATACCGGGGAGTCCAGTGAATACCTCACCAACGAAGAACGGCTGAGACAAGAAGCGCTGAATCTTGCGCGCACGGTTAACCGTAATCTTGTCCTCCTCTGAGAGCTCATCGAGACCAAGAATCGCAATGATGTCTTGAAGCTCTTTGTAGCGCTGGAGAATCTCTTGAACGCGACGCGCAACGTTGTAGTGGCGTGCACCAACAATCTCAGGGGTGAGGATGTTGGAGGTAGACGCAAGCGGGTCAACGGCCGGGTAGATACCGAGCGCTGCAATCTGGCGGGATAGCTCAGTTGTGGCGTCAAGGTGGGTGAAGGTCGTGAACGGAGCAGGGTCGGTGTAGTCGTCAGCAGGAACATAAACAGCCTGAAGCGAGGTAATTGAGTGACCCTTGGTTGAGGTGATGCGCTCCTGTAGTTCACCCATCTCGTCAGCGAGGGTGGGCTGGTAACCCACCGCAGAGGGCATACGACCTAGAAGGGTCGATACCTCAGATCCAGCCTGCACGAAGCGGAAAATGTTGTCCACGAAGAGAAGAACATCTTGGTTCTTAACATCTCGGAAGTACTCAGCGATTGTGAGTGCACTAAGTGCAACACGCAGACGCACACCTGGCGGCTCATCCATCTGGCCATATACGAGTGCAGCCTTCTCGATAACCCCGGACTCCTGCATCTCTATCCAGAGGTCGGTACCTTCACGTGTGCGCTCGCCTACACCAGCGAATACGGAGACTCCACCATGCTGTGTTGCAACACGGTTGATCATCTCTTGAATTAGAACGGTCTTGCCTACACCGGCTCCACCGAAGAGTCCGATCTTTCCACCCTGTACATATGGCTCAAGGAGGTCGATGACCTTGATGCCGGTCTCGAACATGAGAGCGCGTGGCTCAAGTTGGTCGAATGCGGGTGGCGGGCGGTGAATCTCCCAGCGGTCATCAATGTTCGTGAGTTCCTCTGCGGTGATATCGAGAGGCTCGCCAAGAACATTGAAAACGTGGCCGAGTACGCCGTCGCCGACGGGCATTGAGATGCCATGGCCGGTGTTGCGCACGAGAGTTCCGCGCTTGAGACCGTCGGTGGGCTTCATGCAGATAACGCGCACTCGCCCTGCACCAACCTGCTGAGCAACCTCTGCCGGGACAGTAATCGTCTCTCCCTCGAGGACAATATCCATCTCGAGAAGTGAGTTGATCTCAGGCAGCGAACCCGTTGGGAACTCGACGTCCACGACGGGTCCGGCGATAGCGATTACTCGCCCGTCCTTTAGAACCTTGTTTGAATCAGCGGTCATTGTCATCTTGTTTGATGCTCCTTCTTATGGCCTGGGCCTAGTTGTCGGGCCCTGCGCCCTGATGCTCGAGGTAGTCACGTTCAAACGCTATTGCGCGTGCTGCAGAGTCTTCATCTGCGTCGGCGTCGCTAGAGGAGAGTGCCTCTGCTCCACCAACGATCTCCATAATCTCGGTCGTGATCGCGTCCTGACGAGCGCGGTTCATAACTCGAGACAGCTCTTTAATTAGTTCTTCAGCATTATCTGTCGCTGCCTTCATGGCTCGCTGGCGTGCAGCGTGCTCTGAGGCTCCGGCGTTTAGGAGCGCTGCGAAGATGCGGGCCTCAATGTACTTAGGGAGAATATCTGCGAGAAGCGCCTCTGGGGAGCTCTCAAATTCGTACGAAGCCGTAGCCGAGTTTGAGGACTCGTCTCCGGGCTTTCCATCGCCGCCGCTGATCACTTCACGCTCTAGAGGGAGCAGCGGTCTACGTACAACCTCTTGCTTACCGGCGGAGATGAATCGCGTATAGATGAGTTCGACCTTGTCGTACTCCTCGTTGATGAATCGCTCGCTAACCAGCTGCCCGATTGCGCGTGCATCCTCGTAAGAAGGCTGATCCGAGAATCCAGTAAACGCGTTATCGATTCTAAAATCACGGTATCGGAAGTAGCCCTCAGCCTTACGCCCGACAAGGATCAATGCGTACTCGGCTCCGATTTCTTCGTCCTCAAGAATCGACCCCTCGGCTGCACGAACAACAGAGGAGTTATACGCTCCACATAGCCCACGGTCGGCAGTGATAACAATGTGCGCCGAACGCTTTACCCTCTCGCGAGGCTTCAGGATCGGGCTGTTGATGCTGCCTCCGCCTGCGGCGAGGTCTGCAACTACCTTGGTGATCAATTCGCTGT
>CALQAT020000095.1:0-7140 GCA_943328625.2 Bordetella parapertussis | reverse complement strand
TTCATCTGCACCGACTGCAGCGAGACCGAGCCTGGAATATCTTCACGCGGTACGAGCGTTGGCATTATTGCGCCCATCGAGGGCGCGGCGAAAGCGTTACCGACTCCAATAGCAAGCACGCAGAGAGCGATTCCGGCTAGCGGCGGATTGTCTGACATCGCGAGGCCGGCAAGTACAAGCGATCCAACTAATTGCTCAAGTTGGGTGATTACAAGGAGGCGCCTTCGGTCAAGTACGTCAGCGAGCACTCCGCCAAATACGGAGAGGAGGAGAAGTGGCCCAAGCTGTGCGAAGTAAAGAATTCCGACGTAGGTAGCCGAGTGCGTGAGTTCCCATCCCCATGCTCCGAGGAGCACGTTCTGCATCCACGTCCCGATGTTCGAGGTAAATGTGCCTGCCCAGACGATTCGAAAATCTCGATGGCGTAGCGCAGATCCTGCTGTACCCGGGCGGGGTGCGGGTCGGCTTGCGCTGCGTGCCATGGGTTCAGGCTACGCAGTCGCGAAGCAATAACGCGAAAACGGAGGCCCTTCGGCCCCCGCTCTCATGGAGTGCTTATAAGAATTCGCTACTTCAAAAGGACTAGAAGTCCTCACGAATTTGTTGCGGGAGCGAATTACTCGGTAATGCCCTGGATGGCCTCTGCAAGTGCTGGGCCTCCAGCTGGGCCGCCACCTTGCTGAGCCATCGACATGAGCTTGGACATATCGCCTTGAATCTTTAACTTGCCAGACATCATGGCCTGCATCCCGGCCTGTGGATCGCCCGAGACGAAGATCTGCTTAGCGGTGTCGTAGTCGGTCGTGATGGTGATCTCGCCTGCTGCATCGTGGCCGATACCAACGCGACCCTTGCCGTCAGCCGTCCCCATGTGAAGGTGACGCTCTGCGCCGAATGGGGTATCTGTAACGGTGAGGTTCATGACCATGTTGGCGTGCGCAGGTGCCTCATCGCCATGCTCTTGGATGAGGACTTCAACGGCTGCAAACCACTCATCGGACAGGAACGGATACTTAGACACAGTGTCTCCTAATAACGTCGAGGTTGAATGTCGAGAAGCGCTGGCACGAGGTCGTGGCAGCACGCGTTGATGTTAGCGAGGGGCAGCCCTAAGTGTCATCTTCGCTTTGCCAGGTTCGGTTGGGGGTCTTGGCGTGGGGGTCTTGGCTTGGGGGTCTTGGCGGTCTTAATTCTTAAATGTCACACCCCTATTTTACAATCGAACGTATGTTCGAGCAACTGGATCAACTCACCACAGAACTCGAGGCGTGCTTTGCCTCTATGGAGGTTGATTGCTTTGATGCTGCTCGGGCTGCCCGATTGGTGGGTTCGGGGGAGCGAGTTCGCCGTCTTGGGGATGCGATACGCACTATCGGTGTCGGTCAGGTTGAGCGCACTAATGGCTGGAAAGGCCAGGGCGCTAAGAGCATCTCGGAGTGGCTCTCGATTGAGACAGATTGTGCCCATTATGAGGCTCAGTCGGTTGTAGTTCTCGCTGGTCAGCTTCAGCACTTGCCTGTTACTCAGGCTGCTCTGCGCTCAGGGACTCTCTCTGGCACTCAGGCTGTAGAGGTAGCTCGTGGGGCGATCGTTGCACCTAATACCGAGACACAGCTCTTAACCCTCGCTAAACATGCGACCGTGCGTGATCTGCGTGATGCAACCAATCGTGTCGTTGCAGCCGCTACCGACGAGACAGAGCGCCACAAACAGGTACACAAGAGTCGTTGCTTAAAATGGTGGGTCGGCGAGGATGGGGCGTGCAACCTTAAGGGGAGGATGACAGTTGCGAATGGTGCGCTAGTAAAGGCTGCTCTCGCACCGTTCGAGGACTCGATTTTCAAACAGGCTCGCAAGAGTGGTGAACATGAAAGACCGGAGGCTTACGCCGCAGATGCACTTATGGCACTCTGTGAGAAGGCGACCAGGAAGCAGTCAAACGAAAGCGGCACAAAAACGACTCGCCCTAACTCTGTGATCAATATTCGTGTCGATATTGATGCACTTAAGCGTGGATATACCGAGCACGGCGAGATCTACGAGATCGCTGGCGTCGGCCCGATACCAGTAGCGACTGCCACAGAGTATTTAGGTGAAGCATTCTTAAAACTTCTTGTAGTCGATGGAGTAGATATCAAGACGGTGGCGCATATGGGCAGGGCAATTCCTGCACCTTTGAGAACAGCCGTTGAGGAACGTGATCGTCTCTGCCAAGTGCCGACATGCGATATGAGCGTTGGCCTAGAGATAGATCACATCGTGCCCTTCGCTGAGGGAGGCGCAGCAAGCCTTGAGAACCTTGTGCGGCTCTGTAAACGACATCACCTTCAAAAAACACATGACGGGTACCGCCTCGTGAAGGCCATCGAACGCGGAGAAGGATCCTGGGAGTGGCGAGCACCACCAATCCCCCGAGATACGGGGTAAGTGCCGACTTCATTTGGGTTGAGGAGATAGGCGCTCGCTGTCCTACGATTTGGAGCATGGCATCTGAGGCTCGTGAAGAGCGGGTTGAGTCGAGGACTCGTAACCCGAAGTGGCAGCCTGCCCCGCTGCGCATCGATATGGAGACCTGCATCAACTGCGACGCCTGTCTGCGTGCCTGCCCGCCTCAGTTTGGGGCGATCTTTAACCACGGTATGGATGTCATCATCATCCCGGAACTCTGCAGCGGATGCGGCAAATGCCTGCCGCCAGTCTGCCCAGTAAACTGCATCATCGTTGATACCGAGTGGAGTCCGGCTGAGGAGTCTTGGTGGGTCCATCCGCTCGGCACCAACGACCCCTATAAATAGTTCCAGTAAATAGCCCGAGCAGATATCTTGAGTAGATAGCCCGAGCAAATAGCCCGAGCAAGTAGCCCGAGTAAATAGTTCCAGGGCGTCCGGTCGGCCATTGAACTCCCGGCACGGCGATCGAGTGAGGCGAAACCGTAGACTCACGAGATGCCCAAGCAGCCAACCGAGCAAGTGAGCATTACGCGATCCGATGTTGAGCATGTTGCAATGCTCGCTCGCCTTGCGCTTACCCCCGATGAAGTAGGGGAGTTCGCCGAGCAACTCACAGCGATTCTCGGCCACGCCACAGATATTTCAAGCCTTGATCTAGATGGCGTACCCCCAACTGCGCATCCGCTCCCAGTCACGAATGTGCTGCGTGAAGATGTCATAGGAACAAGTCTCGATCGCGATGAAGTATTAGCAGCAGCGCCATCCGCTGAAGAGGGGCGCTTTCGCGTGCCGCGGATCATGGGTGAGGCGTGATGTCGTCTGCAATTGAGATCGCAGCAGCAGTCCGTAGTGGCGCGCGAACCGCTCGCTCCGTTACTGAGGAGCACCTTGCAACTATTGCTACTCGCGAGGGCGAGATACATGCCTTTAACCATGTGACAGCCGATGCCGCGCTCGCACAAGCAGATGCGGTGGATGCCAAAGTCGCTAGCGGAGAAGACCCCGGGCCGCTAGCAGGTGTCCCTGTTGCACTTAAAGACAACCTCTGCACGCGCGGAGTGCCCACCACATGCTCATCAAAAATTCTCGACGGCTGGCTCCCGCCATATAACGCAACTGTCGTAGACCGAGTGATGGCAGCGGGGGGAGTACCCGTTGGCAAGACAAACCTCGATGAGTTTGCAATGGGCTCGTCTACAGAGAACTCAGCATTCGGCCCCACGCTCAACCCGCTTGATCCATCACGCGTCCCCGGTGGCTCGAGTGGTGGATCAGCAGCGGCAGTAGCGGCGCGCTTTGCACCTCTCTCGCTTGGTTCTGATACCGGTGGATCGATTCGCCAGCCCGCATCATTCTGCGGCGTTGTAGGCGTGAAGCCAACCTACGGAGTCGTATCTCGTTATGGCTTAATCGCCTTTGCTTCTAGCCTCGATCAGATTGGGCCATTCGCAGCAACGGTCGATGATGCCGCGTTGCTCCTCGACGTGATCTCTGGCCACGATCGCATGGACTCCACTTCGATTGCGGCTCCCCCTACTTCATTATTGAATGATGGCGCCAGCGTGGCGGGGCTTCGAGTTGGTTTGGTAACAGAGTTAACAGATGTGGAAGGGATCGACCCAGAGGTGCGCGCAGCGGTAGAGCGTGCTGCCTCGGCCCTTGAGGCCCAGGGTGCGATAGTCGAGCGCATCTCGGTGCCGAGCTGCATCTACGGCCTGTCGGCGTATTACTTGATCGCTCCTGCTGAGGCATCGAGCAACCTTGCTCGCTACGACGGCGTGCGTTACGGATTACGTGTAGACGGTGACGATGTATATGAGATGAACTCAGCGACACGCGATGCAGGTTTTGGTGCAGAGGTAAAGCGCCGGATCATGCTCGGCACCTATGCATTATCAGCCGGTTTCTACGACGCGTATTACGCTCAAGCGCAGCGAGTACGCACGTTGATCATTCGAGATTTTGCCGCTGCGTACGAGCGTTTTGACGTACTGCTCTCACCGACTACGCCCACCACGGCATTCAAGTTCGGCGCGAAGACCGAGGACCCTTTCTCGATGTACCTCTCAGATATCTGCACGATTGCATCCAACCTCGCCGGCCATCCAGCCATGAGTGTTCCGTTTGGATTGGGTAGCGACGCAATGCCGATTGGCGTACAGGTCCTTGCTCCGGCTCTTGGAGAGTCAGTCATGTTTAGAGTGGCACGCGCTATTGAGGCAGCAGGCGGTGTGGCATGAGCGGCAACGAGGCACAGGCTGAGATCCAATACGAGACTGTCATTGGGCTAGAGGTCCATGTCGAGCTCGCAACAAAAACAAAACTTTTCTGCGCATGCGCTAACGAGTTTGGTTCTGAGCCCAATACCAATATCTGCCCAGTCTGTTTGGGGCTTCCCGGCTCGCTCCCTGTGTTGAATGAGCGGGTAGTTGATTTTGCGCTCCGAATTGGAGAGGCACTCAACTTCACAGTTCCTGAGCGATCGATATTCCACCGAAAGAACTATTTCTACCCTGATATGCCCAAGGATTTTCAGACGAGTCAATACGACGAACCGATCTGTGCCGAGGGATGGATAGAGGTTGACGGCGAGCGCATCGGTATTGAGCGTGCGCATATGGAGGAGGACACTGGCAAGTCCACTCATGTTGGTGGCGGTGGGCGCATCCATGATGCAGACCACTCGCTAGTTGATTACAACCGCGCTGGTGTTCCTCTCATGGAGATTGTGAGTCACCCGGCGATGCGCTCCTCAGAGCAGGCACGCGGTTATGTAAGTGAATTGCGTGCAGTGCTACTTGCGATTGGAGTCTCCGACGTGAAAATGGAGGAGGGCTCGATGCGGGTAGACGCGAACGTATCTATTCGACCGATTGGAACAACGCAGCTCGGCACAAAGGTCGAGATCAAGAACATGAACTCCATTCGTTCACTCGGCCGCGCTATCGATTACGAAGTTGAGCGACAGACAATTGCAACAACTACCGGAGAGCGCATTGTTCAAGAGACGCGCCACTGGGACGAATCTGAGGGCATTACTCACGGCATGCGCAGCAAAGAGGGCTCCTCGGATTATCGGTTCTTTCCGGAGCCTGACCTTGCGCCAGTAGCACCGACGGATGAAATGCGTGCGGCTGCTCGCGCTGCGATACCAGAGTTGCCTGCAGCGTTGCGGGAGCGAATAGTCGTCGAGTGGCAGGTCGCCGAGCACGATGCGAGAGTGCTTGTCGCTAATCCAGCACTCTCTGATTATGCGCAGGAATCTGTAGCAGCGCTGCGCTCCGGCTCCGCTCGAGATGTAGTGAACTGGTGCACCGGAGAGCTCCTCGCATACGGAAATGAGACGGGTAGCGAGCCGAACTCCTGGGCGCTCTCGCCGATCGCCCTCGCAGAGTTGGTTGGCCTAGTCGGCGATGGAGCGATCTCACGCTCGCAGGCAAAAGAGGTCTTAGCCGGTTGCCTCGCAGGGGAGGGTGCTCCTAGCGATGTTGCGAGTGCACGCGGACTCGCACAGGTCTCAGACGAAGGAGCCCTTGCGGCAATTATCGCTGGAGTCCTAGAGGCCAACCCTGACGCAGTAGCCGAGTTCCGCAACGGAGACGAGAAGGCTCAGAAGAAGAAGCGAGGATTCCTTATGGGCGAGGCAATGAAGGCAAGCAAAGGCCAGGGGAACCCCGCTCTACTCAATCGTCTCCTCGATGCAGGTCTCGCATGACCGATAACACGCAGAGTCAGTACCGCATGAGTGTTGATGACGGCATTGAGCGCATCCTTGTTGTATCCGCCCACCCAGATGATGTTGATTTTGGCGCTGCCGGTTCCATAGCGACATGGACCGATGCTGGTATCGAGGTCTCCTACTGCTTGGTCACTGATGGCGATGCAGGGGGATCTGATAACACGATTACGCGCGCCGAGATGGGCCAGATCCGCAGACGCGAGCAGACAGATGCCGCTGCGAAGGTTGGGGTAACTGATCTGCACTTTCTTGCGCACTCAGATGGACGCGTCATGGCCTCGATCGAACTGCGCCGGGACCTCTCTCGCGTTATACGTATGGTCAAGCCAAACAGAGTGCTGATCCAGTCGCCGGAGCGAAACTGGGATCGCATCTACGCAAGCCACCCAGATCATCTTGCTGCCGGCGAGGCAGCGATGGCAGCGGTCTACCCAGACGCTCGTAACCCATTTGCGCACCCTGAGTTACTAGAAGAGGGATTTGAGCCGTGGGCAGCACGCGAGGTCTATGTGATGGCGCACCCAAACTCAAATACAGCAGTGGATATTACGAGCGCGATCGACCGCAAGATCGCTGCCTTGATGTGCCACGAGAGTCAGCATGCTGACCCAAAGATGATTGAGACACTTGTTAGAGAGTGGGCTCGGGCAAACGCTGGGCTTGCTGGTCTTGATGACGAGAGACGCGCCGAGATATTCCTGCGTGTCGATACTGCATAGCTGCGGCGGTTCCTAGATAACTAGAGACTGCTCAAGAGAAATTACCCAAAATAACCTTCAAAAAGGCTTTTTGAGCGCTGCTAGAGAGCGGCTTTTATCTCGGCAACAACCTGTGACCATGCCCCAGGATCGCTCTCATACGGCGCATTGATCGATACTCGATTCACTACCCCAAGTGTGCGCTCTAGTAATCCGGGTGCGACCTTCTTGAGTTCGCCACGCACTGCAAATA
>CALQAT020000094.1:0-7298 GCA_943328625.2 Bordetella parapertussis | reverse complement strand
TTGTCTCTACTGCGAGTCTGTACATAGTTATGAAATCAGCCCTTCAGTTGTTGGGCCTGATCAAGGTCCGGGCTGCGGAAATTACGGAACAAGAGGAGAATGATCGCGAGACCTACGCCAACCTCGGCAGCAGCAATCGTGATCACGAATAGAACAAAGATCTGCCCGCTCGTATCTTTTAGGTAAGCCGAAAACGCGATGAGATTGAGGTTCACTGCATTGAGCATCAACTCAATGCTCATAAGGACAAGCACGCCGTTACGGCGAACGAGTACGCCGTATATACCAATGCAGAAAAGCACAGCAGCGAGGATGAGGAACTGGTTGAGGATCATCAGTCTCTCCTCGCCAGAACAATCGCTCCGACTAAGGCAGCGAGTAGGAGAATCGAGACCGCCTCGAACGGCACTATGTAGAGGCGGAATATGTCCGATGACAGCACCGAGGTCTTAGTAGGTGCATCGATAACTACTTTGGAGTTACCGAATGCATCGACTAGGAGAGCGGTAAGGGTGCCTACCAATGCAAGGGAGGCTACAAACGCCGGCATTCTCTGCGAGTTATCGAGATCTAGGTCGCCCATTGGTGAACGAGTCAGCATGATCCCGAACAAAAAGAGGATTACAACGGCCCCGATATAAATCAGCACCTGCACCCATGCAACAAACTCGGCTGCTAAGAGGATGTACTGAGCAGCTGCACCAGCAAGCACAATCACGAGGTAGAGAGCAGCGTGCACAACATTGCTCGTGCGCACCACACCGATAGCGCTGAGCACCATCGCTATTGCGATGATCCAGAAGGCGACGTTCTGAGCAACCATTACTTCTTCGCCTTCGCGACAGGGGCCGCTCCAACCTCTAGCGGCTCAACCTCGGGAACAGTGTGGAACCACTCTCCGAGTCGGTCCTTGTTGTGCAAGAGGCTTGCAATATTGGGCTCGGAGTATTCATACTCTGGGCTCCAGAAGAGGGCATCGAACGGGCAGACCTCGACGCAGATTCCGCAGTACATGCAGAGCGCGTAATCGATATCGAAGCGATCTAGAAGGTTTACAGCACGCGGTCGTCCACCCTCGCGACGAGCGGGTCGCTCTTCTTTATGCCCCTCGATGTAGATGCACCAATCTGGGCAGGCGCGGCTGCAGAGCATGCATGAGGTGCAGTTGTCTTCATGCAGTGCAATGACTCCACGCGAGCGCGCTGGTGGCTGCTCTTTCTCATGCGGGTACTGCACGGTGACGGCGCCTTGAAGCATCGTCTTAAAGGTGATACCGAGACCACCTATCAGACCAGGGAGTTTAAAGGCCATTAGAAAGCCACCTTGATAATCGCTGTGACAATGATGTTTGCGAGTGCAATCGGAATCAAGAACTTCCAAGCAATTGCTTGGAGTTGGTCCTCACGAAGACGAGGATAGGTGAAGCGCACCCAGAACATTAGGAACGCAACTCCCATGAGTTTGACGAACAAAACCAGGGGCCCAAGTAGCTCCGCGGGTAGGCCGTGTACCCCTGGCAGGGACCAACCGCCGAGAAAGAGTGTCGCAGCGAGTGCGGCGAAGGCGGTGGCGGTACCGAACTCTCCGATGAAGAAGAAAAGGAATCTGAATCCGGAGTACTCAACCATGTAACCAGCGACGAGTTCGCTCTCAGCAACGGGCATGTCGAATGGCGTCTGGCTCAACTCGGCCTGGGCAGCGATCATGAAGAGCAGGAACCCAATGATCTGCGTGAAGATGAAGGGGTTACCTATTCCGCTCCACCCAAAGATTGATCCATTCTGCTGGGCTGAGACGATCCCTTGGAGGCTCATCGTGCCCGCCTGCATTACGACTCCGACTACAGCTAGGAGGAGGGGGAGCTCGTAGGCGATTAACTGCCCTGCTGCGCGAAGCGCGCCCATCAATGCAAATTTGTTTGCGCTAGACCAACCGGCCATGAGCACTCCAATGACGGAGAGGCTCGAGACCGCTAGGGCGTAGAAAACTCCGACATCGAGGTTCGCCACAACCGCTACTGGACCAATGGGGATTACAACGAACATCAGGAATGTAGAGATAACAACTATCACCGGAGCAAAGGCGAAGACCCGGCGGTCTGCATCCTCGGGGATGATGTCTTCTTTCTGGAGGAACTTAAGTCCGTCGCCTACAAGCTGGAACCAACCATGGAATCCACCTGGATCCATCGGCCCGAGTCGGCTCTGCATGTGGCTCATCATTTTGAGCAAGAAGGTGTAGCCGAGCACGAGAGCGCCTAGCGGCACAATCAAGAGGATTACAAGCGCCTTAAACGCAAGCATCCATCCCCAACCGATCTCCAACGCGAGAACACTCATCGGTCAATGTCTCCGAGAATGAAGTAGAGCGAAGCAAGGATGGTCACAACGTCTGGCACGTATACGCCTCGAAGCATCCATGGGAGAATTGAGACATTGCTAAATGACGCTGAGCGAATCTTTACGCGGAATGGTCCGGTGCCGCCCTTGGATACGACGTAGTAACCCATCTGGCCCAATGGGTTCTCAGTCTCAACCCACGACTCGCCTGCTGGCACCTTGATGATGCGTGCAACCTTGGCCATGATCGGCCCAGAAGGCATCTTGTCTAGAAGCTGCAGCACCATTCGTGCTGACTCGCGAGTCTCTTGCAGGCGCACCCAGTAACGCGCAAAGGAGTCGCCATCGGGGTGAGTGAATACCTCAAAGTCGAGCTCTGGGTAGGCAAGATAAGGAGCTCCATCGCGGCGAAGATCCCAATCGACGCCAGAGGCGCGAAGGTTCGATCCGGAGACTCCATAAGAAGCCCCGAGCTCTCCAGGGATGATCCCGACGGAGCGCGTACGTGCCTGAAAGATCTCGTTCCCAAGGACAAGATCCTCGAACACATCGCATGCATCAAGCACGATCTTCATGACGTTTCGAGTCTCAGCGATCCATCCCCAAGGCAGATCGTCCTTGAGTCCGCCGATGCGATTGAAGTTGGGGTGGAAACGCCCACCGGTTGCTGATTCGATCAAGTTAAGAACGTGCTCACGATCGCGGAAACCATAGAACGCTGGAGTAAGGGCTCCAACCTGCAGCCCCATCTCTCCGAGGAAGAGCAAGAAGGTCGCTATACGAGAGAGTTCGGTGAGCGCGGTACGAATGTATTGAGCTCGCGGTGGTGCCTCAATCTCCATCAACTGCTCAGCAGCGTGGACAAATGGAACCTCGTTAGCGAAACTGCTCAACCAGTCGATTCGGTTGATAAGTGTCGTCACCTGAGGATAGGTACGGAACTCAGTAAGTTTCTCGTAGCCGCGGTGCATGTAACCGATGACAGGATCGGCGGCAATTACGCGCTCGCCATCAAGGCGCACCACTAGTCGCAGTGTTCCGTGAGTAGCAGGGTGCTGCGGTCCAAGGTTGATGATCATGTCGCCGGTATCGAGCTCGACATTTACTCGAGCATCTGCGAGGTGGCGCTGCATGCCAGGTGCTACCTCAAAATCAGGGCTGTCGTTTGTTGGGGTTACGGGCTGCTCGGTGCTGCTCATGCTTCAACTGCCTCGTCTTTTGTCTCTTCGTCGCTCTCCGAGCCAGGCATTGGTTCAACATCCGTGAGCCCGGGCCATGGCTTTACCTCACGCGCAAGTAATGGAAAATCTTTGCGGAGTGGGTGCCCCTCAAACTCTGCAGGCAGATAAAGGTGCCTGAGGCTGGGGTGTCCATCAAAGACAACTCCGTACATCTCCCAGCACTCTCGCTCGTGCCAATCTGCACCGGGATAGACGGAGACCCACGAATCACAATGCGGAGCGGCCTCGTCTACATCGGCTTTGATCGTAAAACCAATGTGTTGAACAGTTGACTGCACATGTGCAAATACTTGAAAACGTCCAGCGCTACCCGCTGCACCAAAAGTCATCTCTTTAGGCTGCGCTGGAGTAGATGTATCTCCCTCGATTAGCCCAACAGTTGGTGCCGGCATCCAGTCGATGCCTGATATGAAGGAGAGATAGTTGCATCCAAGAGTATTTCTCGCGGTCTCTGCGACACTCCGCCATGAATCAAGGCGCACGCGCAGAACAAGATTTCCACATGCCTCTGCATGCTCAATGACAGCATCACCGAGAGCCTCTGTAACGCGCGTGGTTAATACTTCAAGGTCAGACAACGTTGATCGGCTCCCCGTTCCAACGCTTGCGCATGTCGTCGTTTCCGATTCCTTCGTTCTGAATCTGCTCCTGAAGCATCACAACAGCTTGAATTAAAGCCTCTGGGCGCGGTGGGCAGCCTGGGACATATACGTCGACTGGGAGGATCTGGTCGATTCCCTTGGTTACCGAGTAGGAGTCCCAGTAAGGCCCACCGCAGTTCGCACATGAACCCATTGAGATGACATATTTAGGGTCGGGCATCTGCTCGTAGAGTCGTCGAATTGCAGGGGCCATCTTGTCGGTGACCGTCCCTGATATCACGATCAGATCGGCTTGACGCGGGCTTGCCGGGAACGGAATTACCCCAATGCGCATCATGTCGTAGCGCGGGCTCGCTAGCGCCGCACCCATCTCGATAGCGCAGCAAGCGAGTCCCCACTGGAACATCCAGAGCGAGTACTTGCGGCTGTAGTTGAGGAGCCATGTAAGCGGCTTTGCAACCGGCTTCTGGAGCATCCCGCTGTCGGCTAGGCCCATCTGAGAACCCCTTTACGCCAGGCGTATACGAGACCCAACGTGAGCACGAGAATAAAGACAATCATGGAGATAAGCGCCGAGACTCCAAGCGCTTCGAGATTGATTGCCCATGGAAAAATGAAGACGGCCTCAACATCGAACATTACAAATAGAAGTGCGTATACGTAATAGCGAACGTTTGACTGCCCGAATCCGCGGATCGGGTCCGAGCCAGCCTCGTAGGCAATATATTTCTCT
Organism: Bordetella parapertussis; assembly: GCA_943328625.2. Lineage (GTDB taxonomy): Bacteria > Actinomycetota > Acidimicrobiia > IMCC26256 > IMCC26256 > IMCC26256. The sequence goes on along the minus strand of CALQAT020000094.1, from coordinate 2,383 downwards.
GGCTGGGGCCGATTTGGGCGCACGAGACGCCCCACGCCAAGCATGGCTCCCACCATTCCAAGAGCGGCGACCGCGAAGACGGCGACTGCTAAATAATTACGGTAAAACTGAGTCACGCGTGCCTCCACCCCGGTACTCCCGGGCCGCGGCGAGCATAGCCTTGGCCCGCGCGCACTCCCCGAACCGATAACAAACTTGCTCGAGATTCGCGCCGAAAGCTCGCAGCCTTGAGTTTCAATTCCCCTGAACTCTCAAGACTGATCATCGGAGAAACAGGAGCGTTGCCCGCTCCGCTAGGCCAAGAAGGAATCCAGGAGCAACTCCGATAACAATGGTAAGCGCACATGAGAACCAAATGACGATTCCAGTCCCGAGATCTACCTTGCTGCTCGCAAGCACCTGGTCGCCTTCACCGGCAGGCGTGAACATCGTGGCCGCAATCCTCAAATAGACGAAGGCAGCAATTGCAGCGGTGAGCATTCCGATCAAAGCGAGGACGTAGGAAGTCCCGCCGGCCCCTGCAGCCGCGGAGAATACGCCGAATTTCGCTATAAATCCGGCCGTTAGCGGAACCCCAGCCTGTGCCAGCAGAAGCAGGGTAAAAGCCCATGAAAGCCCAGTTCGTCGGCTGCTCAAGCCCTTGAATCTCTCAAGATCACTATCCGCATCACCACGCCCGGCGACTACCCCAACAATGGCAAACGACCCGACGGCAAGGAACGCGTAGATCGCTAGATAGGTCAGCGCTGAGGAGACCCCTTTGATTGTCCCCGCCTGAACCCCGATGAGGATGAAGCCTGCGTGGTTAATTGATGAATACGCAAGCATGCGCTTCACGTCTGTCTGGATAACAGCCCCAATGCTTCCGACCAGGAGCGAGAGCACTGCAAGCACCCAGAGCAGCGGTCGCCAGTCTGAGGACGAACCCCCTAGCGCGGTGTAGAGAATGCGAATGAGCGCAGCAAAGGCCGCCGCCTTCGTAGCCGAGGCCATAAAAGCTGTTACCGGTGTTGGGGCACCTTGATAAACGTCAGGGGTCCACATGTGGAAGGGGGCTGCTGCAACTTTGAACCCAAGGCCAACAAGCATCAGCACTAAACCTGCGAGCAGAGTTCCGCGTTCTAGGAGTGTGACCTCTGACAGGTAGTTAGCGATACCGACTAGCCCTGTTGATCCGGTAGCACCATAAGTAAGTGCGACTCCATAAAGGAACACAGCCGAGGCGAAGGCCCCTAGAAGGAAGTACTTCATTCCTGCCTCAAGAGAGGTGGAGCGGCGACGGTCGTAAGCAACAAGCACATATAGCGGGATCGAGACGATCTCTAATGCGACGAAGACCGCAATTAGGTCGTTCGCCGAGGCCATTGCAAGCATTCCGCTCGCAGATAGAAGCATCAGCGCTAAATACTCTGGGCCATCGAGGCGCTCTCGGTCTAGATAACGGCTCGCTAGTAAGACAGAGCAGGCTGTTGCAACGAGAACCACACCGCCAATGAATATTGAGAATCCATCAACCGCAACCATGTTGGAGAGCGTTGTATAACTGCCGTCAGTCTGGACGCGGCTCCACTGCGCAGTGAGCGCAACCGCGCTCAGGATGATTCCTACCGCAGCCACGACCAACGCGCTTGGGTAGGCAACCGATGCACGCCTAAGAATTGAGCGCTGCAGAACAATCCCAATCGCAGCAAGTGCAAGGAGCGCTACGGGAGCAACGCCAAGCCAATCAACTCCTGGGGTGATGATGCTGGCTGCACCTAGAGGATTCACTTGGACTCCTCCATCTCGTCTGAACCGTGGTCCATTCTTTCTTCGTTCAGAATTGGTGAGCGCTTAGAGAACTTAGGTGACTCGTACGAAGTGGATTTCTCAACGTGCGCAATTACTGATTTAACGGATGGGCCGATGCGGTCAAGCGCTGGTTTTGGATAAACACCTAGGAAGAGACTGAGCGCAAGTAGGGGAAGGATGCATGCGAGTTCGCGCACATTCAAATCAGAGATAGTTGCGTTGTCTCCCTCCGGGACGCCTGTAAACGCGCGCTGCACTGCCCACAGAAGGTAGATCGCTGCGAGAATCACACCGCTTGCTGCAACTACTGCATACCAGCGATGCCCCATGAAGGTTCCAAGTAGCGCAAGGAACTCTCCAACGAAACCTGAGAAGCCAGGAAGACCGATGGATGCGAAGGCGGTTACAACGAATAATCCCCCCATGATCGGTGCCGATCGCCAGAGCCCGCCGAAGTCAGCGATTAAACGAGTGTGGCGGCGTTCGTAGAGGAACCCGATTATCAAGAAGAGAACACCGGTGGTGAGTCCGTGGCTGAGCATTGTGAACACAGCCCCATCCAGACCTTGACGCGTAAGAGCGAAGGTACCGA
>CALQAT020000093.1:0-7350 GCA_943328625.2 Bordetella parapertussis | reverse complement strand
TCGGCCTACCTGAGGACATCGTCTGGCGCCAGCCGTTCCCAGGTCCAGGGCTAGCAGTGCGCATTATCGGAGACATCACGCCAGAGCGCGTCAAGATTCTTCAAGAGGCTGACGCAGTAGTCATTGAAGAGATCAAGCGCGCCGGCCTTTACCGAGAGATTTGGCAGTCTTTTGCAGTCCTTCCAGCGGTGCGAACTGTTGGCGTTATGGGTGATGACCGCACATACGCTTATCCGCTCATTGTGCGTGCGGTTACCTCTGATGACGCTATGACTGCGGACTGGGCCCGCATTCCTTATGACGTGCTTGAGCGAATCGCCTCTCGCGTAATCAATGAGGTGCCGGGCATCAATCGCGTTGCCTACGACATCACCTCGAAGCCTCCCGGCACGATTGAGTGGGAGTAACGCTCAGTCTTAGTCGTCTTCGTCGGATCCCGCGGCGCTTGCATCAAAGCCTGCAGCGGCTACACGCGCTAGCAGCGCATCTCTAGGGCTCTCTCCGGGGGTTCGAGCCTTGTCGTTTGCGACTCGCCAACCGTGGCGCGATGAGTAGATAAGAGGAGACTCTTTTAGCCTTCCGTAACCAAAATCGGCTACTCGTGCGAATAGAAGCACGTGGTCGCCCATCTCTTTTGTCTCAAATATCTCGCAGTGAATCCAAGAGAGAGAGTCGGGCACAACTGGATGACCATTTACCTCAGTCAGGTACTCCGGGGCGATGTAGTGAAAGCGATGTGCAGGGTATGAAAAATACTGACCAATATCGATCTGGTCGCCCGCTAGAAACGAGACAGTAAAAGCACCGCTTGCGATCATGAGCGGATAGGTGTCGTGTTTGGGCGAGACGCTCGCCATCACGATGGGCTCCTCAAAGGCGATCTGGCTTACCCAATGCGAGGTATATCCACGCGTGACGCCGTCGTGTGTCGCTGCGACAATCTCGACACCCTTGGCTGCCTGCCCGAGAGCTCGCTTCAATTTTGGATCGATCACTACATCTCCAGAGTGCTCATTGTTGATGCCCAATCTAGGCATTGATGACCCCAAGACTCCGAGATAGGGCATCGAACACATGTACGATTCTCTCCCCATGACTGAATCAGCGGCAGACCACCCACTCTTAAGAGGCCTAAACCCAGTTCAGAGAGAGGCTGTCATGGCTCCCGATGGACCGGTTCTTGTGATTGCTGGTGCCGGATCTGGGAAGACTCGAGTTCTGACGCATCGCATCGCTTGGCTCCTCGCCGAGCATGGAGTTTGGCGAAATGAGATCCTCGCGCTGACCTTCACGAATAAGGCTGCCGGCGAGATGCGCGATCGCGTTGTTGAGTTAGTAGGTCCACAGGCCAACCGCATGTGGGTATCCACTTTCCACTCCTCGTGTGCGCGCATCCTTCGCCAAGATGCAGGGCTGCTTGGTTATCGCAAGGAGTTCTCAATCTATGACCAAGCAGATGCGCTGCGCCTCGTTGATTATGTGCGCAAAGACTTGGACCTCGATCCAAAGCGCTTTACGTCGCGTTCTCTGCATAATGCAATTTCCTCTAAGAAGAATGATCTGATAACTGCCTCTATGGCGCGCGACTCTGCCAGCGACGCGATTGAGATTCGCCAGGCCGAGGTATACGTCGAGTACCAGAGGCGGCTTGCTGAGGCATCCGCCGTTGACTTCGATGATCTGTTGTTATTGGTTGTTCGACTCTTTAGAGAGAGCACCGAAGCGCTCAACAGATGGCGGGGCCGCTTTAAGCATGTCCTCGTTGATGAGTTCCAAGACACCAACCTTGCGCAGTGGGAGATAGTGCGCATGCTCGCAGAGGACCACAAGGCTGTGATGGGCGTGGGGGATGCAGACCAGGCAATCTATAAATTTCGCGGTGCTGACTATCGAAACATTCAGCGCTTTGAGAAGGCGTTTCCAGATCTCTCAACAATTGTTTTAGAGCAAAACTACCGCTCTACGCAGAATATTCTCTCCGCTGCAAACGCAGTCATCTCAAACAATCCTGGTCGCAGCCCTAAGCGCCTATGGACTGAGCAACTAGGTGGTGAGCTCATTCTCCGGTACTTGGCCGAGGATGAGCAGGATGAGGCGTCATATGTAGCGAACGAGTTACAGCGTTTGATCGATACCGATGGAGTTCGCCATAGCGAGATCGCAATCTTCTACCGAACCAACGCTCAGAGCCGTGTGATCGAGGAGAAACTTGTTCGCAACGGAGTGCCCTACCGAGTAATCGGCGGTACAAAGTTCTATGACCGCCGTGAGGTCAAGGATGTTCTGGGCTACTTGCGCGCACTCGTGAATCCTGACGATGAGGTTGCGTGGAAACGTATTGTCAATGTTCCAAAACGTGGTGTCGGCGATACCTCGGTACGCAAAGTTGATATGTACCGAAGTGGGGCTGGGGTTACTTTTCGAGAGGGGCTAGTGGCGGGTTCGGCTGCAGGGCTAACTGGCAAGGCCTTGACTGGTGTTACGCAGTTGCTCGCCGTTATGAAATCCGTTGAGGACGAGGAAGATTTCGGTGTCGCCAAAGCGATCGAGATGATTCTCTCGGGTACCGGCTATTTGGCTGAATTAGAGGCTGAACGCACCATTGAGTCTGAGGGTCGACGCGAGAACCTCGCCGAGTTGGTGGGTGCTGCACGGGAGTTTGATATGCATGTTGAGCGCGGTGACCTTGGCGTGCTCGGTGCGATTGCTGGGCTTGATCTTGCAGAGGGTGAAGGCGAGAACGGCTCAGCTGAGGTCGTAGTTGGGATCGCACGCGTCCAGGCTTTCCTAGAGGCTGTATCGCTCGTTACTGACCTTGATGTCGTTGATGGTGAGACCGCAGCCGTGACCCTCATGACTCTGCATGGAGCGAAGGGGCTCGAGTTCCCAGTTGTATTCCTCACGGGGTTGGAGGACGGCGTCTTCCCCGGATGGCGATCGCTTGTGGATCCTGAGGAGATGGAGGAGGAGCGCAGGCTCTGCTATGTCGGGATTACACGTGCTCGTGAGCGCCTCTACTTAACTCACGCGTGGAGTCGTCAACTCTTTGGGGCGACTAATTACAACCCGCCGAGCAGGTTCTTAGATGAGATTCCGGAGGAACTCGTTCACCAACTAGGCGAGGAGCGACGCATGAGTAGCGGTGGGCTAGGGAGTTCTCGGGATGCTGTGGTGCGCGGAGCACTTCGCAGTGCTAGCGCTGGGTCGCGCAGGGATTCGTTGAGCGGGTCGTCCTTCACTGGTGGGCGTGAGGTTAAGGGCTCCGATGATGGCCCTTATTCAGTCCCGACTCCTCCGGCCGGTGCGCGGGGTGCTCAGGAAATAGGGCTTCGCGTCGGTGATGATGTGATGCACGAGAAATTTGGCGAGGGCGTGATCCTCGACGTCTTTGGAACCGGAGATAAAGCCGAGGTCTTGATCCGATTCCCGAATGCAGGCGAGAAGCGACTGCTTCTTGCATGGGCCCCGATTACGAAGATTTAAAGCCTCTAGGCCGTCAGCGGGGTGGTGCTTCGATGGGCGGCAGCGATCGCCTGAGATCGACGATGAATAGGCCCTTTTCGTTGCCGGTAGTCGCGATGTTGCTCTCGAAGCGCAGCAGCTGTATCGACTTGTAATTGACCTTGTCGCAGTCGACATAATTCCCTATTGAGCCTCGCCAGCGCACGGAGCAGTCTTTCTTCCCTGGAGCGTTGACTGAGAGGGCGACAAGCTTCCCGTTCTCGGAGTCGAGCCAGAAGCCTTTTGATCCTGCAAGAACATCTGCGAAGAAAACAGGGCCCCCCTCTTCAATCTGTGTCTCGAGGGCCTTTGCCTCCCCGGCTGAGAAGACAGTGGTCTTCTTTGAGTCCCCCTTCGGGTCCCCGCTTCGTCCTGTGACGACCCAGAGGATCGCTGCGATGGAGCAACCTATTACCACGATGGCAAGGGCCGTGGTGATGAGAAAGCGAACGTCTCCTCGGGTTGCCTTGTTCTGGGTTGGCGGGGAGCCAGGGCGCAGGGGTTGATTCACCCCATGGGTTTACCGCGATAGGGGCTTAGTAGCCAGCCGGGGAGGATAGTTATTACTCGAGTTGGGGATACAAATAGTTAGATTCGCCCCGCGTTGGTGAGCCGAGGGCCTGCGTAACTAGGGTGCGGAACGCAAATAGGTGCGGGAACATGTGTTTCCCACCATCGCCATTTGAGTCGGAGGAAGCCCATGGAACGGCGCTACCGCGTCGTCATCGCGAAGCCTGGTCTTGATGGCCATGATCGCGGTGCAAAAGTTATCGCTCGGGCGCTTCGTGATGCCGGGTTTGAGGTTATCTACACCGGTCTTCATCAGACCCCGGAGCAGATTGCCGAGACCGCATTACAAGAGGATGCCGATGCGGTAGGGATCTCGCTGCTCTCCGGTGCACACCTAACTCTCTTTCCGCGCGTAATCGAGAATCTGCGCGAGAGAGAAATTCCAGAGGTGCTCGTTTTCGGCGGTGGAATTATTCCTGAGGCCGATATTCCAATACTTCGCGAACAAGGTGTTGCTGCTTTGTTCACGCCTGGCGCTCCTCTCCAATCGATTAGTGATTGGTTAGAGGTCGCCTTAGATGAGAGGGAGAGGCAGCACTCAAGCTGATTCGTACCTCGCATAATGCAATACCTGTTACCAAGTTATCTGCGCATGCTGCAGCCGCCCACCTGACGCTCAAGGAGCCCTGTGGATTTATTCGAGTACCAAGGAAAATTACTATTTGGAAGCTACGGGATTCCCGTATCTCCGGGTGAAGCAGTTCAGAGTGTTGAGGACGCTGTCGCAGCGGCTGATCGTCTTGGCTACCCGGTCGTTGTAAAGGCTCAGGTCCTTACCGGCGGACGTGGAAAGGCCGGCGGCGTGAAGCTCGCTAACAACAGCGCAGAGGCGCGTGAATACGCTACGAGCATTCTTGGTCTTGACATTAAGGGCCACATTGTTGGCACAGTTTGGATGGAGAAGGCAAGCGACATTGCCGAGGAGTACTACGCCTCATTTACGCTTGATCGCTCGGCTAAGGCCTACCTTGGAATGCTCTCAGCGCAGGGTGGCGTAGAGATCGAGCAAGTTGCAGACGAGAACCCTGATGCCATTGCGAAGATCCAAGTAGACCCTGTTATTGGGCTCAGCGAAGAAGCTTGTCGCGACTGGGTAAAGCGTGCTGCGCTCAATCCCGCTGCCACTGAGGGAGCTGTCGATATTCTCATGAAGCTCTACAAGGTCTATGTCGATGCCGACGCTGACTTGGTTGAGATTAACCCTCTGATACTTACTCCTGAGGGCAAAGTCCATGCTCTTGATGCCAAGGTCACGCTCGACGACAATGCGCTCTTTCGTCACCCCGACTATGAGCAGTATGACGCCATTCAGCACCGCGACGAGCGCGAACTTGCAGCCCATAAAAAGGGCCTGCAGTATGTCGGTCTTGATGGCTCTGTCGGGGTTATCGCTAATGGCGCAGGGCTTGCAATGAGCACGATCGACATCATCAATCAGGTCGGGGGCACGCCTGCCAACTTCCTCGATATTGGTGGCGGTGCAAACGCGGATGTAATGGCGGGTGCACTCGAGGTAATCGTCTCCGACACGAATGTTCGATCAATCTTCATCAATATTTTCGGTGGCATCACAAAGGGCGATGAGGTTGCCAAAGGAATACTCGAGGCTCTAAGTCGAGTGACGATTGAGGCACCTATCGTGATTCGCCTTGATGGAACAAATGCGGACGAGGGTCGAGAGATTCTCAAACCGCATCTCTCAGACCGACTGCAGATGCAGCCCACCATGCTCGAAGCAGCGCGCTGCGCAGTCGAGCTCGCAGAAAAGGCTTCAGCATGAGTATTTTTGTTGACGAGAACACCAAAGTCGTTTACCAAGGACTTACTGGTTCCCAAGGGCGTTTTTACGGCCTGCTCAACCGAGAGTATGGAACGCAGGTTGTAGCCGGTACCAGCCCCAAGAAGGCCGGGACCGACGTGGATGGCATCCCAGTTTTTGCAACTGTTGCCGATGCTGTGAGTGCTACCGGCGCGACTGCTTCTTGCATATTCATTCCCGCACCTGGTGTTAAGGCCGCGGTAATGGAGGCCGCTGAGGGTGGCATCGAGTTCATCGTTGTAATTACCGAGGGTGTTCCAGCCCATGATGAGGCTTGGTTCTTCAATGAGCTTCGCCAGAAGTACCCGAACGTTCAGCTTCTCGGGCCGAACTGCCCCGGAATCATTAGCCCAGGGAAAGCCAACATCGGTATCACCGCCGGTCATATTGCCAAGGCAGGAGGGCCCGTGGGAATCGTCAGTCGATCCGGCACCCTTACCTACCAAGCGCTCTACGAACTCAAGCAGAAGGATATAGGGGTAACGACATGTGTCGGTATCGGCGGAGACCCTGTTCCTGGGACTAGTCACATTGACTGTCTTCGCGCATTTCAGGATGACCCCGAGACTCTCGCTGTCATGATGATCGGAGAGATTGGCGGCTCTGCCGAGGAGGAGGCTGCGGAGTTCATTCGCACGCAGATGGACAAGCCGGTTGTGGCTTACATCGCAGGGGTGACGGCGCCTCCTGGAAAGAAGATGGGGCATGCTGGTGCAATCGTCTCGGGCGGGAAAGGCACTGCTGACGCCAAGATGGAGGCCCTGCGTGACGCTGGAGCTCTCGTCGGCATGAACCCAACCGAGGCCGGAGATCTCATGGCCCAGATCGTCGCCAAACTCTGATGCGCTATCCGGATATGAGTACGGATAGTTAATCCGGTCTTCGCCTGATTGCTCAGGTGGGATTTGAGTTACATCTTTAGTGGTCGCCGCGTCTGAAAGGACGCGGCGACGCTCGTATGGCGATAGTTCCCCAATCTCATATATTCCTCGAGCCACTCGACGCGCCCTGCCTATGTCGTGCTCGTAGCCGAGAGCGTCTGCAAGTTGTTTAACGCTTCCGACATGATGGAGCCGGTAACCATTCGCATGTAGGGCTCTATGGATCTCGGGAAGAGTCAGAGGGCGCTGCTCGCGCGCTAGAACGGCAAGTGCTGCGAACCTGAGATGTTTTCCCCATGCGTGAATTGCGGGATCGGCCGGGGGGCCAATCGGTGCAGGGCCTGGGATGCGAGGTCGACGCCCGCGGTCGTTCCCGAACTCCCCATTGGGTGGGTGGAGCAGGTCACGCAGTTCTCCAAGCTCAATGCGGATTTTCGCCATTGCGCTTGCTGTGTCTCGGTGGCATTGCTCAAGTAACTCGGCAGATGCAATCAGGGTTGCCTGGCGAAGATAAATCTCCCGGCGCCCAGGTTGTGAGAATGGACGGTAACGCGTCATTTTTGGCCTATTCGCTATGTC
>CALQAT020000092.1:0-7363 GCA_943328625.2 Bordetella parapertussis | reverse complement strand
GGGGCCAAAATGCTGATCGACTAGAAAGTGATACCTAAATCCATCGGATCCAAAGGTCTCGACAAGATCAGCGGGTGCTATCTGGTTCAAGCGCGTCTTGCTCATGCGCTCGCCGCCGACCATAAGAAACCCGTGAGCGAATACATGCTTAGGAGGCTCAAGCCCCGCTGCCATCAACATCGCTGGCCAGAACACGGCATGAAATCTCAGAATGTCTTTGCCGATTAGGTGGTAATCGGCTGGCCAAACCTCAGCGAAACGCTCAGGGTCAGCACTAAAACCAACAGCGGTGCAGTAATTAAAGAGCGCATCAAACCATACGTAGGTGACATGGTTCTCGTCCCAGGGAAGTGGAATTCCCCAAGTAATTGAGGTACGGCTCATTGAGAAATCGCGCAGTCCCTGCTTTATGAAACCGAGGACTTCGTTGCGACGAGACTCAGGCGCAACTGCCTCTGGGTGCTCTGCGTAGTAGTCAAGCAACCTCTGCTCAAAACGCGAGAGCCTAAAGAAATAATTCTCTTCTTTAACTCTCTCTACAGGGATGCCGTGGTCGGGGCAGTTGCCGTTGTTCAGGTCATCCTCAACGTAATAGGCCTCGCAGGGGACACAGTAGAGCCCCTCATAACTATCTAATTCAATGAAACCGTTGTCATAGACGCGCTGCAAGAACTCTTGAACTGCCACACGATGGCGCGGCTCAGTTGTACGTATGAAGTCGGTGTTGGTGATGTCGAGCATTTTCCATGTCTCAGCAAAGCGAATACTTGTCTTATCTGCCCACTCCTGTGGCGAGACGCCATTCTTCTCGGCGGCCTGCTGAACCTTGAGTCCATGCTCATCGGTTCCGGTGAGGAAGACCACATCATCGCCGTGTAATCGGCGCCAGCGGGCCAGCGTGTCAGCCGCGACGGTCGTATAAGCGTGCCCAATATGAGGAACGTCATTTACATAGTAGATAGGGGTTGTCACATAAAACTTCTGGGCCACACGCCTACGCTACCGTTCTGACAGGCCCCGGCCCTGCCCGTGGGAGACTCTCAATCGAAGGATTTAGCCAATGATCTCGGAAATATCCAAGACGAAAACGCAGAACTATGAGCGATAGCGGCATTGCCCGAAAGGTTGACAGGCTCGGGAGAGTCGTTCTTCCGGTTGAGATCCGACGATCCCTCGGAATCGAGGTCGGTGACCTAATAGATGTCTCCATAGATGGCCAGCGAGTAGTTATGCGCAAGGTGGCACGCGGCTGCACCTTCTGCGACTCGCCGGATCAGCTGCGAGAGTTTGCAGACCGCCTGATTTGTGAGGCATGTGTGACACGCTTATCCGAGGGGCGACCGATCACTTAACCACTTTTAAATTACGCCTCTCTTTATTCGCTCAGGTCGCTATTTACGCTGCGAAGCGAGAGCGAGTTCGTAGACACGTCGCTTTGGTACGGCGTGCATCTCGGCAACCGATGCAGATGCATCACGCAAAGACGCCCCAGAGGCCATCTCAGCACTAACAGCACTGAGAAGCGTGGCGTCATCGACCACAACCTCTATCTCCGCTCCTGGACCAACCACGATTACGTACTCGCCGCGCGGCTCAGTAACTGCCATCCACTCAGCGGCCTCGCCAAGCGACAACCTCTTCACTTCTTCGTGCAGCTTGGTTAACTCGCGCGCTACGCAGCACGCGCGCTCCGGGCCACAAGCATCGGCTAGGTCCGCGAGTGTCGCCGCTACTCGATTCGGCGCTTCATAGAGGACCGTTGGGCGAAGATCCTGAGCAATCGAGGAGAGCCTCGCTGCACGCTCTTTGCCGCGTCGAGGGATGAAACCCTCAAACGCAAAGCGATCAGCGGGGAAACCCGATAGCACTAGCGCCGCAAGCACGGCACTCGGTCCTGGCACTACCTCGATATTTACTCCGGCAAGAACTGCCGCCTGCACCAAACGCGCACCCGGGTCACTCACCATTGGAGTGCCAGCATCGGTTACGTATGCGACCCTCTCGCCATCGAGCATGCGCGTCACAAGACGCTCCGCTCGCTCATCCTCATTATGCGCATGCACACTTACAAGTCGACCGGCTGCAGCGATTCCTGAGTGGGTAAGAAGCCCTCGCGTGCGTCTCGTATCTTCGCATGCGATTACATCTGCGCCTGCAAGTGCCTCCACAGCACGTGGAGATAAATCACCAAGGTTCCCAATAGGTGTAGCTACAACAATTAATGATCCGCTCACGACCTCACCTCAATTACATCGCCAATCGCTAGCCCCCAGGATTTAAAGGAACCGGCCTCAGCCTCAATCGCAAGTGATGAGCGCATTACCAAACGACTCAATCTTCCAGGCTTCAGAGTTGCGCTGTGAACTACTAAACCAGTGCGGTCGCAGAATGCAACATCGATTGCAAATTTCATACCCACAGTGTGAACCTGCCTACAAGGTTGGATGACAAACGCACCTTCGATTCCGTCACGCCCCAGGAGTCCCTTTCGGCGGGCGCCCCGAGTCGCGGGCACCTCGGCTGCGGCAATACTTACGAGATCGCGCATGAGCCACACGGTAAACCCCAAACCTCAGACGTTGAATCGAATCTCCATGACGTCACCATCGGCGACTACATATTCTTTGCCCTCAACGCGCAGGCGGCCAACGTCTTTCGCCTGAGACCAGCCTCCGATCTCGAGGAGTTCATCCCAGTGCACTACCTCGGCTCGAATGAATCCTCGCTGCAAGTCAGAGTGGATCACACCGGAGCACTCAGGGGCTTTAGCCCCTGCCCGGAAGATCCAGGCACGAGTCTCCTTCTCCCCGGTTGTAAAGAACGTTCGCAGACCTAGCATTAGGAAAGCAGAGCGAGCGAGCCGCGGCACCACGCTCTCAGTAACCCCAAAATCTGCAAGCAGCGCAGCGCGCTCCTCGCCAACCGATGCGATGACATCTGGGTCGCCCTCAATCTCAGTGCATACCCCGAGAGCGCCCTCGCCGAGAGGCGCTGCGATTGAGTCGATCTCGTCGATGCGATCGATCGGGACATCAACTACAAGAAGTACTGGCTTATTCGTTAGGAGAAAGACCGGGTCGAGATGCACGCGCTGTTCGTCACTGAGATCAGATCTCCAGATCGGTGTTCCCTCGCCAAGAATTGCGACTGCTAGTTCGAGGACCGCTATCTCTGCAAGGAGCGACTTATCGCCCTTTGCAAGTCGTTGCTGCTTATAAAGTCGCTGCTCAACGGAGGCGAGGTCTGCGAGAACAAGTTCATACTCAATAGTGGCGAGATCATCCTCGGGGTCAACGCCATCTGAGCGCAGTACGAAGCAGATCGCATCACAGTCGCGTAAGGTTCCTAGCAGTCGGCTCCCGAGTCCTTTGCCTGGCTCAGGAGCGAGCCCGGGAACGTAGGCAATCTCAAAAGTCGCGGGGACGAGCTTCTCAGTCTTCGACATTATGCCGAGCTGATCGAGACGCGCATCAGGCAGTTTCACGATCCCTACTGTGCGCTCGGAGGCTCCACCTACTGACATGCCAGTAAGCGCAGCGAATAAACGGTCATGCCCTGAATCGGCGAGGCCAACTAGCCCAAGATGCTCCACGCTTGACAGGGTACCGGCAGGAGACCCCAAACCCCCGCAGCGCAGGCCTCTGCCACCCCGAGGGGACGTGGCGCCTCCCTCTGGTCTACGATCCCCCATCCGCACAAGTGCCCCAGGAGTCAGTCGTGAGCAAGAAGACAAAAAAGCGCAAGTTACGAGCCCGTCGCAACAAGGCCAACCATGGCAAGCGACCCCTCGTCGGCCGTCGATAACCTGACCTCACTTCGAGTAACCGCACCGCAGGGGCCGTCTCTATGACGGATCTTGTGTTGAGCACGACCTTCGAGCGGATCACAACCATCACGCTCAATCGCCCTGAGGCTAGGAATGCTCTCAGTTCCGCCCTACTGACTCGACTCTCGACTGCCATCAATGATGCAGAGGCGAGCGATGCTACCGACGTAATTATCTTGACTGGGGCAGATCCGGCTTTCTGCGCAGGTCTAGATCTACGCGAACTTGGTTCGGCCGAGATCAATCTTGTTGGTGGACGCGACTCAGCCGCACTCAGCCCGTTTACCTCTCTCTGGAGTGCGACGAAACCTGTAATCGGAGCCATCAATGGAGCCTGCGTAACAGGTGGCTTTGAACTTGCTCTTGGGTGCGACATCCTTGTTGCCTCAGAACGCGCGACGTTCGCTGATACCCATGCACGTGTAGGCCTTGTCCCCGCAGGCGGAATGAGCGTCTTCCTTCAGGAGGCTGTTGGACTTCGGCGGGCAAAGGAGATGAGTCTCACCGGCAACTTCATGAATGCTAATGAGGCTCTGCGTGCTCACCTTGTCAATCGTGTCGTAGCGCATTACGACCTCATGCCTACCGCTATCAAGATCGCAGAAGACATCGCTAGCAACGATCAGAGAGCAGTCAGAGCTCTAAAGCGCCTCTACGACGCGAACTCTCAGATGACTGCTCAAGATGCACTACAAAACGAGCGTGAGACCTTTAAAAATTGGCGCTTTGATCCAGCCGAGATTGCACGTCGCCGTAGTGATGTTGTTGATCGTGGCAGAGGCCAACAGTCATGATCTGTTCTAACTCAGATGGCACTTCGCACTGCATCAGTGACAACGCAGAGATGAACACATAATGAGCAACGAGCGCTTTGATCTTCATATGAGCGACTCAGACGCTCTCATGTGGAATATCGAGAAAGACCCTCTCCTTAGGTCGACCATCGTCACTGTCCTCCTCTTAGACCGCGCACCCGACTGGGATGCCCTAGTAAAACGAGTTGATGCGGGGACCAAGACGATTGCGCGCATGCGTCAACGCGTCGCAACGCCGATGCTGCGGGTTGGGCCACCTATGTGGACAGCGGACACGCACTTTGACCTCGCATTTCACATGACGCGACTCAGGTCCTCTGACGGAACCATCGACTCCGTGCTTGATATCGCGCGCAACAGTGCAATGGCAGGATTCGATCGAGCAAGGCCGCTTTGGCAGTACACAGTCGTCGAGGGGCTAGACGACGATCGCGCAGCGATGGTCCTAAAAGTCCACCACTCGCTAACCGACGGCATCGGCGGAATGAAGCTCTTGATGATGCTCTTCGATTTAGAGCGCGACGGTCAACCTCTATCCGGGCAGGAACCTGATGCAGAGTTGACCTCATTTGGAGCGCTTGACCTCATCACTGAGTCCATCAAACATCGACGCCGTCGAGCGGTTGGCATCGCGCGACGAAGCTTTGGCTCCGCGGGGAGCATCAGTCGCTCGGTACTGAGCAAACCAAAGGACACCGCGGTGGACGCAGGAAGGGCCATCGGCAGCATCGCTCGTTTCCTGGAGCCTGCCACCAATCCCAAGTCGCCGATTATGGGGTCACGCACCCTTGCTCGATCGCTCGGAACGCTCGAGGTTCCAATGGACGACCTCAAGCGCGCTGCCAAAGCCACCGGCGCATCGCTCAACGATGCGTATGTCGCAGCGGTCCTTGGCGGATTAATGAAGTATCACCACTTCCACGGGGAGTCACCAGAGTCGCTGCGCATGGTGATGCCAATCAGCATTCGCGATGAGAGCGCTGGCCTCGGAGGAAATCACTTCACGCCTGCTCGCTTCTTGGTCCCGATGACGATTGAAGACCCAACCCAACGTATCGCAGAGGTTGGGCGCCTTAGCCGTTGGATTCGCGATGAGCCAGCAATCGCTCTCACCGATGCATTGGCAGGGGTATTGAATCAACTCCCGACAACTCTCAGTACCGCCATTTTTGGGGCAATGCTCAAAGGCGCAGATTTTGTAACTAGCAATGTCCCAGGCGCACCGATCCCCCTCTATGCAGCTGGAGCAGAGTTACAGCGCATGTACGCGTTCGGTCCGCTCTCTGGAGCAGCAGCGAATCTCACGCTGCTATCTCACTGCGGCACCGCCTGCATCGGAGTCAACGTCGATGCAGTAGCTGTCCCCGATATCGAGACATTCCTCAAGGCTCAACGCGAGTCGTTTGCAGAGGTCCTGGCCCTCGGCGAGACTCCTCTCACCTAGTAAAACTCATCCCAACCCCTTAGGTAGCGGCGATTTTGCGTAGGCTCGCAGAGTGAGCATCGACACGAGCACTATTCGCATCCCATCTGTTTTACTTCCATCCGACGGACGCTTCGGCTCCGGGCCCTCCAAGGTTCGTACCGCTGGCGTATCGGCTCTAGCAGCTGCTGCGCCTACATACCTCGGCACAAGTCACCGCCAGCCAACGGTTAAAACAGTCGTCTCCCGCCTACGTACAGGCATGTCGCAGTTGTTCTCACTCCCCGATGGCTACGAGGTATTACTCGCCAATGGAGGATCAACACTCTTCTGGGATGCGGCTGCATTTGGATTGATTGAGAGACGATCCGAGCACCTTGTAATCGGCGAGTTCTCCTCGAAGTTTGCAAAGGTTGCGCTCGACGCACCGCACCTTGAGAGCCCCAGCGTGATTAAGTGCGAGACAGGTAGCGTCCCGCCACTTCTACGCCCCGACTCCAGCATCGATACTTGTGCTTTCCCACAGAACGAGACCTCTACCGGAGTCGCATGCCCTGTGATCCGTCCTCCGGGAGATTCTCTGGTGCTTGTCGACGCGACCTCGGCCGCCGGAGGAGTTAGGTTCGATGCCAGTGCCACCGATGTCTATTACTTCGCTCCGCAGAAGTGCTTCGGCGGGGATGGTGGGCTCTGGATCGCAACCTGCTCACCACGTGCAGTTAGGCGAATTGAGCAGATCGCAGCTTCAGGGAGATGGATGCCGCCGAGCCTGAGCCTCCCACTAGCGCTCGAGAACTCGCGTGCCGACCAGACCTACAACACTCCAGCTCTGGCCACTCTCTTTCTCCTCGCAGAGCAGGTTGAGTGGATGCTCGAGCAAGGCGGGCTCGAGTGGGCAGCGAGTCGTTGCGATAAGTCAGCCGCGACTCTCTATGGCTGGGCCGAAGCCAGTGACTTCGCTAGCCCCTATGTTCGCGACCCAGGGTCACGCAGCACCGTTACAGGAACCATTGATTTCGTCGAGTCTGTAGATGCCGCAGAGATCGCAAAAGTGCTTAGAAACAACGGTATTCTCGATACTGAGCCGTATAGAAAACTTGGTCGCAATCAACTACGAATCGCTATGTTTCCCTCGATCGAGCCGTCAGACGTAGAGGCGCTTACCGCGTGCGTCGAGTACGTCGTCGAGGCGTTAGCGACTGTCTGATCTGCTTTTCGTACTCGGAGAGTACCGAGTCGATCCGCTCGAAGAGTGCGCGATCCTTGGGGTGAGTGGCGGAGGGCGCAGTACGACTAATC
>CALQAT020000091.1:0-7411 GCA_943328625.2 Bordetella parapertussis | reverse complement strand
TTGGTCCAGAGAGCGCCCTTCTCCTCCACCATTACAGGGAGGCGAATACCGCCGCGACTCCCCATCTGAAATCCACCAGACTCGGTAATCACATTCTCTGTCCGAACTGCATCGAGTTCGTTCTCAAGCAGCCACTCTGCACCCCATGTACCTGAGGCTTCTTCATCAGCTACTGCAAGATAAGAGAGAGTGCCGCGCGGTTTAAATCCTGAGTCAGCAAGATGCTTAAACGCAACCATCATTGAGGCTGTGAGGTTGAGCATGTCAACCGCCCCGCGCCCCCACACAACTCCATCGATGAGTTCACCACCGAACGGATCATGCGTCCAGCCTGAGTCGTTAACCGGCACAACATCCGTATGCCCCATGAGCATTAGCCCCGGGGCGGTTGGGTCAGAGCCCTCAATCTTTGCGAGCACACTGCGGCGCCCAGGGTGTGGCTCGTAGTACTCGAGCTCGAGACCCGATCCTTCGAGATAGCCCGTCACAAGATCCGCGCTACGGACCTCCCCACCTGAGTCAGGCGTGCCGTCATTGACGCAAGCATTGCGAATAAAGGCCTGCAGTACCTCGGTTACCTCAGCGGTTGGGTCATCAAGAGTTTTTGGCATTGCCTCAACCTAGCGCCCTAATTAGAATGTGTCTTACGAAACCGGGGCACTGCGGTAGATCATCACACCGTTATCGTCCCAGCGCTCCGTTAGGCCATCTCTGCGAAGGTGCTCGAGGTGAGCAAAGGTCTCGCTCTCGGCCATTACTCCCCAATGACGCTCGGGGAATACTTCGTGAGATAGGCGCTCCACACTCGCAGCGCCCACGGCAACAGATGCGAGATGAAGCGTCTCCATGCGCTCGGCATGGTGCTCCTTGATGGCTTCCACGCGCCCTGGTACATCGGTAAAGGGGTGCCCGTGAGCGGGTAACCCAAGCTTCACATTTGGAAGGTGCGCAACTAGATCAAGGGTTGCGAGGTAGGAGCGCAGCGAGTCCCCGACAGCCGAGCCTGCAACGTGGGGTGTAATCGTCGGCAAGACGTGATCTCCTGATAACAAGACTCCCCCGTCTGCATCCCAGAGGCAGAGGTGGTCAAGTGTGTGGCCTGGCGTGTGTACGACCTGCCACTCACGCCCGCCAAGAGTTAGTGGACTTCCGTGGCGAACGCGTCGTGTTGGGTCGGGCGGGCTAAATAGGAGTCGCTGCGCGCGCATCCTAAAACGCTGTTTCATAGGCAGGTCAGGGTGCTGACTCCCTCCCCACGCAGTAGGGCCTCCCCAAGGCACCGACTGACGCTGCTCTGAGGTTGTGATCTCATCAGATGCACCGAGTGATGGGAGTTCTTCGAATGACTCTCCGTTATAAGCAAGCGCCTCGTCGATGGCTTCTTGCTCTATACGATCTGCTTCCTGCTCCGAGAGAGTATGCCCGTTGCGATCAAGTGACCACGTAGTAAAAGCGCGGTGTGCAATTAACTCGCCACCGGATTCTCTGCGTATTCGCCCTGCTGCTCCGAAGTGATCTGGATGTGAGTGCGTAACGATCACGGTATGGACATCTTTGACGCGAAACCCTGCAGACTTAAGTCGTGCCTTCAAGGTCTTCCAAGACTTTGGTCCAGGCAATCCGGGATCTACTACTGCGATTCCACGGTCGTCCATGAGCCCGTACATGTTCACGTGACCCAGACCTGGCAGCCAGATCGGCAGCTGCATCCGAATTACGCCTGGGGATACCTCAAGAATTGTCTCTGAGGCTTGCTCCTGCTCCTGTTTTGGAAGGCGCTTTGGTGGCGCAACACGCTCCTCCTCAATAGAGGCAGGGTTCTCTTCACTGGAGCGTCCATGGCTGTGGGTCACGCAGGTGATGTTACCGGCCGGGTTCGCCTAACTGCTCCTCGGCGCGCTTCAAGAGTTCACCGAAGGAGTTCTCGAGAGCAGATGAGAGCACTGGTAGGTCAGGGAAGGTATCACGATCTACAAAAAGCCCGATATGGAGATTGCCGCAGTAAGAAAGTATCGCAATGCCGATTGAGAGATTCTTCGTGAGGGGAACAACCGGAAATGCCTCGAGCATGCGTCCACCCATGCAGTAAAGGGGCACCTGCGGGCCTGGAACATTTGTAACGACGAGGTTAAAGAATGGTTGGCGGTGTGCAAGACGGGCACCGAGCCCTAGGAGTGTTGGTGCTGCATAGTGGGTTAGGTCGAGAAGGAAGGATGCACCTACTGCTTGCTCGCGTTCCTTGAGGTCGAAGGTTGCATCTCGCACTGCCGTTAGGCGCTCAACCGGATCAGGTAGCCCAACTGGGAGCGGTACGAACATCCCCGAGACTCTGTTCCCTAACTGCATTCTTGCGGCATCGTCTCGCACTGAGACTGGGCAGAATGCCTTGAGCGTCATACCGTCAATCGGTTCACCGCGAGCCTCTAGTAGATCGCGAAGGCCACCAGATACGCCAGCCAGAATTACATCATTGATGGTTCCTCCGAATGCTTGGCGCACTAGGTGTACATCGTCGAACGAAATCGTTACGCCATCAAATAACCTGTTTCGTCCGACTGAAGCGTTGAGCGATGTGCGCGGAGCAAGAGCGTCTGTTCCGAATAGTGAAGAGACTGAGCGCGCTATACGCGTCGTGTTATCTAACGCACTCGCTGGGCCGCGCAGCCCGGCGCGCAGCGACCTCACTATCTCCGCTGGCTCTGTAGCTCTCTCCCATACCGAATCAGCGAGGAGCCGCAACTCAGCCGGAGGAGGCTCCACTATCCAGCGCGGCGGTGCGAGAAATGCTGGCTCAGGTTGAAAATCAAGTAACACCGTTGCGACATCCACGCCCGATACTCCATCGACGAGAGCGTGGTGGGTCTTCTGGATCAGAGCAACGCGCCCTTCCTCTAAACCCTCCACAAACCAAAGCTCCCAGAGCGGTCGCGATCTATCGAGCAACTGCGACTGCACACGTGCTGTCAAGGTCATTAGTTGTTCGCGAGTGCCAGGCGAGGGAAGAGCAGTGAGTCGGACATGGTACGCAATATCAAAGCGTGGGTCATCGACCCAGATTGGCCGTCCTTGATTCAGCGGAACAGGCTTAAGGATTCTCCTAAATCGTGGGATGAGGTGGAGGCGCGATGCAACGAGTCTGCGCGCCGCTGCGAGTTGAAACCTCCCAGTGCTATCGAAGAAACTCTCTCCCTCAAAAATAGATACCGCCCCAACGTGCATGGGGGTCTCAAGGCTCTCAAGATGCAAGAAACTCGCATCCAGAGAAGAGAGCCGATCATAAGTGGACATATCAGCATCGTACCGACCCCGCTACATTCCCGCTACATCCCCGCTACGTTCCCAGCGCTCTTCTCCGCATCTCGTTACCGGCTAGCGACGCGACTACCCTCGGACGGGTGGCCACAAGATTTATTGGCCGAGACTCAACTATAGGGAGACAGGTCTGATGGGTGCACTTACCGCAGCGGCGCTTTGGCGCATTGACGCAGCTCTAATTCTTGCACTCGACGAGGGTGTTGGGCCTCCAGTCGACTCATACGTAAATGGCTCTCAAACCTGGCTCGTAGATGTAGGGCCCCCAGATACCACCCTTGAGTTCAGGCTCCATCCGGTTGCCCGGTATGTGGGGCCCACCGGCCTCTCTCACTACGACCTATGGGAGACAGTCGTGGCTGCGCTCTCAAGCGGCGCAGATCCATCTGCCTTAACTCTTGGCGACGAGACGCGATCCCTCACTGACCTATGGGATGGTCTTGAGGTATTCGAGGCTTATGAAGCAGACCTCGAGCCTGCACAGATCGCCTCAAGCGCTAGAGAATCGATTGGGCGTGAGCCTGATAGATCGGGTTTGGTTGATCATGCTGCTAGCGGAACTGCATGGGACCACAGCGGCAGAAGCATCTCTTTATTCGATCTTCTAGAGGATCAACTCAAAGCTAAATAGTCGTTATATCTCCGCGCCAAGTCGGCATGCGCGGCGCATCGAAGTCAGATGGAAATGACTCGCCATCAATCGCGCGAAACGCTAAGTCGACCCATCGGCTTGCCCCTGCGAGTGGCTGAGGAAGCGCGTCGCGCGCAAAGAATCCAACCTCTCTAGTCTCAAGTGGGTGGCCCTTTAACTCGCCTCCGGTCATGCGGCAATGGAATAGCAGTGAGTAGAGCGGAAGGTGAACAAACCCAAACCTCATGCCATCTAAAACTGCAATAAGGGATAGCGGCTCGCACTCAATTCCCGTCTCTTCTAGAACCTCCTTCATTGCAACCTCGGAGGGCGAGTAACCGATATCGGCCCAGCCCACTGGGTAGAGCCATACGCCCGAATCTGCGCGCTGAGTTAAGAGAATCTCGCCCGCTTCATTCCCGACAATTGCAGCGACCGCAACCTTTGGAGTGACATACCCCGGCACTCCGGAGCCGACCGATACAAGCCAGTCTTCATAGAGCACATCCGCCTCTGCCTCTTCAATCGCTGCTGCTCTGATATCTGCCGCTACGTGAAGCACCTCCTCAAAGCGTTCTTTCTCGTAGAGGCTCTGCGTAAATCCGAGCCCGGTACGAGCAATGCCGGAGAGAGTCTCAGCCCACCTAAGGAGGTCGGATGCGACTACCGGTGGATTGAGGGCTGGGTTTGTTGCTGAGTTCTTTTCTGGGTTCTTCTCCATTACCTAAGCCTAGGCCGAGCGTTAGCTGTCTTCGAGACCATCGATAATCGCCTTGCGAAGCTCCGCCAAAGCCTCGCTTGCTTCGATCTTCTCTCCATTGATCTGCACATAAAAGACGTCAACAATTCGATCACCGATTGTTGTGGCTCGCGCTGCGGTTACATCTACGCCCTCCCCGGAGAGAATCATCGCGATTCGCGCAAACCTCCCAACCTCGTCATCGGCGTATACCTCTACGACGGTTGCCGTGGTAGAGGCAGTCGGATCAATAGTCACACTTGTAGCCCCGCGTTTTGCCGTTGGGCTGCGGTAGGCAACGGCACGAGCAGTTAGGCGATCGGAGAAATCCTCTCCGGCACATGCTGCTTCTATACGCCCCGTCGCTTTGGAGCGCTCATTCTGATTACCCAGACGCCCGAAGCGGTCAACACCACTAAATATCTCTAATGCCATTCCTGAGGAGTGCGTTGCTGCGCTAACCGAGGATATATCTAGGTCGGCCAGAGCGAGTGCAGAGGCCACTGCACCGAGCAAACCTGGTCGGTCAGGTGCGATCACAGCACATTGAATGCGCCCTTCTTCAATCTCGCTCCACTGCACGGTCAGCACCCCTGCAGTGATCAAGTCTTCATAACCAACAAATGGATCCAGGCCAGCAGGGGTTACGGAACCGGCGCTAATCGCTAAGAGTGCGCGCTCGCGCAGTTCAGAGACCAGTGCTGCCTTAGTTGGGCCCCAAGCAGCGGGGCCTGTAGCGCGCGAGTCAGCGACGGTAAGAGCGTGCAGCAGGATAACGGTCTCAGCATTCTTGACTTGAGCAACAAATCGCTCGAGGGTAGCAGGGTCATCAAGATCACGGCGGGTAGCAGTATCGGCCATCAGCAGATGATTCAGTACCAGCCACTCGAGGAGACGCGCTCCCTCTATGTCGAGACCAACGCGCTTCGCAAACCCCCGCGCAATGGCTGCGCCGACTTCCGAGTGATCCCCTGGCTGCCCCTTGCCAATGTCGTGGAGTAACGCCGCGAAGATAAGGACATCAGGTCTCGTTAGAGCGTTGACAACATCTGCATCCGATGATTTGAGGTCGCTACTCAATAGAGCGGCAGACTCTGCAACGGTCTCTAACAGATGCCTATCTACCGTAAAGCGGTGATAGGCGTTGCGTTGAGGCATGGATCGCACATTTGCCCATTCGGGCAAGATCGTGGTCAGGACTCCTACGTGGTCCAGCGCCTCTGCGACTGTGATGGCTGAGTGCCCGGCTCTCAGCCATTCAATTAGGTAGTAGCGGTCGTCATCGCTCCAGAGTGGCTCGGCAGTTCCGCGCATCCGCTCAAGCGAGTCTCGATCAATTCTCGCATTGAGCAGCGCTGCATGCGCAGCAGTCCTTAGTACTAGCGAACCATCTACTGCAGCGCCAGCGCTCAGGGAAACAACTCCATGTCTCTGCACTACTCCCTCAGCGAGTTCGCTATCTCCGCCCCGCAGGCGCCTCAATCCGCGCTTAGGCGTCGTTCGCGAATCAAGCGATCCCCACGCCTCCGCTGCAATCCATGAAACTATGCGGGCGTGCTCTGAGAGGCCGCGCACTAAGGAGTCTGCATCTTGAGCACCGAGCAGACTCGCTACGGCATCCTGATCCTGAAGGGAGAGTCGATCACTCGGCCTGCCTGTTGAACGGTGAAGAGCTACTCGCGTATCAAGCAAGGCATCGTTTGCGAGTGCTAGCGCCTCTAGATCCTCCCCGTGAAGTGCACCGACTGCAACGAGTGCGCTAGCTCCACCAGGGCCCTTTGCCCATCCAGCCCAGCGGAGAGAGTGAATGTCGCGAAGTCCCCCTCCCCCATCTTTAAGGTCGGGTTCTAAGACCTCTCCTAGTCGCCCGGGCCTCTCACGCCTCCGAAATGAGGCAGCCGAGAGCTCTGCAATTAAAGAGTCTCTGCGTCGGCGGGCGAGTCTTCGGACTCTATGCACAAGAGCATCGGCATCAACGCTTGCGGCCCCAGCGACGATCCTCACATCGAGTAACGAAGTAAGGGTCTCAAGATCGCTCTCCGCCAAGTGAAATGCCTCTGAGGAAGTTCGCGTGGCATGACCCAAGACAAACCCTGCGTCCCACAGCGGATACCAGAGAGCATCAGCGACATTCGCTATCGACCCCGATCGATGAAGAAGCAGAACATCTACATCAGAGGACGGGCAGAGCTCTTGACGAGCGTAAGACCCAAGTGCAAGCACAACAAGGTCATCACGCGCTACAGATGCATACGCCTCTTCAATCGCCGCATCTACAACCTGGCTGAGGGCTAGCCCAAAAGACGAACCTTGGAGAAGAGAATCGTTGATGCAAGTCTCTCGCTGCTCGCGCAGCGAGTTAGCTCGCTCAGATTGCGTCAGAGCCGGCCTCGCCGGTACGAACTCTGTAAACCGACTCGACAGTTGTAACCCAGACTTTCCCGTCACCAATCTTCCCGGTGCGCGCTGACTCCATAATTGCCGTCACTAGCCCGTCGACCTCTGCGTCATCAACAAGTATCTCAATGCGCACCTTCGGTACGAAATCAATCTCGTACTCTGCGCCTCGATATACCTCTGTGTGCCCACGCTGGCGTCCGAAGCCCTGCACCTCGCTTACCGTGATCCCCTGCATTCCAGCAGATTTAAGTGCATCTTTTACATCATCTAGTTTGAACGGTTTGATGATTGCAGTAATGAGTTTCATCTATATATCTCCCTATCAGACT
>CALQAT020000090.1:0-7433 GCA_943328625.2 Bordetella parapertussis | reverse complement strand
GCCATCTGTTCCGAAACGGAGATGAGGCATGGCCGGGTAATTGAAGCGTTTCGAGACTACCGCTTGGAGTACTGCGGAGCCTTGCGAGCCTTCTTGAGTCCGTACTTACGGCGCTCTTTCTCTCTCGCGTCACGAGTGAGGAGTCCGGCCTTCTTGAGCTGCGCACGCGACTCTGGGTCTAATGCAACAAGCGCACGAGCAACTCCGAGGCAGAGGGCTCCAGCCTGTCCGCTGATTCCACCGCCAACGATTGTCGCGTCAACGTCGTAGACATCTGCGGTCTGAGTAAGGCGCAGTGCCTCGGTCGCCGACATGCGGTGAGTGGCGATACGGAAGTATGCCTCGATGTCGCGACGGTTGATTGTGATCTTGCCGGTACCGGGGCGTAGGCGAACACGCGCCACAGCCTCCTTACGTCGACCGGTCGTCTGGATCAATGGCTTGGGCAACTGAAGTCCTTAAATCTTTACTTTAGGAAGCGGCTTTTGAGGTCTTACGGGATCTTGCTGGCAACACGCGCTCAACTGGATTCTGTGCAACGTGGGGATGTGTTGGCCCTGGGTAGACGCGCAGTTTGCGTAGCATCGAACGACCAAGTGGGCCCTTGGGGAGCATGCCGCGAACGGCAAGCTTGATAATGCGATCCGGGTGACGGTCAAGCATGCGCTGGAGCGATGCCTGCTTGAGTCCACCTGGGTAACCAGAATGTCGGTAGTACTGCTTCTCGACTGCTTTACGCGCTGAGATATCTAGCTTGGCTGCATTGATCACGATCACATGATCGCCGGTGTCCTGATGAGGAACCCAGATCACCTTGTGCTTACCGCGCAGAAGGTTTGCAACCTCTGTGGCGAGGCGACCCAAGACGGCGTCCTCTGCATCAATAACGTGCCAAGCGCGAACAATGTCGGACTCTTTAGGCGTGAAGGTCTTCACGAATACCACTTACTCTCTATCGACGGAATCTAAACGGGCTTTTAATCCAAGGCAGCCATGGCCGAGAGGCCGAGCGCCGAGGTTCACAACCAAGACAAAGATGGTCTTGGGAGCGAGGTGGCATCCTAGCGGCAGCGATTCTCCCGCCACAATCCGGGCCAAAAAGAAGCCACCAGTTCAGGGCTCAGAGGCCCAAATTGGCACTCGAACCTGCGGACCAAACCCCTCTCCTACAGGGTTATGATTTCCACCTATCACGCTCCCCGATTGGATAAATGAGTGAATTTCTCAAAGAGAACTGGCATGCGGTCTCAAGGGCAGCGGTTAGCCGGCATGAGCAGAGCAGGGTTAAGCCTTTTCATAGCAATAGCAGCAGCCCTACCCGCCACCGCCCTATTCCAGGTCTCTCCGGCGGGAGCGGCGATTCCCCCAGCCTCGACTGGAGGATTTACCGGTGTGATCCCCTTTCGGCTCCTCGATACTCGGGTCCCTGGGAGCGGCCCCTGCCTCTCAGGCGAACGCTCCTTAGTAGTTGCTGGCGTTATCGGATCAGATGTGCCCTCGGATGCCGCAGCGGTTGCGTTGAATGTCACGGTGATTAACCCCGCGGGGAGTGGCTTCGTGACGGTCTGGCCTGCTGGCGTCTCAAGGCCCACAGCATCTTCTGTCAACTACTCAGCGGGCGAGGTTGTACCGAACAATGTGATCGTCGCCGTCGGAGGCTTCTCAGCCGTCACCCTCTACGCCAACGCCGGCTGCCCCCACATAGTGGTCGATGTCGTCGGCTGGTTCGCCTCGGGGTCTCCTGCCCAAGGAGGGCTCACAGGCATCACCCCCGACCGCCTCCTCGATACGCGCAGTGCTGGCAAGGGCCCCTGCATCAACACGACACGAGATCTTCAAGTTGCAGGCGTTCCGTTTACGGAAGTGCCAGCCGATGCTGCAGCAGTCGCCCTCAATGTCACCGTGATCACCCCAAATATTCCTGGCTACTTAACAGTATTTCCAACGGGATCGTCAAGGCCCACTGCGTCCACTCTGAACTACTCAACGAATCAAGTTGTCGCTAACGGAACAGTTGTCAAGGTCGGCACCTCCGGATCGATCTCTCTATTCGCTAGCGGCGGTTGCCCCAATGTCGTCGTGGATGTTGTCGGTTGGTTTGCTCCTGGTACCCCAACGAGTGCTGGAGGATTCTTCGGAGTAAACCCTTACCGCCTTCTCGACTCGCGAAACGCTGGCCAGGTTCCATGTGTTGGCGGAACGCGCACCTACCACCTAACTGCAGCAGGAGTAGACGGAAGCGCTGTCCCATCTGAGTCACGCGCAGTTGCACTCAATGTCACAGTAACCGGGCCTACCGGAGCGGGTTACATAACCGTCTACCCGACTGGGACGCTAAAGCCAACTGCATCGAATCTAAATTACGTAGCGGGCCAGACGGTCCCTAACGGCGTGCTTGTGAAGGTTGGCTCATCACAGTCTGTAGACATTTTTGCAAGCGGAGGATGCCCCGACTTAATTGTGGATGTCCTCGGCGGATTCGCATCAAGCCCACTTGACCTCGTCTCAGGCTGCACAGCGAGCGACCTCTTAGTCTCTGCCTGTTCGACTTTTATTCAAACCAGCATTGCGCCACCGAGTACGGAGATTGGCGCGGTAGATGGAGCTTCCTCAGTCAGTGCTGACGGCCGTTACGTCGCATTCGCTGCCGGAACCACGACACAGATATTTCGACGAGACCTGCTTACAGGCGTAACTACGCTGGTCAGCCACGCCCCGGATGGCTCCCTCGGCGATGACAGTTCGTATACCCCTGCAATTAGCGCTGATGGGCGATACGTTGCCTTTACCTCGGATGCAATCAACCTCCAAGAGGTTGAGAAGACGAGTTTTAACACGGAGCTTTATCGCTGGGATGCAACAACCGACACCGTCCTTCGCTTGGAGACTGGAATTGATGGCCTTGACGCCAACGGCGATGCCTGGAACCCCAGTATCAGCGACGACGGAAACCGAATCGCATTCCTATCGGATACCGACAACTTTCTGGTGAGCCCGCCGTATCTCAATTACGCGTTGATCTCCGATGCATTCGTGATAGACGTCACCGGCGGGAGAACTATACTCGCTAGCCGCACGCCACTCACCATCTCTCCACCAGACGGTGTCGACTCCGCAGTGATCAGCGGAGATGGACGTTTCGTAGCGTATGAGACCGTTGACCCCTTGGCTACTTACGACACAAATGAGACGAGTGACATTTACAGGCGCGAACTCTCAAATAACAACTGGGAGTGGGTAACGCGCAGGCCAACTGGTGGGCCGAGCGCTGAAGGGGCTACGCAGCCAACCATCTCTAGAGACGGGGGCCTTATTGCATTCTCCTCGACCTCCGCAGAGTTTGACCTCAATGCGGCTGACACTACCCCTACACAAGATATTTTCCTTCGCGATATGTCGTCCACGAGCATCACGCGAGTGAGCGTCGCCCCTAACGGATTTAATCTAAATGGCGAGTCATACAGTCCTCGTATAAGTGCCTCGGGGCGGATGGTTGCATACCTGACTGATGCTACGAACCCAGTCCCATCGGATACGGCTGGCATGACAGACCTCATAGTTCGTGATCGCACGCGTGGCACTAACACGCGAGCCAATGTTGCACCAAACCTCTCAGAGTCAAGCGCTTTTATAGACTCTCCGGTGCTAAGCGCAGACGGAAAATATGCTGGCTGGAATACTGGATCTTCCTACGCTCCTGGCGATGCAGATAGTGCGCAAGACTCTTTCCTTCGCTTTCTTGCCAGCGGCATATCGCTCTCTACAGTCTCCCCAACCTCCTTCACGACAAGCAGTGCCACGACCGTTACCCTCAATGGAGTTGGGTTCGCCGACGACGCATTACCAGTAGTCGATGGTCAAGGAGTAGGCGTCAGTAACGTCGTGGTAAACGCAGATGGGACAAGCCTGAGCTTTACCCTCGCAGTTGGCGGATCAGACTCAATTGGGAGACACGATATATGGGTGCTAAATCCTGGTGGAGTGTCCTGGTCGGCGGGTGGCGCTGCACCGGTTGGTCGCACCGGATTATTACGTGTCGGCTGATATTAGAGAGGGCCCCACTCTGAGAGAGTGCTAGCGAGAGCCTTCGCATCAAGACTCGTGCGGAAGCGCAGCGATGTCCCCTCTACCTGCAGCGAACCGATCGTTGAGCCGTCGGGGGCCTTGCCTATCCACCCAGTATTTACGCCTGCTGCAAACTCTGCACTCCCACTGGCGCGAGGAGTTGAGCAACCTGTCGGCTCGAGATATACCGCCAGATAATCATCTGAGATTCGCGCAGGAGACGGTGGCGCATAGAGAGTCAAGACCTCTTGGCAGACTCCGTTTCCCTGACCACTTGAGAGACCAACTACTGCACGTATCCCCCAATTAGTAGGGAGGTTGACCGGCCGACGGCGAAGCGGCTCGGCTAGTTGAAGCACCTGCGAGTCGAAGACTCCGCTGAATTCTGAGGCTCCAGTCGGAGCCACGATTGCTGGAACCGCGTCGCCCCACAATGCCTCGCGATAGGTTCGCTCTCCTATCTTCGTCTTGCCACTCCAGAGCGAAGCAACGCGACCGAGGAAAAGCGCCTTGCTGCGATTGATTGATATTTCGCTTGGGCGCTCGCCAACAGATCGCGCCGTTACCGACAGGACTCTCTGCTCTGCCTCTGTAGTGATCGTATTTACACTCGCTACTCCACCAGCAAATAAAGCGGCTACCGCTTTGGGGTTTGGTGCTACATAATCCGCGCCAAGTAGCGAAAGAACAAAAGTACGGTCCGCGTCGTTGGCGATGTGCACCCATGCTGGGGTAGCGCCAACGATGTCAAGGGACGAGAGCACGTAGAACTCTCCGCCTACTCGCCTCACCTCGAGTCGACCACCGGAGTCGTACTCCGCTGCAACAATCGAGTCGTCCCCGCGTCGCACAAATGTCTCTCGAGCCGTTGAGCCATCCCCTCCAGAACTCTCCGCCGAGTAGGAAACCGCATCGGACGCTCCGCTCTTTATCGATGCAGCGGCGAGCAGGCGAGTTCCGGATGCGGATACCCTCGGCTCGCTAGCGCTGCTGCAAGCCCCTACTGCGAGCACGAGCACTGCGAGACTGGCTATACGGAACAGAGATTTGTCTCTGGGTTGCCCGTCAAGAGCGCCAAGCGGTTTCTTAGTGACACTCAATCTCAAAGCAATTCTCCATTTTCATAATCAACTCGCCAAAGACTAAGCCCGTGTGGAGGTGCTAGTTGCCCAGCTGCAGAGCGATCCTTTGCCCTAAGTATCGAGAGCATCTCCCCAGCCTTACGCTTACCTCTCCCGGCCTCTACCTGTGTCCCTACGAGTGCTCTCACCATCTGCCAGCAGAACGCTGTGGCCTTTACCTGATACCGCAGCACTCCATCACCAAGGTCCTGCCACTCGGACTCGAGTACCCGCCTAACGGTGGTTGAGCCCTCTGGCCCCTTCCGACAGAACGACGCAAAATCGTGCTCACCGATAAACGGAGTAGCTGCTAGTTGAAGAGCGTGAATATCTATCGGCTCCGGAACCCACCAAGCACTCCTGGCCATTGATGGGTCTGGCGTTGAGCGATTGAGGACCGTATAGCGGTACGTGCGCGCACGAGCAGAGTGGCGCGCATCAAAACCTAGAGGAGCGAGGCTCGCATCGCGTATTGCAATCTCAGATCCGAGCATGCGATTTAGCCTCTCAACGAGCATCGCTGGGTCGGTGCCATCGGGTGCCCCGAAGGAGACAACCTGGCCCCATGCGTGTACCCCAGCATCGGTGCGCCCCGCGCAGGCCAGAGTTATCTCGCCCCTAAGAACCTTGCTCAAAGCTCCGCAAATCTCACCCGCAACTGTGCGCTGATCGCGCTGCTGCGCAAAGCCATGAAAATCGGTTCCGTCATAGGCAACAGTCATACGAATGATGACGGAGTTGCTCTCAACAGAAGAAGCGTCTTTGGAGTAAGCGTCTTTAGAAGAATTCTCTTTGGGCGCGAGACTGCCGCCGAGTTCGGCGGCAGGATCGAAGAGCGTCATAACTAGATCGTAGGTTAGGGAGCGGTAGAGCCGCCCAATGACCTATATACAAGACCTAGATAAGTTCGATTCGCGCCATTGGCGCGTTGTCACCTGGGCGGGGCCCAAGCTTTGAGATTCGCGTGTAGCCACCATTGCGGTCGGCATAACGAGGTGCAATCTCAGAGAAGAGTTTGCTTGTTGCGGTCTCGTCCTTGATTGTTGCCACGACAAGACGCTGACGGTGCACGCCGCCTTTCTTTGCCTTAGTGATCAACTTCTCCGCGTATGGGCGAAGAGCCTTTGCCTTTGGCAGGGTGGTGGTAATCGCTCCAGCCTCAAAGAGCGAGGAGGCGAGGTTCGCCATCATTTGTCTGTGGTGCGACGGGCCACTACCGAAGTGGCCGCCTTTCTTGGGGGTAGGCATTTTCTCAGTCCTTGGTTCGAAGCGCTAAACCGCGCTCATCGAGTTTCTCGAGGATCTCATCGAGCGACTTCTGACCAAAGTTCGTGATGGCTAGAAGATCATCTTCGCTCTTCGACATGAGCTGCCCAATGGTGTCGATACGAGCACGCTTGAGGCAGTTGCGAGGACGCTCAGAGAGGTCAAGGTCCTCGATTGCAAGGTCAAAGTCCGGAGATGTTGAGGGAGCAACCGCTACCTCGCCAAGCTCAAGGCGAGGAGCCTCGTTGGAGAGATCAGCTACAAGCGTAACGAGATTTCCAAGGGTCGCACCGGCAGATGCAAGAGCATCGCGAGGCGTGATTGATCCATCGGTCTCAATCTCGATTGAGAGGCTGTCGTAGTTCGTGGCCTGCTCAACGCGTGTCGGCTCAATCGCAAAAGAGACACGACGAACCGGAGCGAAGATTGCATCTACAGGGATTGCTCCGATAGAGGCGCCAGGCTTCTTGGTCTTGTCGGCGGATGAGTATCCACGACCCTGCTCAACAGTGATGTCAAGAGCAAGACGCCCCTTGCCATTCACAGATGCGATGTATAGGTCGGTTGAGAGAATCTCAACATCTGAGGTGGTCTGAATGTCTCCGGCGGTGATCTGGCGTGGGCCAGTTACATCAAGGCGAAGGGTTACAGGCTCCTCAGAGAGCGAGGTGAGCACAATGTCTTTGAGGTTAAGGATGACGTCTGTAACGTCTTCCTTAACGCCCTTGATGGTGCCGAACTCATGCAGAGCGTCATCGAAGCGCACCTGAGTAACTGCTGCACCTGGGATCGAGGAGAGAAGTACTCGACGCAGGGTGTTTCCGAGAGTGTGGCCAAAGCCAGGCTCTAGGGGAGAGATGGTGAAGCGCTGAACATTGCCGACTGCTTCTTCGGCTTCGATCTCTGGGCGCTGGATGATGAGCATGTTTTCCTCGCTCTTGCGGTTCTGATGCGGTCGGGTCTATTGGGTAATTGCTGGTG
>CALQAT020000089.1:0-7433 GCA_943328625.2 Bordetella parapertussis | reverse complement strand
CTGAAAGTTGAGGGCGTGAGATTTGGTCCGGCAAGGTTTACCCCTGCGAAGAACATCCCTGGAGGCCCCGAGATCACAGCAACATTGTTGCTTGGTGGGGGAGTTCCGAACTGCCAAACCCAGAGTGCGTACCAACCGGCAATCTCTTTAGTGGTGCGCGCTGGAATGAGTGAAATTCCGAAAGCGTGCTTCCACTGCTCTTGGTCGTAGATACGGCCAAATACTGCAGTATCGGCGTAGACCGTAGGGCCAAGAATCCACTCGGGGTGGTAGTCCTGAGCTGTTGCCTCTTTGGTAAGTGAGAGAGGAGTGAGCGGGTCGCCGTAGAAAATTACTGAGGTGACCTTGGCTGCTTTGAGCTTTGCGATCGTTGTGCGTGCGTTCTCCTGTGCACGTGCAAGGTCAAGGTAGTACTGAATGTCTGAGGCGAGCTTCACGTCGTTCTTCTTCATCTCAGATTTAAATGTTTCCCACGCGGAGCGTTGCTGCCCTGCTGGAGTGTCGTAGTGCACTGCGCCGAAGACGCGTGTCTTGGCGCGAGTGGCAGCATCGCCAGCCCACTGCGCCTTCTTGCCGTTTAACAGATTCCCAACCATCTGCGCCGCCAGGAGGCTGGCTTGCTCGGGCATTGGCCCTGTAGTCCAGAGGTACGGAGAGCGCTCTGAGGTGAACTCGATCCCGGAAGCAGTGGCGCAACCTAGGCAGACAATCTTTGCAGCAGTTAACTCATCCGCAAATGCTTCTGTTTGGTTTGGCCCACCGAATACAGCAAAGGGCTTCTTATCGATGATCGCCTTCGCGTCTGCTTTAGCAGCGACTGGATCACTCGGAGCGCCTGTTCCAATGTAGAAGTCGAGCGACACCTTACGGCCGCTCATCTCTGCGTACTGCTCGAACATCTCCACCCAGCCGTTATAGGTCTGTTTGGTCAAACTGATGTCAACGTCAGAGCCCGCACCCTTGACTAGGGCCGCTTGCAGAGCGTCTTTGGCTGGATCGCCGATGTATGCGACAACGCTGATGGTGTCACCGGTAACGCCAGGTGACGTGGCCCCGCCATTGTCGCCGGCGAATGCCTCAACGCACATAGGCGCATACTCTGTAGGCATCTTTACATTGCCAGTCGAGGTGTCACACTTCGCCCCGAAATCAACGGTCTTGCCGAGGAGCTTGGCCTTATCGGGGGTCATGGGCCCGGATTTAATGAGCGCTTCATTAGAGGCTGCGCCCTGATCGGCTGGTGGCTTCGAGCCTGTGTCACTCGACTTATTTTGCCCAACAGCGAAGACGACAAGTGCGATAACAACGACTGCAGCAATAAATGGTGCGTAGCGACGAATACCGCCTTTTTTAGGCTGGCTTGGCGTTGCTTCCATGGTTCCCCCCGGTTTAGTTAGCAAACATTTCAATTTTGAACTGAGTATTCGTTCGAACAAATTGGAGCGTACCCAGTTTTGCCTTCCGTGTCTCAGAGACTCATCTTGAGCCCGAGCACAGTCAGAGGTTTACTCTCTCAAACTATGAAGTTGGTGTATTCCCTGAGCCAGACCTAGCAATCGCTGCCTCAGAGGTACCGAGGTAGCTCTCGACGACTACCGGATGGCTAACCACATCGGCCGGCAGGCCGACTGTTACGACCTCTCCGAGGTGCAGAGCTACCAGGCGGTCCGCAACCGAGGTTAGGAGTGGCAGATCGTGCTCGATGAGAAGGATTGTGGCCCCGAGGGTGTCTCTAATCTTCATGAGTAGTGGTCCGAGAGCCTCAGCCTCGCGCTGAGCGATACCGCTTGAGGGCTCGTCAAGGAGCAATGCGGTGGGGTGGTGCGCAAGCAGGCAGGCCATGTCGACAATTCGGCGGCTTCCAGTAGAGAGTTCTCTGCAGAACTTGTCCCTAAAAGCCCCGAGCCCCATTAGGTCAATCAACTCGTCGACACGAAGGCGCACCTGAGACTCCGAGTCTGAGACTGCTGGTAGGTGGAGGGCTGCGGCGATTGGATCACGCACAGCTACGTGGCGCTCAAGAGCCACTGCGATTGTCTCGCTAACCGTAAGGCCTGGAAACAGACGTCCGTCTTGGAATGATCGGCCGATGCCGTGACGCGCCCTCTGCTCGGCCTTCTCATTTGTCAGGTCGATAGGACCATTCTCTCCGGTGAGAATTACGCGTCCACCCTCAACGCGAATGAATCCCGAGATCGCGTCAAAGAGCGTCGTCTTACCAGCGCCGTTCGGGCCTATGAATCCGAGAATCTCTCCCGCTCCGGCAGTGAAGCTGACGTCGCGTAGAGCGTGAATGCCCCCAAAGCGTTTAGAGATGCTCTGCACCTCGATGCGTGTCGGTCTCTCAACCAGAGCAGCCGTCTCCGAATCGTATGTTCGTGACGCAGCAAGTTCCGCTCCACGGCTTGCAGCACCCTCAAGATAAACCGAGCGAAGAATGTCAGGTCGTTCAAGTAACTCAGCGGTTGGGCCCTCGAAACGGATCTCTCCCTTCTCCATAAAATACGCGCGCTCGGCAATCGTTAGAGCAACGTTTACCGATTGCTCCACGACGATGATTGTTGTACCTGCCTCTCGAATGCGTTCAACGATCTGTAGCAGTTGCCCGACGACAACCGGCGCTAACCCAAGCGATAGCTCATCAATCATCAGGAGGCGCGGTCGCTCGATGAACGCCATCCCGAGGGTGAGCATCTGCTGTTGTCCTCCGGAGAGATTTCCTGCCGGCTCCTCGAGGCGCTCTCTTAATATGGGAAAGAGCTCGAGGACCTCTTCGGTCGCCACCTTTACGCGATTTTTATCCTTGCGGTGGAGCCAGCCTGCGAGATGCAGGTTCTCTTTAACAGTGAGTGTGGGGAATACGCCTTGGCCCCCAGGAACCTGTGTGATTCCGAGCCCTGCCACCTCATGCGGCGGCGCGTAGGTCATGTCGCGGCCATCGAAGATGACTGCCCCAGCGCTCGCCTCAACGAGTCCAGAGATGGCTTTGAGGAGTGTTGATTTTCCAGATCCGTTGGTACCTAGGAGCGCAACAATCTCTCCTTCGTCGACCTCAAAATCGACTTTGAAGAGAACCTGAACGCCGTCGTAGCCAACATCGAGGCCACGCACGAGGAGCATCTTTACAAGGCCTTGACGGCGTTGATACAGCACTTCAGACTGCGCCGCTGCAGAGGTCCAGACCTGTGTTACATCCGCCGCCACTTGAGTGCTCGCTGATGCGATAAGCACCGATCCAATTAGGAAAACTGGCACTAGTAGCAGCAATCCTGTTCTGATTCCGTACGTATCAGCAACGCCACCAATGACTGGGAGCACAATTAATCCGGGAAGAATCCAGAGAGCGGCTACTGCGTAACCAAAAGAGCGCACTTTTGGAGGCGTCGCTATTGAGAGAGCGGCAGCCAAACCTGGACCAATCAACGAGACAAGCGCTGCGGTGAGCATGCTGATGCCGACTGCTACGTAAACATTGGGTGCCAATGCAAAACCGACCCAGCAAAGAGCGAGCCCAGCGTTGACGAGCCCTATGAATTTAAGAATCAATCCAGGGTCACGCTTCATTAATCGAGTTGCTATGGGGATGCCTGCAAAGAGCCCTATGAGTTGGACTGGCTCAACAATTGATGCGACAAACCCACGTGCCCGCTCGTCTAGACCAAATGTCTGCGCATACTGGAGGGATGAGAGTGTCGCTAGCCCAATGATTGCAACTGCTAAGAAGGGGAGCGAGTAGAAGATTCGGCGTAGCGTCCCGACCTGCCAAACAATGCGCCAAGACTCTGCAAAAGATGGAGGAATATCCTCCGTGTCGATTGCTTCCTCTGCTGCGCCAGCGGCGCGACGCTCCCATGTTCCGCGTAGTGGCTCAAGTAAACGACGCCCGAGAATCACGAAGATAAGCGTCGGGATCATGAAGATAATGAATGGTGCTCTCCAGCCAAGCCAATATGCGAGAAGTCCGGCGGCTAGAGGCCCAACAGTTAGGCCAACCACGCTTCCGGCACGATGGAAGGAGAAGACGCGAGGCCTGACGGGAATGTCGTAGTAATCGGAGAGAAGGGAGTTGTGAGTGGGGTCTACAACCGCCTTTCCTAGGCCTGACCCGGCGCGCGCAATCGAGAGCATGATGACTCCAAATGCAAGGCCCGTCATTCCCGTAAAGAACATCCAGACAACTGCACCTGCCACTGCGATCTTCGTGCGAGGCAGCCGGTCAGCGTAGAAGGCGATCGGAACCTGAATTAATAATGCAACAAGTGACGCGAGTGCAACGACACTTAGAACCGCTTGCAGGTTAAGCCCGAATGCAGCACGAATCTCTGGCAGGAGAATTCCGAACGCGGCTCGATCGAGTTCGTCAACGGCCAGCAAACCGGTCAGGATGACTAGCGGATAGACAGGTGCTCCACCTGTGAGACTGAGGAGGAAGCCGTGGATTTTGTTAAGTGGCTTGCTTGTCTCGGCTGGCATGGGTGCTGCTGTCATGCCGAATCCCCAATGCCTTCTATTGCGCTCGCATCAACATTGATCGGGACTAACTCTTCAACGCGTCTATCGGCAAGCAGGCTTGGGACAATGATGTTGCGGCGGCGAGCAATGGCTCTAAGTACACCGTCTCTAATATCGGCAAGGGCTGCGCCGAGTCCTCCGGGGAGAATTAGAAGAACGAGAAGTAGCCCTGCGCCGGTTGCAAGGAACTGCCACTCGGCGGGCAAGAGCCAGGCTGCACCCCGAACATAGATGGCACCGAGAATGGCGCCCGAGATAGAGCCAAGCCCTCCGATGACAACCATGGAGAACGCCTGGATGCTCTCCGAAGGGGCGAAGTTGGTTACGTCAAGACCGTGCTGCTGATGAACGAGAAGCACACCAGCGACTGCTGCGAGAAAACCAGAGACGGCGAATCCAGCCAGGGTTGTGCGGACTGCAGAGACGCCATATGAGCGAACAGCGCGGTCATTCTCTCGAATAGCAATTAGCACGCGCCCCGTTCTGCTCGCGCGTATCCCGCGCACTGCGAGTAGAGCAAGAGCTAGTACACCGACGCAGAGGTAGAAGAGGCGAGTATCTGTAGAGATGTCGACTGCTCCCCAGAGGAATTGAGGGGTCTCTATCCGACCTGATGGAAGCCAATCGCCAAGGAACTCCTGGTTCAGCACGAACGACCAGGTCGCCAATGCGAATGCAAGTGTGCTGACCGCAAGAGTAAGTCCACCTCGGCGAATGGCCGGATAACCGATGATCACAGCGATAATTGCACCAGCGACTCCACCTCCAAGCAGGGCGAGGAGCAAGTCGAGTCCATGAACTGCAGTCATTGCCCCTCCGACAGCGGCGCCGATTCCAGCGAGCGCCATCTGCCCAAGACTTACCTGCCCTGCCCACCCTGTGAGCACAACGAGCGATAGAGCGACAATGGCAGATATCACAATGACTGTTGCAAGGTCTAGGCGGCTCACGCTTAACCAAACCGGGAGGCTTAGGACGAAGCCAATTAGGCCGAGGCCAAGCACCCATCTTCCGATTCGAATCTCAGGGAGGTTTACGAGTTCGCGCGGAATCGGGCGCACCTCACGCGCTGCCTGCCAAGTAGATGCCTCGGACCCAGCGCGGCCCTTCGCTGAGCGACCAGTTAGTAGCAGCCCTACTAATACGACGCCGAAGAGCATCAGATCGTTGTACGCAGGTCTATTCCCTGGTTGAAATGTCATTGCTTGATCGACCACGCCGAGTGCAATCGCTGCGAGTGCAATAGTTGGAAAGCGCTCGAAGCGCCCGATTACGGCAGCAGCGAGTGCCTGTAAGAAGAAAGTTGGACCTAGTACTGAGCCGATCGGCAGTCCAACTGCTCCGGCCCTCAGGAACATCGCAAGAAAGGCAAGGAGCGATGCAAGTGCCCAGACAATTGTGCTGAGGCGCTTGACTGGAATGCCGAGCATTGAAGCCCGATCAGCTCTCTCAGCGGCCCCTCGAATCGCTATACCCGAACTTGAGCGCTGGAGGAATAAGGCGAGGGATATAAACGCAATCGGCACGATGATCATCGTCAGAAGATCATTTGCGTTGAATATCACGCCGCCAAAATCAATATGGACTTTAAATGGAGGTTCAATTCTTGATGCCAACGCGCTCGTGTTGAACAGGCCCGGGATGAAGAGAGCTAGGCCTGTAAGTATCTGTGCCAGCCCAATTGTGGCAACAGTAAGAATTAGGCGCGGTGCTCGGAAGAATCTCCGAATAATCAATACCTCAACTAGTCCACCCAGAGTTAGGGAGGCAGCAACTCCGATAACAAGAGCGAGCCAGTAGGACCATCCTGCTGATATCACTAGCAGTACAACGAGAGTCGCTGGAACCTGCCCGAGGTCACCCTGGGCAAAGTTGACGACTCGGCTTGCTCGATAGACGAGCGCAAACCCGAGAGCAATTAGTGCGATGCGGCCACCGACAAGCATGCCGCCGAGGACTACTCCGAGCGGGGAGGGGAAGGGCCAGACGATTACCGCAAAGAAAACAACAACTAGAGCAACTAACCCTAGGGCGCGTTCGGATAGGGCCTTCTCAAACCATTCGCGCCGATTGGCTGTGCTCACCCCGATGACCCCCCTCTCCAGCACCGAGTAACGCTCCGATAGAGACTAGGCGCATCTGGGTAGGGCGCGCTAAAGCCCTTGACCCCTATTGTGGGGAAGCTATCCACAGCGTTCCGGCCATGAGTATGGGTTGCCTCAAACTTGCTCCGACCGCATACGTGTTTGATCGAAGTATTTATTGCAGAGCGAAAGAAGAGAATCGTATGCACGAGTTTCGAATTGATGACGACGCTATTGCTCACGTCTACTTAGACGATGGCAAGGCCAATGTCTTGAACGATGCATCCTGTGCCGCTCTGCGTGACGGTATTGACGCAGCCGGCGAGGCCTCAGCGCGAGCTCTTGTAATCCATGGCAAGGCGAAGACCTTCTCGGCTGGGATTGACCTCACCATGGTGCGAGAACCAGACCCTGTCAAGCGTGCGGCGACTCTCTCAAATGTCGCTCACACGATGCTCGCAGTCTGGACGGCACCAATACCGACCATCGCAGCCGTAACAGGGCACGCAATCGCCGGTGGTGCAATTCTGGCGATGGCCTGTGACCGGCGAATCGGAGTCAAGGGAGAATTTAAACTCGGCATCAACGAGACCCGCCTCAAGATGGTCTTCCCGACTTGGGCAATAGTGATCGCCAAGGCAGGGCTTCGTCCATCGGCATGGAACCAAGTGATTCTCGAGGGCAACCTATATAGCCCCGAGGATGCTGTGAAGTTTGGGATTCTCGACGAGGCTGTTGAGATTGAGGATCACGCTCAGACTGTAAGTGCGCTCGCCGCCGAGCTTGCTCAGATCCCAACTGGTGCGTATGCAGGCAACAAGGACCTTCTCAGAGGAG
>CALQAT020000088.1:0-7438 GCA_943328625.2 Bordetella parapertussis | reverse complement strand
GCTTGGGAGTCAAATAACTCGGCGAATCGTCGCGTTCCCGTGCGCCCCGAGGGAACGGGGGCCTCAGGCCCTGAAGGCCCAGCAGCCCCAACACCGGTCTCAACGAAGGGCTTCAACTTGGGAGCAGACTCGCCGCCTCTATTCGAGTCTGAGGGTCGATCGTCTCTCCCAGAACCGTTACTGGATCCGCCGCCGCGAGTATCAGGGCCGCCCGCAGCGAGCCACCGCGCCCAAGGATCATCGCTGGTGGTCGTTGTTGTTCCGCCAGGGCTAGTTGTAGAGGTCGTTGTCGTTGATCCACCACTCGGTCGTGTGGTTGTCGTCGTAGACGAGGTGCTCCCTGATGGCCGCGTTGTGGTTGTGGTCGCAGCAGGGCGGGTTGTAGTGGTGGTTACAGGTGGCCGTGTCGTGGTAGTCGTGTGCTTGTTCCCGTGCTCTTTGTCATC
This sequence comes from Bordetella parapertussis, assembly GCA_943328625.2. Classification (GTDB taxonomy): domain Bacteria; phylum Actinomycetota; class Acidimicrobiia; order IMCC26256; family IMCC26256; genus IMCC26256. Next base: position 6,992 of record CALQAT020000088.1, on the reverse strand, counting down.
ATCATCGTTGTTACGGCGTCGCGTTGTTGTAGTAGTTGCAGGCGGCCGCGTTGTGGTGGTTGTGGTTGAACTCGTCGTGGTACTCGTGCTTGTACTCGTCGAAGTGCTTGTTGTTGAGGTACTAGTCGTAGAGCTCGGCGGCGGAGGCATCGTTGTTGTAGTGGTACTAGTTGTAGTTGTGCTACTAGTGGTCGTTGGAGGGGGCGGCCCAAACGGATTTCCACCATCGTCATCGCGACGCGGTCGAGTTGTGGTGGTTGTAGTAGTAGCCCCCGGTGTAGTGGTGGAGGTGGTGCTGGTGGTACTCGTCGACGAAGTACTTGAGGTAGAGGTTGACCCGTGGTGGTTGTCATCTTTATCGTCATCACCGTTGTCGTCGTCGTCGCCCTCGTGGTCGTTACCTACAGGAGACGGGAAGAGGAGTCGTCGGCCTTTTAATAGTGGATTTGCCGGATTCGGATCTACAAAACCGTAGGCAAAGTGGGTGCCTTGGTAGGCATACCCGACGATAAATCGAGCCTGGCGACCACCAGCATTAGGCCCTGTGACCTCGGGTAGAAGTACCGCCCAACCCTGTGTGCCGGTCTGAGTTATCTGTGGATAGACATCTGGCTCTAAGAGAGGAATCGTCGGGTTGTCGCGTGTCCATGTAGCGATTAGAGGTGGGACGATCATCTTCGGATTGTCTTCTCCACCACCGTGCCCGCCACCACCGTGTCCGTGATCGTCTTTTTTCTTTTTGTCTTTTTTCTTTTTGTCTTTATGCTTGGAGTCTTTATCCTTGGAGTCAGAGTCGCTCGCTCGCGTACTGCTGATCAGTGTGAAGGCAAGAGCGCGCTCGTCGCTGTTCTTTTTCTTCGGTGGGTAGAAGCCATACGGATAAGCAGGGAAGTAATTTTCCTCGAGCGTTAGACCTGCGACATAGAACTGCGTGCAGGGTCGCTCGGTGCCAGAAGCGGTAAGAGCGTAAGCCGATGCAGTCTTGATCACAGGTGCAGCCCAGACAACGCCGGCAGCGACCGCAGAGCGCGCGAGAACCTGACGTCTCGATACGCCTGCTTTCTCTACACGTACGGCATCCAATGCGCCGTTGCTGCTCGCGTGTTTCAAGCTCTCCCCCATATGTCTTGGTCGCGAAGGTACCACCCTCTGCGCGAATTCTCTAGTGGGAATTAGGCCTAGAGACGGGCTCTATTCTCTGGAAAACCTCAAGAAACTAGGAGGGGTTTTTAGAGGCAGGTTTTTAGAGGCAGATTCTTAGAGCTCATCGCAGAACCATGCGGCACCAACTGAGTTATCCGTGAGGATCGGGTCCTTCAGGTCGTACTTTTCCATCACTACCCCACCTTGGCAGGCGAGTCGATGCTTGCCCGGGAGGGTCATATCAACCCAGAGCGGAGACTTCTTGCCGACAAAGACAATCGGCCCGGAGAGGCTCTTTCCCCCTGAGATGGTCGTGAACTTCCCGCCGATCTGCCCCACCCGCACACTGCGCGTTCCCTTCGGCACCACGATCGCCACAAACCCAACCTTTGAGCCGGCTGCATTCGCCGTGACCACGAGCGGTACATCTGTAATGTCAGCATTATCGTCTACGGGAGCGAGACACCGAGCGTTGCCTAGTGCGTTTCCTTTTATTGAGAGCGCCTTTGGTCTGGTGACCATTCTCCAGCATATTGTGCCCTTGTCGCCTGTGGCACGCTCAAGGCGCCAAGTTAGCGAACCGGACTTGCCACGACTAACCACTCGGTACGGCCCAGTCACCGAGATGAGATTCACCGCTGGCGCACCCGCTGCGCTTATAACGGTCGTGGCCGGCCCCGCTTTTAGCACCGGCCGTGTCGTCCGCCCTGTGCTTGCGTGTGCCTGCGTCGCCAATCCCAATGGGGTTAGAAGCATTGAGATGCTAAGCGCAAGGAGCGGCGCAATACGAGAGACGAGAATTCGAGGGGTGATACGGGTAACACTTGAGTGAGCACTTCGGGCCTTGAGCCCTATGAGGTTGTGTATACGCATGATTCACAGTATTACACGGGAATTAACCCATCAAGAGCGCGCCCCAGCGTAGAAATGTCGCGGGTATGGTGTCGCACTACTAGAGCAACCACTGCGGTGCTCAACCTTGGGGAGAAGCAAAATGAAGATGATTTCAATTAGCAAGAGAGCAAGGTCAGTAGCAGCAGGTGCCGCGCTGCTTCTTGTCGCTGGCCCAGTCTTAGCTTCATGCGGCACTAGCGAGAGCAAAGTAACGGTTGCCCAGACCCTTCCCACTGCTTGGTCGCGCTCCGCTAAGAAGGATGTAAACGAGCTTGCCGCAACCATTCGGGGAAGCGATGTAAAAGCATGTAAGCCGGTTGTGTTCTTAGCGCCAGGTGCGCTCGCTGCGCCCTACGAGCGCTATGGCTGGAATATCGCGCCGCTCGCCGTTGCCAACTGCGATGCATTTAGTAACACGTTTGAGATCGCAACCTTTGCATCTGAGAAAGATCGCGACGCATTTGTAACGGAGCGAAGCGAGAGTATCTGTCGCCGTGCTGCAGCTGTCGACGCGCCCATACCGCCCTTTCAGTGGGCAATCGGCACTACATCGGGCAGCAATTGGTCGGTGCAAGGAGATACGCGAAGTGGAGTAGATCGGGTAGCGAAGCGACTAGGAGGGGAGAGCTCGACATTTAAATGCCCCAAGAACGAGAGACTCGGATGGGGAAAGGCTGGTGTTGCGAGTGTGCGCGCAATCGCGGCAGCAATAATCCAGGGGGAGGTCAAGTGCGATGGTTTTGCCCTCATGGAGAGAGACTCATTTCTCTCGGGGCGCGCTGGAGCTAAGACTCCTACAGCGCTTGGCGCCTGCCTCTCTACCGATGACAAGGCATTATTTGTTGCCGGCTTCGATAAGGGCTCCATGACCAAGGATGATTTCGTAGGAGAGATTCTCGGCGATAAAACCGTCTGTGCAGCACCCTCTCAGGCCATAATCGGCCCAGACTGGGTGGCCATTGTGCCGGCGCCCCTTGCGCCGGTAGTAGCGACTGCCACCGGAGGAACCCTCGGCGCTACCTGCGGGGCTTAGGTCATTGGCTGCTAATTGACGCAGTTATGGGGTTAGCAGTTATGGGGTTATAAGGTGCCCGGTCACTTCGGGTGAGATTCTCACAAAAAGTGAGAAATTCTGCTTGACAAACCCACGATTCGTGGTGATACTTCGGGGTGACCGCCTCAGCAAGTGGTACTCACCCGGGCAGGGTGGATACCTCGATACCGCTGAGAACGGCAGAACGGCGACTGGGGGGAGGGCGCATGCCATGCGTCTCGGGGTCCACGTTCATCGCTCTGTTGGCAGTAAATAGATCAGGGATGCGGCATTACCTGATTGACAATTCATCCGTCATGACAGAGGAGAAATAAATGAAACTCAAGTCCCGAATTATCGGGTCTTCGATGGTTGCAGTACTTGCTCTCGGAATGAGTGCAGCACCAACCTTCGCGACCACTTCACCAGTTGACCCGCCAGTCGCTGCTACAGGCCAGACCGTATACCCACAGGGCACACAAGTCTCATATGGAGGCTGCACGGGAATGCTGATCGGCACACTCAAGTCAGTAGAACTAGATAGCCTTGGAAAGCCAATGGGTCTTGGTACCACTAACCGTAACATTTCATCATCTTCAAAGGGCGTTCCTTCGACCCCTGAACAGGCGACGAATACGGTTAATGGTATCGTGACTCCGATAGTCGGATCCTGCATTGTTGATGGACGTATCGGCGTTCAAGGTCTTGCTGGTGGAGCGATTGGTAGCAAGACCGTTCTCAAGTCCTCAACCAAACTCTCCTCACCGGCCACCTCCTGCAACTCAGACTTCAACGGCAACGGAATTCCTCGTGAGCCCGCGGCGTTTGTGACCAAGCAAGTCCCGACCGGTTTGTCGCAGGCTAATGGTGGATCGATAGTGACAACGACAGCGTCCGTAGGTGGAGACTTCCAGCCTGCTACTCGTGCGCTTTCTGGTAAGTTCTCTTACACGTTCTCGGATGCGACAAAATCTGACGCATATATTCGTGTTCAGGGCTTTGACGGCGAGCTAGCAACCGTCATCTGGCTTACAGGAATCGTCACTAAGGGCGAGTTTGTCGGCTCAACAGTCGGTGGAAACGTCTGGTTCAACCCGGTAGCGAAGAACAAGCTAGCCACGACCTACTACGCGGCAAGAACCCTTTCGACTGGGCCCAGCAATCTTGACCTTCTGGCGGATGCGTATATTGCAGATCCGGCGAATGCAGGCTTAGTTAGTCTTGGAGCATTTTACGGATCAATCTTCACCTACAGCGTCGCCCCAGGTTACATGGGTGGTGGAGCTCTCTTCGATGGCCCAGCCGCGGGTGCCCTTGGATGCCTCACTGGTGATGTAATGATTCCAGGCATACAGACCATCGCAATCGGTGCCGGTAATAGGGAGCACTTGAAGAACGCCACAACAGAAGGAATTCGCTTCCTGCTCTAGTAAATACCTGAGTTAACTCGCACTCCTCACTCTATGGTGCGAATAAGAAGAACGGATTTTGGGCCTACTCCTCTCGGGGGGTAGGCCCAAGACCGTTTCTGGGGTGGGTGGGGGCGTCTCTTCGCCCTGCTCGCATACTCAATTTAGGGGTTTCTCAGGTGTCCTGATGCGGGGTATAATTTCTCTGAACGTAAACCCCTAGTCACCATCCGTCACCATCCGTCATCAATAGAGAATCAGCCAATCAGGGAATCAAGTGCTCACTCAAGGCGCTCGATCCAAACTTCTCCAACCTTCAGGAGTTCAAATGTCTCGAGCCATTGCTAGGCGATCAAGATTCGCAGCACTCGCTGCAGCGGTTATCACTGCAAGTGTGTTAACGGTTTCTGCGATCCCATCGGGAGCGGCACCGCCGACTGTCGCGAGCCCTTACCCCCAGGCAGGCATGACCGATTACGGTGCGTGTTTCGGGCTTTCGGTGGGAGCTGCGCGCGGGTCCGCCCCGCGCACCGGCCTCACGCTTAGTAAACAGGCAGTGAGTATCTCGGTAAAAGGAGTCTCAACCACAACCGACGATGACGCAATTAATAGAGTGGGTGGTTGCCTACTTGATGAGTCTCTCGGCGTTCACTCAACAGCCCCAGCGGTCTTAAAGTTTGCGGCCAAGATTACCTCTTCGTCTGTCGACTGCGAACTTAATGACCTTGACGCCTCAGAGCGACCCTTTATGGGGAAGGTAATGTGGGGTCTTGATACCGATGACGATGGCTCTGTAGATGCAAAAATAAGCGGATATGTTCGCATTGTTGGCACAGACTCAGTGGTCCCTGAGATGGCATGGGTTACCGGAATGGTGACAAAGGGTGATGCGGTCGGGGCAACAATTGGAGGCGAGATATTCTTTGCTCCAATCTTTAAATTTAGTGCCGTCAGCAAGTTCTACCTAGATACTCCGCGACAGACTTGGGCTCAGGTCACTCCTCTTGGTACGGATACCGGAAGAGCAGTCTCGACCGGGTACGGATACTCAAGTCTTCACGCTTACTACTACGGTAACTGTGGCGGTTTTGGAGATGTCCTAGGGGTCCCAAATGTTACGTCACTTATGTTCGGTGCAGGTCTTGAAAGTCCCCTAGGGCATACCTCGCAAGGGTTCCACTTTCTGATCTGAGTAAGGCTCGTGCTCACTTGATAAGAGATCAAATTTGGGCGATGGCAAAGAAGCCTCTGAATAGGTAATGATTGCGCGATGACGGATCAAAGCACGCCTAGCGAGACCCCTAAAGGCTCCCCATCAAAAGGCAGTGGCTCCGAGCGACTTTTGAGCATGCGGGTCATCTTTATTGCTTCTGCAGTAGCCCTCCTGGTGCTCGGTGGAGTTGCGTTCGCAACACTAAAGCGCGACGGCTCAGGGGATAATGCAGGCCCGAGCACGAGTAGCAGCGAAGAGCCATCGCGCATAACAGGAGTTAGCGGGGTGACAGGCGCAGCCGGGTCTAAGGGCTCTGGCCCCTCAGGCACCAAGAATGGTGGAGTGACCGGTAGTAGTGGTGCTGGGTCAACCGGTAATGCTGCCCCTGGGACCACTCAGACAACGGTGCCATCCGATGAAGAGGCCGATATAGCCAAGATTCGAGTCGCGATTACCCCTGGGACCTGCCTATGGGACCTCGATACATTGGACCTCACAGCGAGGGGCTCGGTGCGTAATAACAACACTGTGGATGCCTTCGCCGATATCGAGGTCACTTGGCTTGATTCTGAGGGTACAGAGCTCGATACATCCTCAACGCTCGAGGTCTTGATCCCCGGAGAGACCGTTAGTTGGGACGTCGCCGGGGCGTCGATAGATGGGCCTGTAGGGGCGCTTCGCTGTACTGTTGCCCTTCTACCTTGAGCCCTCTCGGCGGGCGTAAATTAGAAGGATCCCCCCGGATTGTCTCTGAGGGTGCTACCCGTGTAATGTTTCCTGCCTTGCCCATGCACGGGCTGCCAATCCCGGCGAAGGTGCCAAACCAGGTGGTAATCCCGTAACAAAGCCCAAGGACGACACGATCCTCGTTGAGGGCACAGTTGTTGAACCGCTCCCGAATGCGATGTTTCGCGTCGAACTCGAGAACGGTCACAAAGTACTTGCTCACATCTCTGGAAAAATGAGAATGCATTACATCCGCATTCTTCCGGGGGACAAGGTTCAAGTCGAGCTAACACCCTACGACTTAAGCCGAGGGCGTATCACCTACAGGTACAAGTAAAACCAAGAACACGAAATCTCAATTAACCACAAGCCTTGAATCAGGAATTGCTTTGAAGGTACGACCCTCCGTGAAAAAGATGTGTGACAAGTGCAAGGTGATTCGTCGCGAACGCGTCGTTCGAGTCATCTGCGAGAACCCCCGGCACAAGCAGCGCCAGGGCTGAGGAGAGACACAGTAAATGGCACGTATAGCCAGCGTTGACATACCCCGCGAGAAGCGCCTAGTTATCTCGCT
>CALQAT020000087.1:0-7482 GCA_943328625.2 Bordetella parapertussis | reverse complement strand
TCAACGAGACCAGTCGTGACCTCAAACCCCGAGGCGAAGATGAGAAGGTCTAACGGAAACTCTTTCCCATCAACTATTGGTCCGGCCGCGGACATCTCGCGCACGCCACGACCATCGGTGTCAACGAGGTGCACATTGGGAAGATTGAATGCCTGTAGGTACTCGTCGTGGAAGCAGAGGCGCTTGCAGTGCTTTCCATACCAAGGCTTAAGTTTCTCAGCTGTCTCTTTATCCTCGATTACCTCATCGACCCGGCGCCGGAATCCCTCCATAACCTCAAAATCGATCGACTCGAGTTCGGCACGTTGCTCATCGGTTGTCGGGATCGTCTGAGTATCGACGCGCATCGCTGCGGTCCAGCCATCACCAACTTGGTCAACCTCTTCGGTGTTGCCGGTAACCACTTCTGTAAAGTTACGCATGCGCTCCTGCTGCCAACCTGCAGGCAGAGAACGGAACCATTCGGCGTCGATCGGCATTTGAGCGCGCACCCCTACTGCAGATGGAGTCCGCTGGAATACGTAGACCTCCTTAGCAGTGCGCGCCAATTGCGGGACTACCTGCACGGAAGTTGCACCCGTCCCGATAATTCCAACAACCTTGTCGCGAAGGTGATCCATGGATTCGGTAGGGCTGCCGCCGGTGTAGTCGTAGTCCCATCGCGTTGTGTGAAAAGCCTTCCCCTCGAAGAGCTCTATACCCTCGATGCCGGGCAACTTCGCTTTATGCATGAGCCCGCCTGCAGCGATAAAGAACTGCGTACGTATCTGATCGCCGCGCTTTGAGACGAGGTCCCAACGCCTGGCATCGTCATCCCATTTAAGGGACTCGATCTCGGTCTGGAACAAAGCATGCTCGTAGAGTCCAAAATGGCGACCCAGGAGTTGGCAGTATGCAAATATCTCCGAGGCGCTCGCATAACGCTCTGTCGGCATGTATCCCGTCTCCTCTAGAAGAGGGAGATAGATCGTCGCATCTACGTCACACATGCAGCCGGGGTAACGGTTCCAATACCAGGTTCCACCGAAGTCGGCAGCCTTCTCAATGATTCGGAATGAAGTGATGCCGCGACGCAGGAGGTCTGTTGCGGCGAGCATGCCTGCAAACCCTCCACCGAGAATCACTACCTCTACTTCTTCGATAATGGGGTCGCGCGTGAAGTTTGGATCTGCCCAAGGATCCTGATCGAGTTGGTACTCATTGAGGGAGTGGTACTGCCCAACGCCTTCGTCGCGAACGCGCTTGGCGCGCTCGTCGTCGTAGCGGGCTTTCGCCGCTGCAAGGGATGAGGGATCGGTAGAGGTCATCTGGTCTCCGGTAAGAGGAGCGGGGTCATCCGCTTTACGGCATTGTTCTGACGCCGTATCAGATTATGCCCCGGGCTCGCCTCTGTCCCGGTGTTGAGACGCTTTCGGCTTGTTTCCGACTAATCGTCGAGGCAGGGTTTGGGGGCCCGATAGGCGCCCAATGAGGGCTGATTTAAGGGCTGGTTATATGTGCGCGTCCGCTGCCGTGGACGATCTCGCCAACCAACCAGGCTTGGTGCCCAGAGGCTCTCACCGAGTCGAGAGCGGCCTCGACCTCTCCCGCTGGAACTACGGCAAGCATCCCGAGACCGAGATTAAAGGTGCGCTGCATCTCATCATCAGATACATCCCCTGCAGCCTGCACCTCGGCGAAAATCCTCGGCTCCTCCCAGACCCCGCGACGAATTACTCCGTCTAACGAGCTCGGGAGTACGCGCTCTAAGTTTCCACCGATACCTCCGCCAGTTACATGCGCAAAAGCATGGACATCGACTCGACGGTTGAGCGCCGACATAGCTGGCGCATATATAGCGCTCGGGCGCAGTAGCTCCTCACCTAGCGAATGATGGGCGCCGCTCCAAGCCGGGCTCTGTAATGAACGCCCGGCGCGATCTAGGAGTGCCCGGCGGGCGAGCGAGTACCCATTGCTCCGAAGTCCCGGGCTAGCGAATCCAATTATCTGATCCCCCGCGGCAACGCGTTGCGGAAGAATTTTTGAGCGCTCAACAATGCCGACCGCGAAACCAACTAAGTCAAACTCGCCGGCGGACATCAGATCAGGGTGCTCAGACATCTCTCCGCCGATGAGAGCACACCCAGCCTGACGGCACCCATCTGCCACACCTGAAACGATTGCATCGACCATTACCGGATCAAGGCTTCCAACCGAGATGTAATCGAGAAAAAAGAGAGGCTCTGCGCCCTGCACGGCGATGTCGTCAGCACTCATCGCTACAAGGTCGATACCGATCGTGTCGTACTTGCCTGCCAGGCGAGCGACCATTGACTTGGTTCCAACACCATCAGTCGAGGCAACGAGGACTGGATCCTCAAAACCAAGTTTGCCGAGCGAGAAGAGGCCACCGAATCCACCAAGGTCGCCAATAACCTCTGGGCGAAATGTAGATCGGACATGCGCTTTGATGCGCTCAACGGCTTCTTCGCCAGCCGCGATATTTACGCCGGCATCGCTATATGTGAGTGGCTTGCTCGCTCCACTATTAGAGCGATTCTCTGAAGCGCCGCTCATTGAGCATCGATCGGTGAGGGCGTATCGCGTTCGCGACGTATTGGCTCTAGGAGCATCTTGGCATCAGCATCTGGGATCGCTACTGGGTAGTCGCCGGTTAGGCATGCTGTGCAGAATGACTCAGCATCGGCTCCAGTTGCAGCAGTAAGGCGATCAATCTCAAGGTACGCGAGCGAATCAACATCTAGATAATCACGAATCTCGCCGACAGATAGGTCCGCTGCAAGTAACGCACTGCGCTGGCCGGTATCCATGCCATAGAAACAAGGCCAGCGATACGGTGGTGAGGATACGCGAAAGTGAATCTCAGCGGCACCCGCCTCGCGCAGCATCTTCACAACTTGACGCGTGGTTGTACCGCGCACGATTGAGTCATCAACCACAACTAAGCGCTTACCCTCAATATTCTCAGGCAGAGGGTTGAGCTTCATCCGCACACCTGCACCGCGCATCTTCTGCGATGGCTGAATAAATGTGCGGCCAACGTAGCGGTTCTTTACGAGTCCGTCTCCGTAGGGGATCCCAGAGGCACGTGCGAATCCCTGCGCTGCCGGAATACCAGACTCCGGAACAGGCATGACCATGTCGGCGTCTACCGGAGCCTGCTTGGCGAGAGACTCACCCATGCGCTGCCTGGCGGTATGCACGGTGTGGCCGTATAGGCGCGTGTCTGGCCGTGAAAAATAGACAAACTCGAACAAGCAGAGTTTGGGCTCCGGCTCTGCCCATCGCACTTCGCGCCGCAGGCCAGTTGCGTCAATAACAACCATCTCACCGGGCTGGACATCGCGGACATAGTGCGCTCCCACAAGATCAAGAGCCGCCGACTCACTTGCGAGTACCCATCCGCCGCCCTCGAGTCGCCCTATTACTAGCGGCCAAAACCCATGGGGATCACGAGCACCGATCAAACGCGAGTCGTCCATCAATACAAAAGAGAAACCACCCTCAAGAGTTGGTAGAACAGCCTCGAGGGCTATCTCCAATTCCCTGCCATCCGAGCGCCGCTCTACCGGCCACGCTCGTGAAATGAGTTCCGCCACAAGTGCTGAGTCAGTAGTGGAGTCAACAGCGGACTTAGGCGGAACAAAACCAGGAAGCATCCCGAGACTTGCTGCTAGATCTGCGGTGTTGGTTAGGTTGCCATTGTGGCCAAGAGCAAAACCTTCGTCACCGACACTCCCGTATACGGGCTGCGCGTTTTGCCATGAAGAAGATCCGGTCGTGCTGTAACGGTTGTGGCCGATAGCGATGTGCCCTGAGAGTGATGCCAGTTTTCTCTCATCAAATACTTGGGAGACCAGCCCCATGTCCTTGATGACGGTTATGGTCTGCCCATCGCTTACTGCGATACCTGCGGATTCTTGTCCACGATGCTGAAGCGCGAATAGACCCAGGTATGCAAGGTTGGCCACTGGTTGATTCGGGGCATAGACACCGAAGACTCCACATGAATGGCCGATCGAGGGCTGCACGTTGGTGAGTATCCCACGCGGCGGCTACTCAATGCCTCCCCGGGCGCAGGATCATGTCTTCTCTGCTCAATTACGGTAATCGCGGCCGGGTTTGGAGAGCGATTGCCAAAATTCTCCACCGCTTTGAGATGCCTCGCCCCACAAGCACCTTGGGCAAGCGGTGTTCGTCTACCGTTTCTACTCAATGAACCCACAGAGCAACACCTCAGACTCAGGATTTGACCCGCGTGGCCACGGTTTCTCCCTCTGGTTCACCGGACTCTCAGGCGCAGGCAAATCAACAATCGCTGAGGAAGTAACGAGCCAACTGCGTGAGCGCGGCCATCGCGTAGAGGTTCTCGATGGCGACGAGGTGCGCGAGCACCTAAGCCGGGGCCTTACCTTCTCCAAGGAAGATCGCGATATCAACGTTCGACGCATTGGCTGGATCGCCTCAGTATTAGCGCGCAATGGAGTCGTAGCTGTTACAGCAGCCATCTCTCCGTATCGAGCAACACGCAATGAAGTGCGCGCCATGCACGACGGGGCAGTTCCGCCCAACGCCACCCAAGCTGCCTTCATAGAGATTCATATTGCTACCCCCTTGGAGGTATGCGAAGACCGTGATGTGAAGGGCTTATACGCAAAGGCACGAAGCGGAGAGATCCCGGAGTTCACTGGTATTAGCGACCCCTACGAAGCACCGGAAAAATGCGAGATCACAATCCCCACGCAGAATCAAAGCATCGAGGAGTCTGCCGCGATGGTGTTGGCCTACCTTGATGAGCATGGTTTAAGCCAAGCGCTCTGATAATTAGCGCTCTGTATTGAGACCATCTCTATTAAGACCGTCTCTATTAAGAGAGGCCGAGAGCGTTTGGAATTGCATCACGCCATGTTGAGTCGGCATCGGTAAGCGCCACAGAGAATGCTCCGGTCGCTACCAATCGGTCACCGCCGGTGGAGCCAACCTCCTCTGCGGCTATTCCCGAAGCGCTTGCGCGACCGAGAACCTCAACGACTCGCTCCGGATCAACCCCAAGCACAATTCTCGATGCACTCTCCGAGAAGCATCCAACGGCTCCCCCGATATCCACTGTGAAACCAATCCCGCCAGCGATTGCCATCTCCGCCAGCGATACGGCAAGCCCGCCATCGGCGCAGTCATGCACTGTTGTGACGATTCGCTCAGTAACCAGCGCTGCGATGAGCCCGTTGAGCGCATGCCCGATCTCAAGATCCGCCGCTGGTGGGACTCCGTTACGCAGGCCATGAAGGTCGGCCCACTCAGAACCTCCGAACTCAGGAGCTGTCGTTCCGAGGAGAACGATTGCTTGCCCCTCTTTGAAACCAATGGTTGACGGAGGGCTATCACCGAGTCCCTCGAGAAGGCCGATCACACCGACAACCGGTGTTGGGTCAATATCGACACCGCTTGATTCGTTATAGAAAGAGACGTTGCCACCGATCACGGGAAGCCCGAGTGCGCTGCAGGCCTCGCTCATCCCATCGACTGCCTCAGAGAACTGCCACATCACCTCGGGGTGCTCAGGATTTCCGAAGTTAAGGCAATTGACCAACGCCATCGGACGCGCACCAGAGCATGCAACATTGCGAGTGGCCTCAAGCACAACAAGCTTCGATCCAATGCGCGGGTCGAGTGCAACCTGGCGCGCCTTGCCATCAACACTAAGAGCAAGGGCGCGACCTGGAGCCTCTTTAATGCGCAGAACCGAGGCGTCGCCACCCGGGCCGCTCACGGTATTAAGGAAGAGTTGGTGGTCGTATTGACGCCATACCCAAGACTTATCTGCAATGTTCAGCGAGCCGAGTAGAGCAAGCAGTTCACCGGAGAGGTCTGTTCCATCTGGGAAACGCTCAAGCAGCGCTCTTGCGGGATCATCGGCCTGGCGCTCCGCTAAATCGCTCGGGGCCTCCATCGGCCTGTGATACGTAGGACCATCTCCGAGACTCTCAACAGGTACATCTGCGAGTGGTGCAAGGGCTGAAGCATCTGCATTCTCACCAGCATCAAACTTGCCCTCATAGACACGGAAGCGTCCGGTATCTGTGACTACTCCGATAACACTTGCCCGAACCTCCCAGCGAGCGCTTAGTTCGAGCACCGCATCGAGATTCGCTGGCTCAACAATTGCAAGCATTCGCTCTTGGCTCTCAGAGGTCATTACTTCAACAGCATTCATCCCCGGTTCGCGTCGGGCTACGCGCGCTATATCGACATCCATTCCGTTGCCTGCTTTAGCAGCGGTCTCAGATGTAGCGCAGGAGATTCCGGCGGCTCCTAGGTCTTGAACTCCTACCGCCAATCCGCGATCAAGGAGTTCGAGGCATGCCTCAATGAGTTTCTTCTCCTCAAAAGGATCGCCGACCTGCACCGAGGGGCGCTTAGTCTCCGAGCCCTCTTGAAAACCTGCAGAAGCAAGCACACTCGCGCCGCCGATGCCGTCACGCCCCGTTGACGCTCCTAGCAAAACTGCGAGGTTTCCGACACCCTCAGCAGTTGCAAGAACAAGTCGATCCTGGGGAAGAATTCCGAGACAGAAAACATTTACAAGTGGGTTACCTCGGTAGCAGTCATCAAACACAACCTCTCCGCCCACAGTTGGAACTCCCACTGCATTGCCATAACCACTAATGCCAGAGACAACGCCCTCGAATAGGAAACGCGTGCGGGCATCATCGAGTGTTCCGAATCTCAGCGGATCCATCAATGCAATGGGGCGCGCACCCATCGAGAAGATGTCCCGAATAATTCCGCCTACTCCAGTTGCCGCACCCTGGCGGGGCTCAATTGCAGAGGGATGATTGTGACTCTCAATGCGAACGGCTACTGCTAAGCCGTCGCCAACATCAATTACTCCGGCACCCTCACCCGGCCCGACCAATACCCAAGGTGCCTCAGTTGGGAAGCGCCCAAGGTGGACCTTCGAAGACTTATAGGAGCAGTGCTCACTCCACATCACTGCATACATAGCGAGCTCGAGTTCGGATGGCTCACGCTCTAACAGCGCAATGATTCTCTCAAGCTCATCATCGGTGAGCCCAAGTTGTCTGTGGATTGGTTCGGCAGTCACAGCCCCGAGGTTACCCGAGCAGAGCATCCTCCTCGGGGGCCGTAGCCCCGCCGGCTCTAGGCATTTTCTTCTCCATAAAGGGGCGTACTTAATTCCTATATATGCCGTGATAGAACGTAATCATCTTCATAATTGACTGCATACCATCACTTGCCCTCAAACCAAACCTCATAACAACCGCAAGGACCACCTAAATGGCTGCCCCTAAGAAGCCCTCCAAAATCTCAGATGAGCACAAGGTAAAACTTGCTGCAGGGCGGGATCAGAGTCGCAGCGTCGCGCGCTATTTGGAGGCACTTGAGACACACCGTCCAAAGCAGGGTCGCAAGCGCAGTGCGGAGACGGTAGCTAAGCAACTAAGCGCTACTGAGTTGTCC
>CALQAT020000086.1:0-7532 GCA_943328625.2 Bordetella parapertussis | reverse complement strand
GCTGCAGTCGCTCCAGTCTTGCGTATACCTTTTTTGGTGTTCATCGGCACTCCTAAGAGAGTGAGATTGACGTGCCCGCCGCCGGAGGGCGTGCACCTGATATGGCAACCTTATTACTCAGTCGTCGTCGCCTTCTTCTTCGTATTCGTGCTCTCTGTCGCCATCTCGTTCGTGCTCTGACTCCACATGTGGCGCTCGCGTTGTGGGAGTCACTACGGGTGCAATGGTCTCAGTTGGTGGCTCCACTACAGCACTATCGGCCTCGGGTGTTGCAACAAGATCTGAAGCCTCACCTTGAGCTGACTCAACTACTTCAGGTGCAGTTGGCGCGGCCACTTCAGGAACAACAACCTCTACGACAGGGGTCGAGGCGCTGCTCTCTCTACTCGTTGAGAGGTCAACGAGTGAAGCGTTGCCTGGAGCTGCTACCGCTCCGAACACAACCGGCGCAGTAGCGGGCAGAACGACGTTTGCTGCAACCGCAGCACCGCCCGCACTGATTGCTAACGCTGCTCCAGTTGCGAGGGCCTTTGCTGTGAGAAACTTGAGGCTCATAGTGAATCCTTAGTGGCGAAACGCGGTGCTTAGTAAGAACCTGACGGACCAGATGGCCCTTGAGGGATATACGGAGCAGGGATTGGATACCAGATACCGCTTGATCCCTCGATCCCAGTTGGACCACTCGGTGCAGGGGGTGTCGTAGGTGCTGGGGGTGCAGGAGTGTCATCTCCATGTCGACCTGGACGAGGGTTTGGCCCGGGGCCGCGGTGATCGCCAACGTCGTCGCGTCCGCTGGGGCCAACTACTCCGCTAGGTCCAACTACTCCACTAGGGCCGGTCGTGTCGGAGTCGCGGTGGTCTGATGAGGTGTCATCTCCTGCCTCTCCCGCTTCTCCGGTAACTCCTGTTACTCCAGACGGATCAACCTGTGGTGCGCTTATTGTCTCGCAGTACTGGGCGACGTTTGCGCTCGACTCTGTTGCATGTTCACGAAGGCGATCGAATGCCTCGGCGCCAATCTTTGCGCCACGCTCAGCGCCACGACCTGAGACGAGTGCATGACAGAGTGCGCGGTCTGATCGATGTACAGATGGAGGTCCAGTAGTGCCGCTTGCACCACTTGCTCCAGAGAAGTTGTGCTCACCGGTTACACCTGAGACACCCGAGGATCCGGCGCGACTCTCTGCCTGCGACCCTCCATCAGGTAGATGTATCCCAACCTGACTCGTTACTGCTGCGACTGCGTTCTGCACCGGTGCGGGGAGTGTGCCGGTTGCAGCCATCGCAACCCCACTCACTCCTATGGTCGCTGATGCGAAGAGTGCCTTGGCGGTAAGAATCTTGAGAATCACTTGGGGTCCTTAGGAGTATGGAGGGATGCTTTCCCGTCCAACCCCTATCGGAGCCGGTCCTTAGGTTTCTTTAGCAGCGCGAGGCGAGTTGGCTAATTCTTAACCAGACGCTGTGGATAAGAGGAGTTCTATAGGTCTTAGGACCCAGAGTTTTCCTCGCCTGACTCTGGTGACTCTGCTGGTTCGCTGCCACGCAGCTTCGCTATCTCATCGCGCAGCCCTGGGTAGTCAGGGTCTTCGTTCAAAATCTTCTCTAAGTCTTTTCGCGCGGCTGCGTGATGATTTTGATCAATCGCTGCCTGTGCTCGAGCGAAGAGCGTGAGGTGCCTAATCTCAACAGATCGTTGCTTTGATCGCAGTGCATCTGCAAAAGCCTCGCGCGCCGCGTCGAAGAAACCCTGCTCCCTAAATGCAATGCCGCGATAGGTGAGGAGAAGTGCGCTGACGTCATCGGTATTCTTTGTCCCGGTTGTAAGGGTGATGATGTCGTCCCAACGCTCCATCGATACGAATAACTCAGCAGATGAGATCGTCGTAAAATTAGATATTGGTTCCGTCATGATGAAATTCAGGGCCTCGTCGAACCGCTTTTGTTCCTGAAGATTCTCTACATGCATCAGGGTTATAAAGGACCGGCACATAGGGAGCGTCACACTTAATTGCGGACTAATTGGGATAGTGCAAGCGATGCGCGACACATATTTTGTTATAAATGGATCGCTCTCCGGCGATCCGAGACTGAGTGCCGCTAGAGCGTGAGTCTCTCGTAGTTGGGTCTCATTCGGGTCGCTACTAGGAACCATGATGAGTGCGAGACAGTGTGCTGCGAGGGCGAATCTCGGCTCGCTAGACGCGATGGCCTCTACCTCTGCAAAATTGGAGCTGATGAGCGCGCGGTGTAAACGCTTCTCAACTTTATTAGCAAAGATGCCAGGCTTTTTCATTTGCATTGCGGCTGTGAGCATCTGGGCAGGGGTTCCGGTTGCAATGGGTGGAGCGGGTTCCTGGAATGTGTTGCTATTTGGAACGGAACGCGTGCGAGTTGTAGAGGATCTTCGCGTATACGGAACTCCGCCAGAGGCCTTCTGGTAATACATCCCTGTACCTGGGATACCAGCAGATGCAGTGCGTCGACCGCGAGAGTTGACCGTGTAATGGAATGGCCCCTTGCCGAAGGTGAGACCCACCGATCGCTTGTTAAGCCGAAACTTCACCCCGGGCACAAGACTGAAAGATCTATTTACTCTGAATGCCACTACGTGTTACTCCTCGCTCTGCACTGTCGGTTACTCATTGTCTTCACTGCTTGTCTCCTCGGTGCTCAACACTCGATGGGTCTAATCCGAGTAACTCAATTGTTGTGGCACCTTCCTCGAGTGCCTCAAGCCAATGCGCCTCCGCAGCGGCGCGCGCACTTGAGTTTCGAACCACAATCTCGATGTCTTGTTCTTTTACAACTACAACTCCATCTGAGTCGCCAACAATGATGTCTCGAGGGGAGATCTCAACTCCCCCAACCATTACATCTCCGCCTACCGAGCCACCCTCTGCTCGACTCGCCGCACGAGCAGAGACTCCGGTTGCAAAGACCGGAAAGCCAAGATTCGTTAGGGCATCAACATCACGGCAGTTGCCGTCGATTACTACCCCAAGAATTCCGCCTGCGATGGCTTGCGTTGTTAGAAGCTCACCCCAGTAGCCGCGCTCGGGGGGTTCAGTAGCGCGCACAACAATGACGGACCCCACCGGCGCCTCGGCTACGGCAACCTGCACTGCGAGATTGTCAGCTGCTCCGGCGGTAACGGTAAAGGCCGGCCCGCAGACTGCTGCGCCCTGCCAAATTGCATGGATATCAGGATTGAGCAGGAGGCCGCCACTAGCGCCGATTGTTGAGACGCCGAAATGGAGGAGGTCGTAGGCAGGTAGATCGGGGGAGGTCACTTCGTAGAGTCTCGCGGCAAAACCGGTAGCCTGCCAACATGCTTGACGTCACTGCCCTTGCCGATGAAATTGGTATAACCGCTCTAGCCGCTTCGGCGCGCGCAATTACTAGAGGACTTGGGGGCGATGGTGATGCAGCCGGCTTACTCGTGCGGCTTGTAGGCGATGATGCCCGCAATCGACTCGCCGGTGGGGAAGAAGAGCCCAAACTCGTTATGCAGGTTGAGTCACTCGGCACCGAGGTCTCAATAGTGATGAGAGACCGAGGCGCTCCTGTCGTTGGCCCTCCGGAGACTCTTCTGGCGCTCCTGGCCTTAGGTGTGGCCTCGCGTGTAGATGCGCGCCATGAGTTCAATGGAAATGTCATTGAAGTGCGCATGGCCTTGCCGCAGTATCACTCAATAGTTGAGGGAGCGAATATCGAGGTACTCGCTGGTGACATTGAACTCTCAACTGAAGAGGTTGTGATGCGTCCTCTCGCTAAAGGAGACGCCGAGGCACTTACGCAAGGCATCTACCGCTGCTACGGATGGACCTACCCCAATCCAGATTTCTATTACCCGGATCGCATCGAGGCATCGCTCGCTGCTGGTAAGCGCATTGGTTATGTAGCGGTGAGCCCCTCAGGCGAGATGGTTGCGCACTGGGGAGCCGTGTGGATCGGTCCATCAATTGTTGAGACGGGTGGAACCTTTACTGACCCCAGGTTTCGACGCCGCGGACTCGCCGGCAAACTCGGCGACAGTTTGCTTGAGAAGTTGCGTGAGATTGGTGTAGAGGGGCGACTACGAGAGCCAGTGCTCACCCACCCGGCTACGCAGCACATCGCGATTCAGGATGGGGCAACATTTGTTGGAGTGCGTCTTCACGATCATGCTCCGTTCCAGCAGGTTGGCATTACAGACGGACTACTCACGAGTCGCGCATCGCTGACAGTTGCATACTCATCTCTGCAACCTCTTGAGCCAAAAACAGTTTGGGTCCCAGCCGCCTACGAGCCATTCCTTGCGAGAATCCTCGATGGAACTGATTGGTCGCGCACGATCGGCAAGGGCGTATCTAAACAGGATTGGCCTGAGCAGAGCCGCCTTGCATCGAGCTATGACACCGATGAGCAGGTCGGCGAGATAACAGTCGAAATTATTGGCGCAGACTTATGCGATGTGCTCGATGCGACGATCACTCAATATCGCCACTCTGGCGCTGAGGTAATCAGAGTCAACATCCCGGCAAACGATCCTGCACTTCCAGTAGTCGGTGCCGGGCTTCCAGAGTTAGGGCTGGGATTCAGCGTCTACGTGCCAGGCCTCTTAGAGACCGGAGACGCTCTGATTCTCGAGTGGCTCCACGATTCGGAGATCGACACTTCAATCTTTAATTATGCAGATGAGCGTGTCGAGACATTGACCAAAATGGTTGTTGCCCAAGCAGGAGATGTTGGGATGCTCGGAGCACGTCAGCGCAGGCGAGCTTCACGACGTGCGCAAATCTTCTCAGGTCTCGCTGGACTAGAAGCAGAGTCACTTCAATGACGAATCTCGCAGCAGGCGATCCACTTGAGTTAGGCGCCGCACCTGTTGGTCGATCGAGCGGGCTGCTCATCGACACCGCACGAGCCGATCGCATGCTGCCTTTTGAGGTCTGGTACCCAATCGAAGTATCCGCTGCGGTTACCCCATCGGTATACGAATTGCTCCCTGGTACCGGATTCACAGCCGCGGGTGCATTCGATGCGCCACCGACGCCCGGCAAATACCCACTCGTTATTTTCTCTCATGGTCGAACCGGCACACGGATTGCCTACACACTTCTCTGCGAGGCAATAGCCGCGTTGGGAACGGTAGTTATCTCTGCCGATCACCCAGGAGACACGCTCATCGACTGGGCCTTAGAGGCTGCCGCCGATGATGAGACAAACGAGATGAGTCGAGTCGCTGACGCGCGATTGATCCTCGATGCTGCGTTCGGCACGATCCCTGGAATGCCCGACGACGTGCGCGCGGTTATCGACACGACGCGTGTAGCAGTCGGCGGACACTCGTATGGCGGTTATACGGCACTAGCGATAGCCGCAGGTGCGCACGGTGTAGTCGACGAACGCATTACTGCTGCGTTTGGGCTTCAGGCATATACGCGCGCGATTACTGACTCGGATCTTGCGAGTATCAGAGTGCCACTGCTTCTTAGCGTCGCGACCCGTGATGTGACTACGCCTGCCGCCCTCGATGCCGATCGACCGTGGAGCATCATCTCAGCCCCAGACACTTGGCGTGTTGATGTCGGAGACGCTGCTCACCAAGCATGTAGCGACGTCGGGCTCTATGCAGAGTTAGCTCCTCAGGTACCGGATCTGCCAGAGACGCTGCGCACCTACCTTGAAGAGACAGCGGCTGAGACAAGGGCTGAGGGAATGCGCGGATGGAGAGAATCTGTGCGGCTCCAGGCGCAGATCGTCGGGGCTTTTCTCGATGATGCGCTCCAAATTTCTTCAGAGCGATCAAAGCAGACCCTCTCTGCTCTCGCTAACGACGCAGAGGTCACAGTCCAGAGACGCAGTAACTAATTCCTGGCCATAAGCCAGGTACTGCGCGTAGAGACCCTGATGAAGTGTTTAGAGAAGGCCTAGTTCGGTCGCAAGTAGCGACCTGCGGACTTTCCCCATTGTCGTCACAGGTATCGAATCAACATGGATGTAGCGCTTCGGTCGCTTATGCGGTGCGAGGTGCAGGTGCGCCCATGCATCGAGATCTGCGCCGGTCGCTGGCCCGACGATTGCGGCGCAGACCATCTCCCCCCAAGACTCATCTGGTATCGAGAAGACGGTTATGTCCTCAACTCCACTGCAGGTAAGGAGTGCTCGCTCAATCTCGAGAGGGTATGCGTTTACTCCACCGGTGATAATTAGGTCATCGCGTCGACCGTCTATATATAGGTAGCCGTCTTCGTCAAGCGTGCCAATATCAAAGACGCTAAAGGCATCACCGCGCCACGCTGCCTCTGTCTTGGCGGGATCGCGCCAATACTCAAAGCGCGCGAAACTCGGGACTGAGCACCAAATGGTTCCGTCTTCGTCCGTTGCGAGTTCACGGCCCGGGCGAGCACGCCCAACTGTCCCCGGGTGAGCAAGCCATTCATCCGGTGCGCATACGGTGAACTGCCCCTCTGTTGAACCGTAGAACTCCCAGAGCGTCTGGTCAGGGAAGGCATCTAGAGCGCGTCGCTTCAGCGCATCAGGGCAGGCTGATCCCGCATGAGCAACTCGACGAAATGACTCCAATGGAAGCGAAATACCAGAGGAATCAGAGAAGGCGATTAGGCGTTGAAGGTGTGCCGGCACCATGAATGCATTTGTAGGCCGGTACTCGGCAATTGCTTCTACGAGAGTCTCAGGTTTGAAGGGCGGAGGAATCACGACAGATCCGCCAGCGAGTAAAACCCCCATTGCGAAGCGCATCGGAGCAGAGTGATGAAGCGGAGAGACAACAATGTGGATGTCGTCTGCATTGAACCCCCATGCATCGCGCTCCTCCATCGCAAGCGCCTCTGCGTCCGAGTCGTTGAGCAACTCAGTCCAGACTCCTTTAGGAACCCCGGTCGTGCCGGAGGTGTAGAGCATTGGGCGGGTACGCGGCCACTGAGTAAGTTCGCCATAAGAGCCGCTCTCTCGGGCACTGCTTACGAAACCCTCAACCTCTGCAGCGCGAAGAATCAAACTCGGGTCTGCATTCTCAAGCAGTACAGCCTGCTCTTCCCGGGTTAATCCAGGGTGAAGCATTACAGGAACGACGCCTGACCTAAGTGCGCCGATTGTGAGTGCGAGGTACTCTGCCGACGAGTGAGCGATTAGGGCTATTCGGTCGCCCTCTTTGATCTCGGCGCTCCTCAAGGCAGCCGCTACTAAGGCCTGATCCCTCTCGGACTCCTCGGCTGTAACAAAAATTGCCTGCATCTCGCCCTTTTTCTAGGCCTTAACAAGGAGTTCAACGCCGCTCAGTCCGGTCGTCACCTAAGCATGGTCTCGCTCCACTACCGTATAACTACTAAAGCATAAGAACAGAGGACGCAAATGCCATCAATATCAGAACCCTCCACATCAGAACCCTCAACATCCGATACCGGCGCACTCCAAGCAGAGTTAACGCGACTTCGCGAGCTTGTTGGGCCTGACGAGGCTGCATATTCATCGTTGAAGATCGAGCTATGGGCTGCACGAGACTCAGCATTCGGGGCCGAGATGGC
>CALQAT020000085.1:0-7551 GCA_943328625.2 Bordetella parapertussis | reverse complement strand
TCTCGGTTCGCTGATGAGTAGAGCATTAATACGGGGTCGCCCGCTCGAATATCCGCACCGTTTAGGTCAATATCTCTTGTGGCGGTTCTCATAAAGGAGATCACCGGTGTGGTCCAGCGCAGGGCCTCCTCAACTGCCGTTGGGATTGCACTTGGGTCGGCTCGTAGTGCGCTCCACTGATCAGGGTGCTCACTCAAAGCAACAAATGTTCCGCTCACGAGGTTGCGGGTGGTCTCATTACCGGCAACAAGGAGCTGCCCGTAAAACATCATTAGTTCGGCATCGTCGAGGCGCTCGCCATCGACCTCAATATTGCAGAGCATCGATACGAGGTCATCGCTCGGGTCTCTGCGTCGCTGGGCTACGAGATCCAGAAAGTATGTCGCCATCTCTATGAGTGCGGCCTCGGACTCTGGGGTGATTCCGCTAGCAGCACCGATCATTAGATCTGTCCAGACTGCAAAACGTGGCCAATCCTCTCCAGGTACTCCGAGAAGGTCGGCGATCACCAATAGAGGAAATGGGAGAGCGACGCTCTGGACAAAGTCAGTTATCTCGCCTCCCTCGATCTCGCTGAGCAGGCTCTGCGCTCGTGATCGGATGCTCTCCTCGAGGGTTCTAATTCGCGCTGTAGAGAAACCGGGGTTGACTAATTTTCGATAGCGCGCATGCTCTGGCGGGTCGACATAAAGAAGCGCACCTGGGATATCGGGGAGGTCGCGCCCGATATCCATTAAGAGTATCCCTTTAGAGGAGATGAAGGTCTCAGGATCGCGCGAGATACGTAGGATGTCCTCATGCCTCGATGCGATCCAACAGCCTGGGTCTTCTAGCCATGCAAGAGGTGCCTCAGCCCTGAGCCTCGCTAGGTGCGGAAATGGGTCTCCGGCATAGAAATCTGGCTCTGCAATAGGTAGAAGAAGAGACTGGTCGCTACTGCGTCGGGGGGTCACCGTGGAATCATCGCAGAAACTTGGTTACAACGTCTACCTTCGACGGTGTGTTACACCACCTGTCTCGGGTAGCCTCGCACTTCGCGTCTTTTGATTCGAGAGAAGTACGAGAAGCACGGTGGTGTAGCCGAGTGGTTCAGGCAAGGGTTTGCAAAACCCTGGACGCGGGTTCAATTCCCGCCACCACCTCTAGATTTGTAGGGCGAGAGGATGAATCTCCTCGAGAGCCTGAACTACGAGATTTATCTCGAGAGAATCTCGTAGACCTGCTGAGCTCTGCCTGCATGCACGGTCTCTTCCCTACCGTTGAGGCGGAGAAGGCGTGCAATATCTTCATTTGTCTCTAGGTCTGCCCATTGCTGATATCCCGCATCGCCATCTATCTCGCCCTTAACGACCGCTAGAAATAAAGGTGCATCTATCGAGTCTGGCATGGGGGCATCAAGAAGAATCTCCTGCTCAGCAGTCGGGCTCCACTCTGTGCCGGTCTTAATGCTCAACGCGCGTGCGATTCTGCGCGCATGTCCGCGCTCCTCGACGGCGTTCTTACGGAGAAGGTCGGCGGCCTCTTCGTTTCCAACGCGATCGGCAAGCAAGTTATAAAAATGCTCTCCGCTCATCTCAAGACGGTAGATGGTCTCGAGCGCCTCTACATCTAACGCTGACTTGGCGTCGAGGGTAGATCCTGCTGTGTAGAAATTGAGTTCCGACATTATTTAGTGCTCCTGTACTTAAAGTTCGAGGATGTAAGTATTTAGGTCTGTGTTCACGGGGGTTCTTTATGCGTGCAAGTGCTTTATGCGTGCAAGTGTAGGTGACTCAATCGCCCTCGATCACAAGTGTGCGCCCTGAGTCGGCAAGGCGAAGCGTGATCTCGCCTGCAAGGAGTCTGTGGACTAGGTCGCCTACTACCTGCTCTCGCCAGCCTTCGTCTAGGCGCCCCTTGCGTCCAGCGACAATTGCAGTGATATCAGCGCGCGCTGCGACCATCGCCGGGTCAAGCCCCAAGTTGCGTGCTCTCTGGCTCACGATTGCTCCGGCGAGAATCACCGCTGAGGCAAGTCCTCGGTCGTCGGACTCTTCTGGTGGTGTGCTGAGTTCCTTAGGGTCCATAGCGAGTCCAGTTGCGATGGAGTCGAGAATGGCCTGAATGCTTCGAGGGTCATTCGGGACTCCTCGACAGCCATCGAGGTCAGCCTTGGAGCGCGGCATTCGCGAGATAATGCTGTCGAGTCCTAGATCTCCGATAATCGTTCGGGGTGGAACGTTGCGGCTACGTGCCGCCTCTTCGCGCCAGGCACAGAGTGTTTGAGCAACTCGGGCACGGTCTCCGCGAAGCGCGCGGGAGCCACGCACTCGCCACCACGCGTTATTCACATCAGCTTGTTCCGGAGGCGTGCGTGAGGCCTCGCACTCGTCGAGTGCCCAGCCCCATCGCTCCTCGCCAATTTCGCTGCGTAATTGATCCGCCAAGGCATGGAGATGTGCGACATCAGAGGCTGCGTAGAGGCGTGCCGACTCGCGGAGTGGGCGTGCAGTCCAATCCGTTAATCGATCACCCTTCTCAATCACAACATTTAGATGGCGCTTGCATAGGGAGAGAAGAGATTGATTCCCGGCGCCGGCGAATGCAGCAGCAATCTGAGTGTCAACTAGAGCGGCGGGAAGAGTCCCAACCTCGCGACGCATGATCTCTAAATCCTGACGCGCAGCGTGCGCAAGCATTATCCCTGGGCCGTCAAATACCGTCGCGAGGCGTGAGACATCGCAGGCAAGTGGATCGATGAGCCAAATCTGAGATCCGTCTGAGATTTGAAGAAGAGCGAGCGTTGGCCAGTACGACCGTTCGCCCTGGAACTCTGTATCAAGTGC
This sequence comes from Bordetella parapertussis, assembly GCA_943328625.2. GTDB lineage: Bacteria > Actinomycetota > Acidimicrobiia > IMCC26256 > IMCC26256 > IMCC26256. The sequence continues at coordinate 4,726 of CALQAT020000085.1, read as the reverse complement.
GTAACGCTCACATTTGAGGAGTTGCTCGACGGCTAGGTCAAGGGCTGCATCTGAGTCGACCCAAATAGGTTCGGGCCAAATAGGTTCGGGTCTAACGCCCGGCTCGTTAACAAGATTCATTCTCGCACCGTAATGGCAACTCCCTAGAGAGAGTGGACCTAACGGCGGATTGTCTCTCTTGGATATGGGCGCCCCCTTACCAAACAATCCACAGAAACTGGGCCTTCGAGTGTTAGTTTCAGGCTGTTCTGAGACTCAGAAACATCACAGCTATTCCAGGAGGCCAAGGCCCATGACGCTTGCAAACTCAATCGAACTCTTTACCAACGCTGGAGTCCAATGGCTCTTTCGCTACGTCCACGTAGTTGTTGGTATCGCATGGATCGGATTGCTCTACTACTTCAACTTCGTGCAGGTGCCTGCCTTTGGTGAGATGGAGGCGGCGGCTCGCAATAATGCTATTGACAAACTGGCCAGTCGCGCACTCTGGTGGTTCCGTTGGGCAGCGGTCGCTACTGTGGTGAGCGGGTTAGCACTGCTTGGAGTCCAGCAGAATGACTCTGCGTACTTCAAGAGCCCGGCTGGTATAGCGATCTCAACAAGTATTCTTTTTGCCCTAACGATGTTTGTGAATGTTTGGGGAATCATCTGGAGAAACCAGAAGGTTGTTATCGCTAACGCCCGCAACGTACAGGCAGGCGGCGAGGCAGACCCAGCCGCAGCCGGTGCAGGGCGCGCAGCGCTTCTTGCTTCACGTCAGAACGCTATCTACTCACTCCCAATGCTTGCCCTCATGGTCGGTACAGGGCACTTTGCTTACACGAAGGGCGTAGTGCTCACAGGTGGAGAGCGCGGCGCATACTGGGCTATCACAGGAGTGATCTGGATACTCTTCGAGCTCAACGCACTTGGAGTATTTGGCAAAGGACCAGGGAAGACACGAATCATCTACGACACACACCGCAACGCAATCATTACCGGTTGTGTCTACCTAGTGGCTCAGTTAGCAATCTTCAAGTACCTGCTCGCGTAACTACTGCGATGAGCCTTTACCGCTCATTGTTAGATTCCCGGCCAGAGTCCCGGCACGTTTGACGGAGCGGACCGGAGTAAGAATTATTTAGAGCGGCGCTCGGCGATATAGGCCGGGCGCCGTCTCGCGTGCGGAGCGATACGGCGCGCCATCCTGAGCCTTGATTAATAGATCTATTTAACGCAGGCGCCAATCGATGCGCTGCCCTGACTCAAAGGTGCGCTGCCCCTCGGCGAGTGATTCTGCGTTTGTACCGAGACCGACATACGCATACCCAAGGCGCAGCGCTTGGCTCGGCCCCATCTCGCGCGCCGCCCAGATTGATCTAACCGTTCCCTGAATCGCTAGGGGAGGTTGGGAGGAGATGATGCGCGCCGCCCAGTCGGCACGTTCGTGGAGTTCGACCCCAGGGACAACCTCGCTCACCATCCCGACCTCAAGGGCTCGTGCGGCAGAGAGGCGCTCATAATTGCCTAGCAACGACATGCGCATGATGTCGCCGAATGGAGTGATGCCCGACATGTGCATTGGCTCGAAGGCTGCGGTCATTCCGTAGGTGACGTGTGGGTCGAAGAATGTCGCGTGGTCGGCAGCGATAATGAACTCAACCTCGCCGAGCATGTAGAAAGCGCCTCCACATGCCATCCCGTTTACCGCTGCGATTACTGGCTTCCAGAGGTCGCAAGATTTAGGGCCAATATTGTCGCCTGGGTCGTTGAACATGAACGGTGTTTGATCGCCAGAACCGATTGCATCTTCGTCATGAGAGGCAACGCTCTCAGAACCCATCTGCTCGGTTCTGTCAATGCCGGTGCAGAACGCTCTATCGCCGGCGCCTGTTAGAACAATGCATCTAACGTCATCGTGGCGACGAAGGCCACGCCAGAGACTCTTGAGCTCTCGCTGCATTGTGTTGTTGAACGCATTGAGTCGATCGGGTCGGTTTAGCGTGACCCAAGCAACGCCATCGCGTTCTTCGTACCCGAGGGTCTCAAAATCTGTATTCACGGCTGACTCCGGTTCTGCTCTTGCCTGCTGGCGGGTCTCTCTCGTCTGGATTGCTCTGTCTAGCGCCTCTGGAGCATAAGGCTCGAGGGGTGCATGTTGGCTGCTATTCGCCGGTGAAACTCGCAGAGTGGGGTTCGTTGGTGGCGGGGCTACTCGTCCTCAGTTTGGGGGAGAGCGGCACGTAGCTCGATCGCCTTGAGGGCGAGGCGCTGAGTCGTGCGTTTATGCAAGTACTCGACGACGCGCGTGAATAGGGGATAAAGGGTATGAGCAGCGCTATCCGCGTTGGATCGAAACTCAACAAACTCCTCAGGGGTAAGCGACGTTGGATACTGCCCCGAGAAGATCTCAACGACCTGAGACTGCATACGCTCGACGCCATCGACATAGATACGTGCGAGCTCAATGAGGATCGGATTAGGAATACCGAGGCGGCTTAATTCTCCGACAGCGCGAATCATGTCGAGGTCGTTGGCGTCGTAAGCACTCTGCCCGAACTCTGCCGGGTCCCTCAGTAAGCGTTCGCTTCGAAGAACCGCAACGGTCTTCTCGTTGATTCCGCTCTTCTGAATGAGTTCCTCAAGCGTGTACGAGACCCCGATGTCGCCTGCGAATACCTCCTCTACGAGATCAACCCCTCGATCTGCATCGAGCAACGCTCGGATGGCGGCGAGTGAGAATCGCTTGGCCTGCAGTTCGCGAATGCGCTCGAGCCGAGCAAGGTGGTCGGGTCCAAATTCCTTTGTACGCCCAACCCTCGCTGCTGGTTGCAGAAGTCCCTCGCGCTGGTAGAACCGAATGGTGTCAACGGTCAACGAGGTACGACGCGCGAGGTCGTCTATTCGCCAGCCTCCGGATTCTTCGGGCATTCAATCTCTGCTCTCTCAAAGGGAGGTGCGCACCAGAGGAGCCTCCCAAGGGGGTGAGCTCGTTTGTGGCTTTGGTCACATAGTTCGTGTAGGTACTCTGAGAGAGGATACTCTCACCTTTGTACGAGAAGTCAATAGAGGAAGTTTTCTCTGTTAGAGCGAGTATTCAAACCAGACCCGAGAGGAGAGCTAAATGTCAGATCAGCAGAGTAAGAAGCAGAGCGAGCAAGCAGCCTCAGTGCGGAGATGGATTACTCAACAGTTGAAGTGGGAGGAGTCACTCGAGTCTCTTAGAGACACAGATGACGAATCCAACCAAGATCGCAGCGCGGAAGTAGTGAGCCCAACTCGGGCCGCCTGACCCCTGCGAATTGGGTCGGCGACCTCCCCCGGATGCCGATCCTACGACCCGCCGTCGCCTCTCTCTCCTAACCCCCCCCTTGGAGAGAGAGGCGGTGGCGAAGTTGTTTTAGAAGGCCTTCTTTAAAACCCCCTCTTTAAAAGCCCCTAAATGTTGGGTCCCGTTTCTCTCGCATCGCCGCTGTCACTATGTCGCGGCGGTGCTTGTTTTAGAAGCCCCTAAATGTTGGGTCCCGTTTCTCTCGCATCGCCGCTGTTCTCTCTTGGGAGTCAGCGGTTGCGATGTTGAGCTCCACGAAGAGCCCCTCCTGCTCTAGTACTACCGAGCGACCATTCTCAACGGACGAATGGAGAAGTTGCTTCGCCCATCCGAGTACCTTCGTCGGCTTCGAGGCCAAGCGATCAGCCATGTCTTTAACGTAGCTACCTAGCTCGTCACCAGGCACCACTCGATTGATAATGCCGAGTTCAAGCGCCTCATGCGCTGAGATGGTCTCACCAAGCATCACGATCTCTTTGGCGCGATGCATCCCAACAATCTGAGGCAGTAGATATGCGAAGCCTCCATCGGGGAGTAGCCCGCGAGATGCGAATACATCTACAAAACGTGCTGTATCTGAGGCAACCACTAAATCCGCAGCGAGTGCCAGCATCGCTCCGCCGCCCGCAGCGGTTCCATTCATCGCTGCAATGATTGGCTTCTGGCAATCCTGCATGGACTCCATTAGGCGTTGAAAGCCGCTGCGCATCATCTCGACTGCGCTGCCAACTATGAAATCTGGGGCACCCTCAGGAAGAGCCGGTGGGGTCGGGCGTACTCGCAGGTCGGCCCCTGTGCAGAAGTGTCGATCGCCTGCACCAGTTAGCACAATCGCTCGAACGTTTAGATCGGAGTGTGCATTTGTGAAGTGCTCTATGAGTCGATCACGCACGTAATAAGGAATTGCGTTCGACATCTCAACTCGATTGATGGTGAGAGTGAGAACTCCATTAACTAGCGATGCGAGGAGTTCGTTCTCGACGTCTTGGGTCGGCGTGGATGTCATGCGTGTCTCCTTGGTCTGAGATTTCTTCTGGAATCAAAAGTTATGTTCAGAGCATAGGGGCGTGGTCCCTACTTGGGATTCCGTCATGATGGTTCGGTATGGTTAGGGAACCTTGCTGGGCCGCAAGCGCCTGCAAATTGAGGAGGAGCGACGAGTATGAAAATTTTAGTTAACTTCGATCTCTGTAAGAGCAACGCCGTATGCATGGCATCTGCCCCTGAGATATTTGAGGTACGCGACGACGGTTATCTCTACATTCTTCAGGAAGAGCCAGACGAGACACACCGTGCGGCCGTAGAAGAGGCTGTGCGCCTCTGCCCAACACGCGCCATCACAGTTGAGGACCAAGCGCTGTAGTGAAGAAGATTGTGGTGGTCGGTGCATCGTTAGCGGGGCTTCGTTGTGCTGAG
>CALQAT020000084.1:0-7568 GCA_943328625.2 Bordetella parapertussis | reverse complement strand
CGCTTAATCCGGGCATATCAGTGGGCATCCGCTGGTGCGATGCCACGATGCCGATTTGCGCCCTCCTGCTCGCACTATGCCCATGAAGCCATCGAGGAGTACGGGGCAATTCGCGGAGCATGGCTGGGGATACGAAGAATTAGCCGCTGCCACCCATGGAATGCAGGCGGCTTTGACCCGGTACCGCTTCGACCTGCTTTAAATGCCCCGCAGGAACCCGCAATCTCTCTACACAACTCAACTAAGTAGGCGATCTTGTACATACTTGGAAACATCATCGGCGATATCTTTGGGTCATTTCTCCACGCCCTCGGGTACCTGCTAGCCGTCTTCTATAGCGTTATCCCATCAGCGGGTATTGCGATCATTCTGCTGACCGTTCTGCTGCGCCTAATCGTCTACCCATTAACGGCCAAGCAGGCCAAGTCAATGCTCTCCATGCAGCAGGCACAGCCTGAGATAAAGAAGCTCCAGGCCAAATACAAAGACGATAAGCAGAAGCTCAACGAAGAAATGATGGCTTTCTACAAAGAAAACCAAATCAATCCCTTCGGAGGCTGCCTACCGCTGCTTCTCCAGATGCCGATCTTTATTTCTCTCTACCGCTTGCTCCGAAGTATCCCTGAGTACCTGCCCCAGACCGGGCGATTCAATGGCTTCTACAACGAGATTTGCCAGACAGCAGGAGCAAAATGCTCTGCCAGCCCTCCTGTTTACAAGCTTCCATTCTTCAACAACGGTACCTTTGACCTGCATCTAAGTGCCGGCAAAGGACATGACAGCATCGTTGCTGCGCTTCCATACTGGGGATTAGTCGCCCTCGTTGTGGTCACTGCCTTCTACCAGCAGAAGCAGACTATGCGCTTCCAGACTCAGGTAAACGCTCAGATGCAGATGGTGGGCAAGATCATGCCCCTCTTCTTTGCGTTTATCTCCATCAATATTCCAGCTGGAGTAGTCCTATATTTCTTCGTGAGCAACCTTTGGCAGATCGGCCAGCAGGAGGTGGTGTACCGAAAGATTGGTACCCCCAACGGCGAGCCGGTCGGGAAGAAAGCCAAAGCCGCTGCAATCGAGGCAAAGAGTCGGGAGGCCACAGCGCCTCCTGAGATCGAGTCCGGTGGCAAGAGCCCCGGAGGGCCAGGCAAGACAGCATCGGGTGGATCGAAGCAGGCACCAAAAGCCTCCGGCCAGGACCCGAATCGCGCAAGAAAACGAAAGCGGAAGAAATAAATGGAGTGGGTTGAGACAACAGGAAAGACTCTCGTAGAGGCAGTTGACTCTGCGCTTACAGCACTTGGAGTAGATGAATCCGATCTTGAGTATGAGGTACTTCAGGAGCCAAAGTCGGGGCTTCGAGGAAAACTAGGCATGGGCTCGGCGCGGATTCGTGCTCGAGTCAAGCCGATCTCTCGTGAGAAGCCCAACGATCGACGCCGTCGCCGTAGCCGTGAGGAGAAGGGTGAGCGCAGCGAGGGCTCCGATCGGAACCGACCGCGTTCTGGCCCCAAAGGCGATAAAAACGGTAAGGGGAAACCTCGCTCAAACGAGGGTAGCTCCGGTGCTGGGAACGAATCAGCGAAAGACTCAGGAAAAGAGTCAGCAAGAGATAGTGACCGGGCCGAGGGCTCGGGCGAGGCGGGGCGTCGAAATCGACGTCGCGGAGGCGCAGGGCGTTCGTCCGGCGGAGACAGGGAGAGAACTGTGGAGAAGTCAAGTGTTTCAGTAGAGGACCAGGCCAAGATTGCTAGCGAGTTTCTCGAGGGTCTAGTTGGGTCCTTCGGTTACTCGGGCTCATCATCGAGCGTGATTGAGAACGACGACATCACAGTATCGATTGAGGGCGAAGGCCTCGGGCTGCTAATTGGGCCCCAGGGAGTAACGCTTGTAGCCATCGAGGAGCTCTCCCGTGCCGTCCTTCACCGTGCCTGTGGTAGCGGAACAGCTCGACTTCACGTCGATGTAACTGGCTACCGAGCGGCTCGCCGCGAGGCACTTGCTGGCTTCGCAGCGCAGGTTGCCTCAAGAGCAGTCGAGACCGGCAAGGAGCAAGCCTTGGACCCGATGAACGCATCGGATCGCAAAGTCGTCCATGACGCTCTAGTGGAGTTCGAGGGTGTTGAGACCCTCTCTGAGGGCGATGACCCTCGGCGCTACGTAGTCGTCCGACCCTCCTGATTCGGGGCCGGAATGCCGGCAATTCTTCTAACTGAGGCTGCGCGCGAGAATCTTCTAATGGTCTTCGAGGCCGCAAAGGAGGAGGGAGCGCTTGGCCCTTCGCCTGTAGATGAGCACCTAAAGCACGCCCTTGCATGGGCTGAGATTCTCCCTGAGCCCAAGAGGTTCGTAGATCTTGGTTCTGGGGGAGGCGTGCCCGGATTAATTTTGGCGATGCTTTTTCCGGACTCCGAGGCGGTCTTGATCGATGCTCGACGCAGGCGCTCAGCGAACCTAGAGATATCGGTCCATACCCTTGGGCTCGGGGAGAGAGTCTCAGTTCTCTGCGCCCGCGCCGAGGAGGCAGGTCGAGATCCAGACCTGAGGGGAGGATTTGATTTAGTAGTCGCTCGAAGTTTCGGCTCCCCTGCCATCACAGCAGAGTGTGCAGCTCCCTTTCTAGCGGTTGGCGGGAGCCTCTCTGTCAGCGAACCCCCAAGCGCTAGTGATGATCGCTGGCAGTTAGATGGGCTCAAATCCCTTGGTCTTGCCAAGCCTGAGCTCCATCGAATCGGCGAGGCGGGATTTATGGTGAGCCAGCTCGAGACCCTCTGCCCCGACCGTTACCCAAGAAGAAACGGAATGCCTGAGAAACGGCCGCTCTGGTAGGGAGTCTTTGTCAGCGCTCGCCCGGGGCGCGTGTTCCACGTGGAACACTTGAATCGGCCAATTATGGCTCGCAACTTTTATTGTGCAGCGTTTTGATTGTGAAGCGAGAGCAAGTTAGCAAGGAGATGTTTCACGTGGAACATCTTGAGCTGGGTGGCAGCGAGCAGCCTGCCTTATTGGAGAGACTTTTAGGAAAATTCTCTATTTTTTGAGAAACTAACCTCCAAACACTTGACCAGCGGCGCTGGCTCGGTGAGGATGGCTCAGCTTTAGAGATTGGGAATTGCAGCGCTCCGTTGAAGGGATATAAGTGGCTAAGAAGAGTGGAGGCAAGGGGCGGGGGGCAATCTTTGGATCTCGTCGACGTCGCGAGCCCGATACCATCCCATCGACATCCGCAGCAGATTTAGCCAGGGCAGAGGAACTAAGCGAAGATGATTCTCCCGCAGGGGAGCAAGAGTTACCTTCAGGCCCTGATCTTGGTACAGAAATACCTACCGAAATTCTGGCCGAAATTCTGGCCGAAATTCCGGAGCCCATGATCCAAGAGCCAGAGGCTCAGATCAACCCAGATCTTGAATCCGAGATTAGAGAAGTTGTCACGATCGAGCAGGAGAGAGCAGATGGAGACCACGTGAGCGAGGATATTCAGGACGCAGTCGCCGAGAGCGCAACAGCCCCGAGCACTGCCCCACAGGAGGAAGAGCGCGAGCCCGCGCCAGCGGCCTCAACGCCCGAGACCGAGCCCGAGAGATTCATTCTCCCGAGAGTCGTCTCAATTGCGAACCAAAAGGGTGGCGTAGGCAAGACCACTACGTCAGTAAACCTAGGGGCCTCCCTTGCCGAGCAGGGATATCGAGTACTCGTAATTGACCTAGACCCTCAGGGCAACGCCACTACCGGCCTAGGCATCAATGCCCGAAATCTAGAGTCATCCATCTACGACGTCCTGATGACTGACCTTCCCCTAGAGGACTGCATCGAGGCCACGAGCCTTAAGAATCTATTTGTAGCCCCAGCCACCATTGATCTTGCTGGTGCAGAGATTGAACTAGTCCCGGCATTCTCTCGCGAGATGAAGTTGAAGCGCGCGATTGATGCGGTCAAGGATGATTTTGACTGGATAGTCATTGACTGCCCGCCCTCCCTAGGGCTCCTAACAATCAATGCCTTCGCTGCCTCTGACGACGTGATTGTCCCGATTCAGTGCGAGTACTACGCGCTAGAGGGATTGAGCCAGTTGGTGCGAAATGTTGGGCTAGTGCAGAGCAATCTGAATCCAAATCTCAAGGTTCGCGGGATTGTGATGACTATGTACGACGCACGAACCAAACTCTCGGATCAGGTTCAGCAAGAGGTTCGTAGCCACTTCGGTTCTACCGTCTATCGGACCGTGATTCCTCGAACGGTGCGCCTCTCGGAGGCTCCATCGTTCGGGCAACCAATCACAGTATTTGATTCGCTCTCTCGCGGCGCTGTTGCATACCGCGAGCTAGGCAAGGAGGTGAGCCATGGCACGTCGAGGCGGGTTGGGTAAGGGGCTAGGTGCTCTAATTCCCCAGGGGACTGGGGAGGCAGCGCCGGTAAGCGGCGGCGGACTGGAGCAGGTCCCAGTAACTGCGATCTCTCCGAATAAGTATCAGCCGCGCTCGCACTTTGATGAAGAGGAGCTCACCTCGCTCGCAGAGTCAATACGGGCCGTTGGGGTTCTCCAGCCTGTACTACTTCGTCCAACCGGAGAGGGAACCTATGAACTAATCGCCGGTGAGCGTCGCTGGCGTGCAGCAAGGAGGGTCGGGCTCCAAAGCATCCCCGCATTGGTCCGTGAGACCGCGGATACTCAGTCCCTTGAGCAGGCCCTAGTTGAGAACGTACATCGCTCGGACCTAAATCCAATGGAGGAGGCCGCTGCCTACCAGCAGCTCATTGAGGACTTCTCAATGACTCATGAGCAGGTAGCGATTCGAGTAGGGCGTAGCCGAGCATCGGTTACCAATACCCTCAGACTTCTTCAGCTCCCACCGTCAGTGCAGCGACTTGTTCGCGACCGCGCGCTGGACATGGGGCATGCTCGTGCTCTTCTGGCGAGCCCGGATCGTGCATTCCAGGAGGCACTCGCTAAGCGTGCGTCTGCAGAGGGGCTATCGGTTCGAGTAGTAGAAGAGGCTGTGCGGGCCCACGAGGGAACCCCGTCTGCTAATCCGCCGGCTAAGTCTCCATCTGGAGAATCTAACTCTGCGGTCCGACCGGCTGCGCTCCTTGAGTTGGAGCAGTTGCTAGGGGACCACCTAGATACTCGGGTCAAAGTCACGATGGCTGGGAAGCGCGGCCGTGTTGTGGTTGAGTTCTCAGACCTAGTTGATCTTGAGCGCATATATCGCGCCATGACTGCGGAGAAGCCCTAGTTCAGGTTTAGGACTCGCGAGGAATCTTTACTACAGGGTTCTCAAGCGTGAGGTCCAGATCTGGCTTCTCAATACCGCGCTGAACTCCAGCGGCAATCGCTAGGCCAATCTCTTCGACCCGTCGCACTAGTACAGAGGTCTCGGCAGCGTCGTGCTCGCCGGCTGGCTGAATCACAACTGCAGCCATCTTCGTCTCCCGCAGAACCCTCAGCATCCGACCACTCGTGCTAGTGGCGTCTAAGTCATCAAGAACAGATGAGAGTTCGGTGGAGACTGCACTCGCCATGCGGTATCCGGCCTCTGATCGATAGCGCTCCGACTCGAAGTAGCAGACCCTCGATCCAGGTCGATCACCTAAGGAGATAGAGATAAATATTGAGGCCTCGGAGCGATTCGCCTCTTCAATTAGGGTGCGGTCATCGGTGCCGTTATGGTCGGCTACTACGGATACCCCCATATTTACGAGGTGGCGTTCAATTACCCCACCAAGTAAAGAGAGCTCCGGGGCGGTTGCGAGGAAGACTACCTGCCCGGTTAGCTCTCGAGTTGCTTGGCGCAGAGCCTCGCGCTCGCGTACCGCCGCCACCGATGCTCCAGCCTGCTCGCCCAAACGGTCAAGGCTCTCAATGGTAGATGGGCCAACGACCCCGTCGGGAGCAACTCCAGCATTTCGCTGAAAATCGAGGAGCCCAGCAGAGGTATCCGGACCGAAGATTCCGTCTTCGCGCCCGGCATCGAATCCAAGAGCGTTGAGTCGTCGTTGAAGTAGTAGCACATCATCCCCCCGAAGCATTGGGCGGTGCTGAGAGAGGAGGCGGTCACCAAGGACTCGACCACTCTCTACAAGCGATGCCCATGTCTGGGGGCCACAGATCCCATCAACCCTTATCCGGCGCGACTCTTGAAACTGCCGGACTGAGTTCTCAGTCCCTTCTGCGTAGAGGCCGCTTGGGTCCTTCGAAGCAAAGCCCGCAGAGGCCAGGCGCATCTGTAGATCGCGAACAGGCTCTCCGCGTGCTCCTGCACGCAGTACCCCAGATGTCACCCGATGAACTCGGCGAGGTCCTGTAGGAGTTGGGCCTTACCCTTGGCGCCAACAATGCGCTTGACCGGCACCCCATCTTGAAATACCAGCATGGTGGGGATGCTCATTACGTCGAAGCGCCTTGCAGCCTCAGGGTTGTCGTCGATGTTGAGCTTGCCAATCGTAAACTTACCGGCCTGCTCATCAGCGATCTCGTCGAGGATCGGGGCCACCATCTTGCAGGGTCCGCACCATTCGGCCCAGAAATCAATGAGGATCGGGGTGGAGGAGCCAAGAACGGTCTCGTCGAAAGTGGAGTCAGAGAGGGTAACGATATTTGCGGACATGGGGTGGTCCTTTCGGGTTGCCTTGTAAGTTGAGTTATCTGTGCTTATCGTACAGTCATTAACACATTTTAGGGGATCGGTATTCCAGAAGAGTAACTGTCTATGTCTTTTAGATAGTTACTCGTTTGCTGCGAGCCATCGCTCTGCTTCAATTGCTGCCATGCAGCCAGTACCCGCAGCGGTAATTGCTTGGCGGTAGACGTGATCCGCAACATCGCCTGATGCGAATACCCCGTCGATGCTTGTCTTCGTTGAGCTTGGCGCCGTGATGATGTATCCGTCGCCGTCTAGGTCGAGAACTTCGTTGAATAACTCAGTAGTCGGGTCGTGCCCTATTGCGATGAAGAGCCCTGTTGCACTGAGATCGGAGAGTTCTCCTGTATTGGTGTCTCTCAGAACGACGCTCTCTAGTTTCGTCTCTCCCACGAGTGAGTCAACCGCGCTATTCCAGCGCACCTCAATCTTGGGATTAGCGAACGCGCGATCCTGCATGATTTTTGATGCACGGAATTCGTCGCGGCGGTGCACGAGCGTGACCTTGGATGCAAATTTCGTTAGGAAGGTTGCCTCTTCAAGAGCAGAGTCGCCGCCACCGACTACGACAATTTCGTGGTCTCTAAAGAAGAAGCCATCGCAGGTCGCGCAGGTGGATACGCCACGACCGATTAAACCCGCTTCGCCCTCGAGGCCAAGCATCCGTGCAGTTGCACCTGTAGAGATGATCATGGTGCGTCCGCGGTACTCATCGTTCCCGACCCACGCACCAAATGGGGAAGACGAGAGGTCAACACGATCTGCATTAGCGGTAACAAATTCTGCACCGAATCTAAGAGCCTGCTCACGCATGTTCGCCATGAGCTCGGGACCCATGATTCCCTCTGGAAAACCAGGGAAATTCTCCACTTCTGTTGTGAGCATGAGCTGCCCACCAGAGGAGAAACCCTCGATAACAATTGGGCGAAGATT